>JAZNQK010000102.1:0-10679 GCA_045590135.1 Faecousia sp.
CTGTCGCCGGCGGCGCTCCTCCGCGCCGCATTCAATTTGTTCGACCCAGCACAGATACCAAAAAAAGAAACACCCCACAGGGGGGTGTTTCTTTTTTGGCATATACTACGCAATTTGATACAATGCAACGCTGTTGCGCCCAGCGTTGCATTCGTTAAACAACCGATTTTATGTCGGTAGGATCGTAACCCTCACCACTCCCTCACATCAAAAGACCGCTGTTTTGCATATTCATTGCTGTCCCAGGCGAGATTGCTCCTCCTGCACAAGTTTAGTAAGCCAGGAGGTGTCGCTTTGCATTTGCAGATCGCCAATGACAGAATCCTCTGCGAAGGCATCGAACTCCTTTTGCTTGGCGGACAGGATCTCCAGCATTCGCTCATCGATGGTTTCGTCGGCAAGCAAACGGTACACCAGTACATCCCGGGTCTGTCCCATACGGTAGGCACGGGCGATTGCCTGGTTTTCAATGGCAGGTGTCAGCTGAGGTTCGCAAAATACCACCACACTGGCAGCCTGGATATTCAGGCCTGTACCACCGGCTTGCACCTGGCTGACCAGCACTACACCGGCTTCGGCAGCGTTGAATTCGTCCACGATCTGTTGCCGAACGGCAGGACTGATATCACCGGAAATGATCTGGCTGCAACGGTCGCCCAACAGCGTGCAGACCTTTTCCAGTGTATTGCGGAAGAAAGAGAATACAATGACCTTTCGACCTTGCTCTTTGGCATTTTCGCAGATCTCCAGAAGGCGCATAGCTTTAGAGGAATCTTTCAGATCCGGCACCTGCCAGGACACCTGACGAATGGCCATCAAATTACCGGATTCCACAGCTTCCCGATAAATACTCTGCTCTGCCGAACCAAGTTCGCACCATTGTTCCTTCTCGATCAGGTCGGGAAGTTCAGTCAGAACATCCTCACGGACACGGCGCAGATACACGCCGGAAAGTTCACTACGGAACTGCTCGGCGGTGGACACCAGCTTCAGTTGCTCCAAACGGGCGCTCAGCTGGGGCTGCAGGCAGGACACCAGGAAGCACATTTCATCTACCCGATTCACCAGGGGTGTACCGGACATATACAAAACGCCTTCTGTCTTTGCCAACAGCTTCTGCATTGCCACGGTGCGCTGGGCGGCAGGGTTTTTCACATAGTGGGCTTCGTCCACTACCAGATAATCGAACTTGAATTTTTCCGGCAGTTCGAAGCGGCTGATGGACTCAAAAGTAGTCACCGCAATATCACCGTTTTCTCGCCAATGCAGTAGGGCTTCTTCGTCTGCGCCGTGGATCTTGGTGACTTCCATATCAGAAAATTTCTGTATTTCACGGCACCAGTTGATCAGCACAGAGGCAGGACATACCACCATAAAGTGATGCTTGCCCGATGCTTTCATAGCGATCATAGTGGCAATGGCCTGAATGGTTTTGCCCAAACCCATTTCGTCACCCAAGAGGGTGCGCTTCTGATGCACCGCATAGCGGACACCAAAGTCCTGGTAGCTACGGAGGGTGGCTTTTAACCCTGTCAGGTCGATTTGGGTTGCCTCGATCTGCGCCACCAGTTCCTCCGGAAGACCTGCTTTGGTGTCCTGCGCCACAGGAAGCTGTGTGCAGTACTTTTCAAGTGCCGCATAGTAGTCGGCGGCATGTTCACGAAAATGGGCGTAGCATTCTGTGGGGTCTGCCTTAGGCACTGCCTCATAGGCTTCCAACAAAGACAAGTCGCCAAATTCACCCTCCAGCCGTTCTTGCAGTGCTGCCGCTGCAACCAGTGCAGTTTCCCGTTCCTTTGCAGAGGCAAAGAACCAGGAAAAACCGCTGGTGGCCTTTTGTGCTGTGGCAATCTCCTTGACAAGCGTCTTGTGGTGTCGCTCATACAGAGCTTTTAACAGTTGCTTCTGCTGACCGTGGACGATCACGCAGTACAGTGCCGCTACCAAGGCGTTGTCTGCCTTTGTAGGGGAATCGGTCTGAATGCGTACAGAAAGCTTTTCTTTGGCATTTTTTACAATCTGCTTGGTCAAATCATAGATTGCAGCAGCACCTTGTGCGCCGATCCCGTCCAATGCCTCAATCTGCTGCCGGGACATTTTGGAAAGCTGCCACATATTTGTGATACCGGCGGAGCGCAAATAGGATATCCGGATCTTCTGCTTACCCTGGGTGAGCATTTCAACATCCATTGTTTCCAGTGTTGCCTGAATCCTTGCGTTCAGGAACTGGTCCGCCGCTCTTCGCAACTGCGCCAGTTCCTCCCGTTCTCCAGCCAGGGCAGCCTGCAACCGACTGTCGATTTGCTGCGTTTGCTTAATATTACTTTTGATTTGCTTTTTATCTGGCTTGTTGCTCATAGTACACACCTCTATAGCAAAGGGAAGTGGTGAACCCCCACCACTTCCCATGCATTATCGAACAAAATTCATTTCTTCATCTTGGCGAAGCGGATGTATTGCTTTTCCGTACCGGTATCGGCTAAAACGCCTGCAAGATATTCCTCATCTGCATTTTCCGCATCTGTGTGATACTCAAAATACGCATAGCAGCCTAATGAATCCGCCTTAGGACAGACCAGCAGCACATTGCCGTCCTCGTCCTGTGTCTCCTGCCAATCGCCCCGCCAAACCTCTCTGCCATCTGTTACAATGGCAGCATCCAACAGTGCAAAGGTGACTATTTGCTTCAGTTCAGGACATTCCCAGGAACCAAGCACATCCACACCGTTGTCGTTTAGGATGCTGTTCAGCAAGTCATCGAATTTCTCATCATCCTCTTCACTGTCTCCAGCATCTGCCAGGCCGCCGAAAATGGAGGAAAGCTCCTCCTGGAAGGCATTCAGTGCATCCCCTGCCGCCTGACCAAGGCCCTTCATCAATTTTTCAAATTCCGCGCTGAAGGCTTCGCTCGTCACATCATCAGCTGCCTGCGCTTGACTGCATTTTTCAACAAATGCCTTTTCATCCACCTTGTAAGGTTCTGCTTTCACAAAGGCAAAGGTCTTAAGTTCTATGCCACGGGAGTTCAGCCACGCCAATTCCAGTTTTTCCGCCATAAGTTCTGTCAGCCGTTCCCGGCACATCGTCAGCTGGTTGTACGCCACACCCTCTGCGGAAAGCTGCGCTAAAACGTCCGGCATACACAGAGAAAACACGCTATACAACTGGGCATCGATACCCTGATGGGAAATCCGCTTGGATTTCTCCTCTGCCATATAGCGCAGAAAGGTCTTGGGATTTTTAATGCGGTAATTGAAATACAAAGCGGTACGCAGGCGGATGTCCTGCTCCACCTTTAATTCCGGCTCCCTTGCGGGATATACGATTCCCGTATTGCTTTCATGTACTTTGCTGGAAATCATCTCGGTACGAACAAAATAAACCTTTGCTTTGGAAATATCTTCTTCCGCCTCGATGCGATAATCTCCGGGTCTTCCGCAGGACGCAAGGATACGATTGCCTTCCAGAAGCACCGCATTTTGGCCTTTCTCCACACGGATCAGGGTATACTCTGTCCAGGGGCGCCCCTTCAGCGTTGCCTCGTCTGTGTCTTTTGCCAACATTTCCTTTGCCGGGGCAGACAGCAAACTGCCCTTTGACACAGAGTAAAGCACCTTCACAAAACCATCCCCGGCTGTCTGTTCCACTTTTACCCATTCCATAAGCTTTCTCCCGTAATCTATCGGTGTTTTATTCCTTTACAAAGCCCAGCATACCAAATGTCAGCATACCATTCTCGTCCGGGCCGACGACCTGCCAGGGACCGATTTCTTCGCCATCGATTTCACCCTGATCGCCCATCTTGCAGAGAATCTTGCCGTCTTCTTCCTTCCATGGCATTCTCTGGATGGTTACGCTGCCATCCTTATTGAGGGGAATCTCTTCTCCGGCTTCTTTTGCCTCTTCGATAGCCTCGGGAGGCACGATGGCACGAAGCTGCATGGTTTTTGCTGTGACCCACAAAAAGGTAACCTGTGCCATCTCTTTGGTTTCCTGAATCTCTTCGGTATCCTCCATGGACATAACTTCCTCTAGGGTCTTCATCTGCATACCCTCGTCCATGTCGAAAACGCCGACCTTTACCACTTTCCACTTGCCAATCATATCCATAACCATTCTCCTTTCAAAATCATTGGGATTCATCTTCTCAGGAAAAGCAACGACAAGCATTGCCTTTGCTGAAAAGACCAAACACCATATCGGGAATGGCGGTATTCCGCCATTCCCGATATGAACTTTTGGTTTAGAAACTACCGCCGCCGGTGCTGCGGGAAGAGCCACCTCTGCCACTACCGGAAGAGGAGCTGCTTTGCTTCTGTGTTTTGGTCACGTTGCGATACATAAAGTAGTCGCCGGAATGGGTGATTTGCATACTGCCGGCCTTGACGTAAGCATTGGCCTTGCTCTGCTTTCGGACCGATTTCAGCTGCTTCTTCCAGCCCTTGGTGATACCCAGGGCAATTAAAATACCTACGCCAAGGGAAATCAGCAGTGCCTTTCCGAACTCGAAGGGGAAGCCGTTGATATAACCGTTCAGGTAATAGTCACACTCATCGGCAAAAGTCTTAAACGCGCTGTAATAATCGCCGTTGGTCAGGTCGGCGGAGAATTCCTCGCCAATCGTATCGATGGTATCGGGAGTGATAGCCTCACCTGCGAAACCGTTGCTGAGAATCCGCCATTCCCGGAGTTCCATACACACCAACAACAGCACGCCGTCGTGATTCTCACCATAGCCGAAGCCTTCTGCATCGTAAGTAGAACTCAAATAGGAGTCGATACTCTTACCATCCAAGGAATTGGTGGTCATAACGATAACCTCTGCCTGATACTTCTCGCTGATTTCGGACAGTTTCAGGTTCAGAAGGGTTTCGTCGTAGGAGGCCAGAAGGTCAGCATAATCATAGATAAAGTTTTCCTCTGCTTCGGTATCCGCTGCGCATACGGTAATCGTAAGGGATGCACACAGCATCAGCGCGAGCAACAACGAGATAATTTTCTTCATATTGCCCACCTCCTTACAGCAACCAGAACAGGTATTGCACGCCAAAGGCAATTGCGCCGAACAATACCGTCAATCCCACCAGCCACTTGCGGTATGCCTGAGAATCCAGCGGCAGGTCGCCTACCAATCTTCCGGTTTGACCGTTCATCGCAAAGGTATACTTTTGTCCGTTCCACTGGGTGGTCAGCATCCACACGGGATACAGCGCATATTTTGCAGTGCCGTTAGCCAGGCTGATGTTGGTCATTGTGGGGGTAACGGTGGTATAGCCATGTACAGTAGAAGCAAAGGCTTCCTCTGTACTTTTCTTGATGCGCTCGTTTGCTCTTTGGATGCTGTCTTCCGAATTTACATCGTATTTGTCAGCCAGATAACCGGACAGATATGCCGTCTGGAAATCCACAGCCTCCGTAATGTTGTACGGCTCAATGGATTCCATCAGCGCATCATCCATCTTTGTGGATCCGTCAACAGGCACATTGGTGAAGGCAAGATTGCCGCCGCGAATCACATTGTAAAAGCTGGTTTCTGTGTAATTGTAATTACTGTCGCTCCAGGTGCGCACCCGGGATGCCTTATACTGCACAAAACCCTCTGCATCTGCGTCAAACAGCCACACAGGAACATACAGGCCCTTAACTTCCTTCACCCGGTTTTGATCCTTAAACACCTTAGGCAGTAGCTTCTTACCGCCATAGTGCTTTTGCAGTGCCTTGATTGCTGCCTTCTTGTCCAGCTTAAACGGAATCACCAGATCCGGTTTCAGATCTCCGGCAAACTGTCCGGTCATGACCACGGGATTTCCGCAGAAGGGACATTCCGTAGCACCGGTGGTCTCATCACCAACCACCTCTCCGCCACAGGTATTGCAGGTATAGATACGCATACCCTCGGTTTCGCCCGGCTGCCACTGTGTACCGGCTGTAGTATCCCATTGCATCTTATCCTCTATCTGATCGTGTAATGCGTTGCTGTATGCCTGAAGATCCGACACCTCGAACTCCGAACTGCAATAAGGACATTTCATCTTTTGAGAGGAACTGTCAAACTCAATTGCGCCGTCACAGCAGGGGCACTTAAAGTTCTGTAATACAGCCAAATTGATTCACTCCTTTTGCAAGATTATCCCGGCTTTTTATGCCAGCTGAGAGCCACAGCTTTGGCAGAACTTGCCACCCTCGGCAGGTGCACCACAGTTGGGGCAGACCTTGGGGCCAGCAGATGCTTGAGGTACGGCAGCTGCCGCAGCGGCTGTCTGATTGCCGACACGCATCGCATGAAGTTCCAGCGCTCTGTCGCTGATTGCCTTAGTTATCTTTTCCTGAATCTCTTTATAATCAGGCCGATTCAAAATCGTAATATCAGAAGCTTCTTTGAGCAAAGCGTCAAGCTCTTCCATTTTTGCATTGGGAATTTTTGCAAGCAGTACCTGTGCCAGATCCTGTGTATTCGCAGGTGCTTCCTGCGGAGTTGTGTTGCGGCTGCGCTGCACGGTTTCCTCAATTTCCCGGCACATAGCCGTGTATGCCTCATAGCGCTGCTGCTCTCTGGGGCTGCCCACATTGACAGCGCCGGAATTGAAATTCATGCCCAGGAAGCTGACAGAGCTGCTGCCACGGGTTTCCAGGGTAACCGTGCTGTCGTTGATGCGGAAACGGATATGATCAAAATAGGGGTTATTTGCGATCTGCATTTCCACATAGAAGTTATAATCCGTCTCATATCTGGGAGGATTGTAGCTGACCTTGTTGCCATTTCCGTCATCCCGCTTCAACTCGGTTTCATGGCTGTCTTCATCAATGGAACAGGACATCAAATCTGCAAAGGCAATGATATCGGGGTTCTCGCACAGATATTCCTCTGCCTCTGTGACAAAGAAACGGGTGGGAATGCCGTTGACTTCCTCGATGTACATCTTGTAGTAGTCGCCAATCACCTTTGCAACGCGGAAATCAGCCAGCTTTTTCTCGTTTTCTGCGCGGTATGCCAGCTGCTCCTGAATCTGAGCAACGGTTGAATGACGGCGTTCTTCAAACCAGGGAGAGAGCTTCTTGACGCAATCCTTGCAGATCTCGCCATCTTCCAGCTTCTTATAGCCGAACATGCCTACTTCTTTGCCGCAGATCTCGCAATCTTTCTTCTTAAAAACATCAAACAAACCCATGGTATATCCTCCTTAGATGATGTCGCCGTTGTCGAAGGGATCGCCGCACTCAGGGCAGAAACGAGGTGCCTTGGTGGGATCGGCAGGCTGCCAGCCGCACTTATCGCACTTATACTGGGGAACGCCCTCAGGCTTCTTGCCACCGCAGTTCTGGCAGAACTTACCAGTGTTGGTGGTGCCGCAGGAGCAGGTCCAGCCGGCTGCTTCTGCAGGCTTGGGCTGACCGCACTCGGGGCAGAACTTGCCGGTAGCGGTTGCACCGCAGGAGCACTTCCAGCCACCTGTTACCTGAGGCTCAGGCTTCTTGGCGCCGCACTCGGGGCAGAACTTACCGGTAGCCATTGCACCGCAAGCGCACTTCCAACCATTAGCAGCAGGTGCTGCAGGTGCAGGAGCAGCCTGCTGTTGTACTTGCTGTTGCTGCATCATAGCAATCTGCTGAGCTGGATTGAAGCCGCCCATTGCGTTGCCGGCCATACCCATACCCAGGAAGCCGGTCATCGCACCGGCGGTATTGCCGGCTGCGGTTTCCATAGCATTTGCCTGAGCGGTGGTCATACGGCCCAGTGCCATAGCAGCATTGGAGCCATAGGACATGGAATCCTCCATCTCCTGGATCTTCTTCATATCCTCAGGATTCAGGGTGATGGGATTCAGAGCGATCTTTTCGATGGAGATACCACGGGTTTCGATCCACTCCATCTTCAAAGCATCGTTCATTGCCTTCTTTAGTTCCGTAGACTTGGCAGGGATCTGAGCAGGACGAAGCTCCAATTCTGCCAGAGCACCAAATGCAGGCTGCAGCGCATCCACAAACTCTGCCTTCAGCTGCTCGTCGATCTTATCTCTGGTAAAATCATATTCCACATTGCCGCAGACCCGGGTGTAGAACAGCAAGGGGTTGGTGATGATGTAGGAATAAGTACCGTTGCAACGAATATTGACCGTACGGCTGAAGCCGATGCGCTTGTTCATGACCTCAAAGATGATGGGGCTGGGAGTGCCGAACTTGTTGCCCATGATCTCCTTGGTGTTGAAGTAGTAAACTCTCTGATCCTTGCCGGTGTCACCGCCGTAGGTAAAGCGCTTGCCGATGGCCTTGAAGGTGTTCTTCAGGCTCTCGCCGAAGCTGCCTGCAAAGATGGAAGGCTCCGTAGAAGTATCGTATGTATATTCACCGGGCTCAGCGCAGACCTCCACGACCTTGCCCTGCTCCACGATGATCATACACTGACCGTCGGCAACGGCAATACCGGAGCCGTTGGAAATAATATTATCTTCGCCCTTTGTATTGGAGGAACGGCCGCTTGTGCGCTTGGAACCCTTAATCACAAGGGTGTCCATATCCATTGCTTCGCAGTAGAAAAATTCCTTCCACTGATCGGCTAAAACACCGCCAAGAGCACCGATACCTGCTTTAATAAGTCCCATAATAAACTCTCCTTTATTAAAATTTTCTTCTTAGGTTCGTTTTATGAACGATATCTTTATTCACCCATCAATTCATTTACATAAGGCATAATAAGCACAAGGATCTCTTGCTCCATGGCATTTGACAAGTCCTTACTATGCACCCGGCCATCGAAATCGGTAACCGATAACCCAAGGACCGTTCCGTCCAGTGGCTCTGCATTGGGAAGCGACATGAGATCAAGATTAAAAAGCGCAGATACTGTCTGTCCATCCAACTGGATGCTCTTTTCAAGGGTTTCCCCTTCGCAAGCCTTGACATAGAGTTCTGCCTTATCTGAGCTATCATCGTACTTTACGGTATAGTTATAGACCGTTTCAAATTGCACTGTGCATCGTGAAATGGTAAACGCACTCCACAAGACCCGCTCCATACCCGGGCCATCGAGTATTTGCGGCTTCCCTTTTGCGCAGCCAAACAAGGACAGTAACCAAGCCATGCACATGATCAACACCGCCAATCGTAAAAGCTTTTTCAACCTCGTCACCCTCCGCGCTTGGCAGAATAAGGGTTTTTATTTTCCTTCGGTGGATCTTTCTCACTTCCGCAGCGTGCAGCCCAACCTACGAGCCACATATCCGCCAAAATGCTTACGACCCAGAAGGCCAAACTGCCCACAAACCACCAAACGGAAATATCCAACCAAAAATGAAGCGCCAGCAAGATCCACGCCGGGATACTCCATTCCAGGTTCAGCAGCAGATTGATGATAAGACACAGCAAAAAGCTGCCGCTGCTTTTGATCTTACGCATTATGCCCAGGGATCTGCGGACTTGGGCTGACGAATGCTCACCAGCAGAACCTGATCCCACAGCAGCCAGGTGCCGTCACCCTTCTGACGCAGGACGATCTCACGGGCATTGTCAGCGCCGCCGCTGCGGATGTGCAGCTTCTTATAGCCGGGGTTGGCATCGGCATAGGGACCTGCCTCGATGGTCAGGGTAAAGGGCTGAGTGGGGGTGTAATCATTTTCCGGTGTTGCGCCGGCGAAGTAAGAGAAGGGCACATGATGACCCTCACGGAAACGATCGTTCAGGAAAGAAATGTCCATGGGGCTCAAGGGACGGGGGCCACGGAGCCAGTTGAGCATTTCTGCGCCAACCTGGCGATAGCCGCTGTAAACGCACAGGGCGCAAACTGTCAGTGCGGCAGTCTGGAAGGGGTCACGCAATGCTGCCTCCGGCATTGCCTGCATCTGCGCCAGCGTTTCCGGCAGATCCGCAAAGACAAAGGTCTGCTTCGTGCCACCGACAGCAGGGTTTGCGGGTGTACTTGCCGCACCGGCGGCACCGTTTTTCAGTTTATCGAAGAAAGACATATTACTACCTCCTGTTATTTGGATTGGTATACATACTGGCATCCACTTGTATTGTACCATCGGCCCAGTTGGCTACACATCGTACTTTCGTGCAGTTTTCAGCCAGATTCGTAAACAAAGCCCCCCAAAAGCCTTGTATATCAGGACTTTTGGGGGCTGCTTATAGGTTTAACGATCACTTAATCGTTCCGCGAACGAATAACAATCTCATGAGGCTATTATTTCGGCAGAACCACAACCGTATTCGTTGCAACAGTCCGACTGGATGCACCGGTGATAACACAACGATATTCATATCCGACATCGAACTCATATTCACCCACAGTAAAGGAGAGGGTATTGCTGTCATAGCCGATGCTCCAGGAATCGTCAGCATCACGCCAACCTTCATTCCATGCTGCGAACTGCCACTGGTAGGTGCACGGACCCTTACCGCCCGTTACCTCTACCGTGAAGGTTACAACATCACCAATATCTGCCTTGACGTTTTCCGGCTGGATCTTAATTGCAAGAGGTTGTGTCTTCTGCACCACCTTAACCGTTTTACTTGTGACCTGCTGACCGGATGCATCGGTGATAACACAACGATACTCATATCCGACATCGAACTCATATTTATCCACAGTAAAGGAGAGGGTATTGCTGTCATAGCCGATGCTCCAGGAATCGTCAGCATCACGCCAACCTTCATTCCATGCTGCGAACTGCCACTGGTAGGTG
>JAZNQK010000103.1:0-28574 GCA_045590135.1 Faecousia sp.
TGGTGCAGAATTTACAACACTCCCATCAGCTGCAGGTGAATCCGTAACGCAATCCCCCAGACAAATTGCCTAATATCGGCAATTTGCCAGCCCCCTTTACACAAGGGGGCCATTGGATTGTTCCTCTAACCAGCATCCCCACAAACCGGAATTTTGTGGGTTGGAAATGTGATTTACATAATCTTTTTTCGGGTGAGAATTTCATAACAATTTTATGAGAAGTTATCCACACTGTCCACAGGCTTTTCCACAAAGAATGCAGAAAATTCCCCTGCAACCACTACCGTTACAGGGGAAATTACAATTTGTCACAGTTTTCGACAGGAATTTACACAGGGGTGTCGGTTTACAGAACACTTGTCAAAATCGGACCTGCGCCGTGAAAATTCTGTCTTTTTCAGCAGAGACAGATGTACTCTCCCGGCGGGCATCCACCTGCAGGCAGGGGCCGTCTGAAAGGGCCCAATGCAGCTGCATTTGATCGCCCTCCTTCGCCTCTGAGAGGTAACAAACCGTCAGCTCCCGGACTGGGTGCGCCGCGTGAAAATCGCTTGGAAGCAGATCGTCTATCCAGTCTAAATACCGGGTGTTGTTCATATGGCCGTTCCGGTCCAGATCGGAAAAGAGAACCTGTCGGCTGCTGCAGTTTTCTAAAGTCGCAGGGCGCAAATTGGCGGGAACTGCCAGCTCGTTTCCCCGGACCGTACCGGTAAGCTGGATGCCGCTGTTTCCCGGCAGGACCATATTCCGGCTGCAGATATCCATCAGCACCCAAATGCTGATGGCGCGAAAGAGCTCCTGTCCGTTTTGGTCGTAGGCGACGGTGGAACGGGGAAAGGCGACTCTTGTGGTGGGCATCGGCCAGGTCTGCACTGTGACCGTGTCGCCGTATGCAGGCAGGCGGGAGATCGCGACCTTATGTCGCAGCACAGCCCAGAAAAGATTCCTTTTTGCCAGGGTGTCCCAATCCAGAGAAAGCTGCCGGCAGTGACCGGCTGCCGCCTCCTGGGCAAACAGCAGCAGCGCGGAAGGCTTTGCTCTGCCGAAACGATCTGAATGAATGGCATCGATCTCGTACTGTTTTTCAAAAATCATTTAATCCACCGTCAGTTTCAAAGAAAATGTTTCGCCGTCCCTGTTAAATTCTGCAGAAACGGTCTGACCGGACTGAAGCCGGCCTAAAATGTCTGTTAGGGCCTGGGCATCAGTCAGGCTTTCTCCGCACAGCTGCACCAACACATCTCCCGGCCGGATTCCCATACAGTCGGCTGTCCCCTCCGGGGTGACAAAGGTGATATACACTCCCTGAGGCAGCCGGTAGAGCATTTGGTCGAAGCCGGACAGTGTACAGCCCTGCAGGCCGAAGGGCAGCTGGATACAAGCATCTGCAGCGGATGGCGCAGCGCTTTCCTGGCCCTCAGAAAACGCCACACCGGCGCTTAAGGTCGGTTCAGGGGATTCCTGCAGCTGCCGAAACAGGCGGATATTCATTAAACTGAGAACGCCGTTGATACCGCACAGAAAGATCACGACCACCAACAGCACTGCAATGATCCCGCCGTAATTCTTTGGCGGACGGGTGCTGCCGGTGCGATATACAGAGTCTTCCTGTCCGGGGTGCTTATTCTTATCCATAGGGACCTCACCGTCAATTTATTAAAGGTAGGGTAAAAGTAAATTCCGTTTTTCCGTCGGCGCTGGAAACAGAGATGTTTTCTCCGTGGCTGCATATGATGGTCTTAACGATGTAAAGACCCAGGCCCCAGCCCTCCCGGTTTTTTGAGCGGCTCTTATCCAGCTTGTGGAAGCGGTCAAACAAAAGGGGCAGCTCCTGGGAGGGGATCGTCTCGCCGTCATTGGAAATACCGATATAGATCTTGTCGCCGCCGGTACGAAGAGAAAGACAGATGGTCTTTTCCTCAGGGCAGAATTTGATGGCATTATCCAAAAGATTATATATGACCTGGGTAATGGCATCCTGATCGGCAAGGGTAAACACCGGATAATCCGGCATATTCACTTCTACACGCAGCTGCTTTTGCAGGATCTTCTGCTCGAAGGAAACCAGTGTTCTGCCGGCGCATTCACAAACATCAAAGCGGTTTTTCCGCTCAGCGGGGATACCGCCCTGCTCCTGCAAACGGGAGATGTCCAGCATACTGCGCACCAGGCGGCTTAAGCGCTTGGTTTCGTCGGATACCAGCTGTAAATAGTGCCGGTGCTTCTCCTGCGGAATCGTGCCGTCCAGAATACCGTCCACATAGCCGCCGATGGTGGTCATGGGCGTTTTCAGCTCGTGGGATACATTGGCAACGAACTCTGTGCGCTGGTACTCACTTTTTTCCAGAGAGGCAGCCATATTGTTAAAGGCAAGCGCCAGCTCCTGGGTCTCCTGGGGGTGACCGGGGGAGAGCTGGACCCGGGCGGAAAGCTGCCCGTGGCCAAAGGCATGGGCGGTCTTTGCCAGATCTTTTAGCGGCGCGCTGAACTTGCGGGCATAGACGCTCATCACTACAGCTGCAACCGCCACCACCAGCACAGAGATCAGAAGATAAGTATCGGAGATCTCCTTCATCAGGGAGGAGACCTGCGTCTGCGGAGCGGAGACGATGACGATGCCTAAAAGTGCGTTATCATATTTGCTGCGGATGGCAGAGGCGGCAATATAGCGCAGACCGTCATAAAGCTCCGGGATGGCTCCGGTACTGGAGACGGTGCCTTCACGGATGATCTTTTGCAGATATTCCCGGTTTTGCAGCACCAGTCCCTGATGGGAGCAGCCTAATGGCTCGTCGGAACAGACCAGCAGCCTGCCCCGGGCATCGCAGATCACTGCGTCTGAGCCGGACACCTGGGTGGCGACTGTCAGATTGGTAAGAAAATCCCGGTCAAAAATGGTGGTGGTGGCAGCATAAGCCGCAGCCACATCTGCCAGGGTCTGACTGTCGTCGCGCAGGCCCTGCTCTACCTGCTCTGTCAGATAATTGCGTACGGTTATCTGAAAGGAAAAGCCAACCAGCAGCAGCGCAGCCAAAAGAACAATGGCAGCAGGGAAAAATGCGCGGCTGAAAGCGGTTTTCATTGGCTAAGCACCTCAAATTTATAACCTACGCCCCAAACGGTCTTCAGGCTCCATTTCTCGGAAGCGCCCTCTAACTTTTCCCGCAGACGCTTTACATGGACATCCACTGTACGGGAGTCGCCGAAGTAGTCAAAGCCCCACACCTCATCCAAAAGCTGGTTGCGGGTATAGACCCGGTTGGGAGAGGAGGCAAGGTAAAATAAAAGCTCCATTTCCTTGGGGGGCGCGTCTACCTTTTTGCCGGCGATCACCAACTCGAAGGCATCCATATCGATGCACAGATTGTCAAAGCACAGTCTGCGCTCTGCATTTTCTGCACCGAGGCGGTCCGTGCGGCGCAGCACCGCCTCGATCCGGGCAAGGACCTCCTTCATTTCAAAGGGCTTGGTGATGTAATCGTCAGCGCCGGCGCGCAGTCCGGTGACCTTGTCCTCAGTCTCGCCCTTGGCGGTGAGCATAATGATGGGGGTCTGACTTTCGGCGCGGATGGTCTTGCACACAGACCATCCGTCCATGACCGGCATCATAATATCCAGCAGCACAAGATCCGGCGCGATGGCGCGGAATTTGGAAAGACCCTGCCCGCCGTCAAATGCCAGCGTCACGGCATAGCCTTCCTTTTCCAGATAAAGCTGTAAAAGCTCCGCAATGTTGCGATCATCCTCAACGATCAAAACAGAAACAGCCATAAAAAAGACCTCCTCCGGGTAAAATTTTCTTTTTTATCATTATAACCGAAAATAGACGCGCTGGGTGAACTTTTTGTTAAGAATATCAGGCAAAATGTTAACAGGCAAGATTCTCTTGCAAAAGGGGCGCAGATACAGTACAATGAAACAGAGAAATTTTGGTTTGACGCGCTAACGCGCGAATTGACAGTTGACAGTTTACAGTTGACAGTTGTGGTATTTCCTTCGGAAATGATTTAAATAAGTCCGCAAAGCGGACACCGAAACTATCAACTATCAACTGTCAACTATCAACTGTTTATCGATCCAACGGAGCGATAAACTGAAATTTGACAGGAGGTTTATATGGAAACATTTATTGAAATATTGAAAGCTATATTATTTGGCATCGTGGAGGGTGTGACAGAGTGGCTGCCGGTGTCCTCCACCGGACATATGATCCTTTTGGATGAGTTTGTAAAGCTAAAGGTGTCCGATGCCTTTTACGAGATGTTCCAGGTGGTGGTACAGCTGGGCGCTATTTTGGCGGTGATCGTGCTGTTCTTCCACAAGCTGAATCCTTTTGCACCGAAAAAGGATGCGCAGCAGAAAAAAGACACCTGGCAGCTTTGGTTTAAGGTGATCGTTGCGGTGCTGCCCTCGGCGGTGATCGGCCTTGTGCTGGATGACTGGATGGATGCCCATTTTTATAATTATGTGGTGGTTGCCATCACGCTGATCGCCTATGGCGTTGCATTTATCGCCGTGGAAAAATGCAATGCCCGCCGGCAGGCCCGGATCACAGATGTGTATGCCATCGATTATAAGACGGCGCTGCTCATCGGCGCGTTCCAGTGCTTAAGCCTGATCCCCGGCACATCCCGCAGCGGCGCGACTATTTTGGGCGCGATCCTGCTGGGCGTGGGTCGCGGCGCCGGCGCAGAGTTTTCCTTCTTCCTGGCGATCCCCACCATGCTGGGCGCCAGCGCGCTGAAGCTACTAAAGTTTCTGCTGGAAGGTGTCAGCGCCACCGGTATGGAGGTTGCTGTGCTGGCCGTGGGTATCGTGGTGAGCTTTGTGGTAAGCCTTTTGGTGATCAAAGCGCTGACGGAGTTTGTCCGCAAGCACAGCTTCAGCGTGTTTGGCGTTTACCGCATCGTGCTGGGCATTGCCGTGCTGGGATATTTTCTGATGAAAGCAATTATGTAGTTGTAAGGGAGAGTCACTGACCAATGTCATTAAGTTAGTGTCATTTCGACCGAGCGCAGCGAGCGGAGAAATCCGTATCCTTCAGAGAACAACGGATCTTTCGACTCGCTGCGCTCGCTCAAGATGACAGTGGTTTTCTTAATTTAATGACTTTGGGGTCAGTGATCCTCCCCTACATAGCGAGCAAGAGGATAATAAAAAAGGAGTTGTCCGACGGACAACTCCTTTTTTATTATCTTACATACTCAATGACGACCCGGCGGTTAGGCTCGGTGCCAACGGAGTAGGTGGTGATGCGCTCCATATCCTGCAGCGTTGCGTGGATCACATGGCGCTCATAAGCATTCATGGGCTCCAAGGTGGTGCGGCGGTGGGCTTTGAGCACCTGCTGTGCCTTCTTCTGTGCGTACCGGCGCAGGGAATCCTCCCGCTTCTGACGGTACTGCTCAGCGTCCACATTGATGCGGATGTGACCCTCCACGCCCCGGTTGATGGAGTAGTTGCTCAGATGCTGCAACGCATCCAGGGTGTCTCCGCGCCGGCCAATGAGATAGCCAAGATCGGAGCCTGTGAGCTCTACCATATAGGTGGTTTCGTCCGCCTTCCAGGCGTGGGGAACGGCGTCGGAATTCATATGCTCCAAAAGACCCTTCAGGAATTTTTCGATCTTTTCCTCTACGCTGCCGGGAGCGGCGGGTGCGTACTCCTTGGGAGCGACCACTGCCTTGGGGGCAGGCTTTTCCGCCTTGGGAGCGGCGCTCTTTTCTACCTTTACAGGCGCAGCCTTGACTTCGGGTGCGGGAGCAGGAGCAGCCTCGGGCTTCTTCACAGGGGCAGCCTTGGGCTTGGAACGGGAAGCAGAGCCCAGGGCAGACTTGGGAGCTTCGGGCTTGATGTCCGGTGCTTCATAGGTCACCTGCACCTTGGCAGGGGTGGCGCCGAAGCCTAAAAAGCCGGGCTTTGCCTGAGCCAGGACCTGAACGGAAACGCTGTCCCGGTCCAGACCCAGCTGGGCCAAAGCGGTCTCAATGGCAAGATCGATGGTCTTGCCGGTGGTAACGATACTTTTTTCCATCTCTTATTCCTCCGTTTGGTTGTAACGGTTGGGATCGTAGGCGCGGCCCTTGCAGTAAGGACGCTCGGTAACACCGGAAAGCGCCTGCTTTTCAGGCTTTTCTTCCTCCACGATACCCTTCTTGGCAGCATATTCCTTGGCAGCAGCGGCTTTTGCAGCCTCCTGCTCCTGACGCTGCTTCTGCTGCAGCTTCTTCTTGCTGGTGTTTTCGGTGATGCCGTCGGGGTTAGCGGCCCGGCGCTCTGCCCGGATGCGCTCTTTTTCGGCCTCGATAGCTTCTGCCTCCAACGCCTTCTTCAGACGCTCGGCATCCTCGGCATCATAGATCTTGCGGTATTTCTGGGTCAGATAGGTGTCAACAACAATGGATACAAGACCCTGGATCAGCCAGTAAAGGCTCAGCGCGGTAGGCAGCGTAAAGCCGATCCACAGGGAGATCAGGGGCATGGTCCACATCATGACCTTGTTGGTCTGATTGGACTGGGAGTTCTTGGCTGTCTCCTTGTCCTCAATGCCCTTCTCGTTGGTGACCAGGGAGTTGTTCATCTTAGTGGAGATGAGCATACTCAGCACCTGACTGCCGGCAGAAAGCACCGGGATCAGGAAACCGCCGATGTGTGCCCAGTCAAACTTGGTCCAGGTCCAGATCTTCCAGTCGGGAATAATACCCAGGTCGATGCCGAAGAAGTCAAAGTTGACACCTGCGGCAGTGGTCTCACTGAGGGTAAGACCGGCGGCCTTCAGCTCTTCCAGGAAATGGGGGATCTGGGGTGCAGCCACCATCTGATCGTAGAAGTTGTTGGCTGTGAACAGACTGCCGTCTGCTGCGCGGATCACCTCGATGATCTTGCCGGCTGTTTCCGCTGTTTCGTGGAGAATATAGGTGATGGGTTCACGAACGACGGTGTAAAGGGGCAGCAGGATCAGAATGGGAATAAAGCTCCACAGACAGCCGCCGCCCATAGAAATGCCCTCTTCCTTGTAAAGGGCCTGCAGAGCCTCGCTCTGCTTCTGCTGGTCGTTTTCGTACTTTTTCTGAATTGCCTGGATCTTGGGGGTCATCCGGGACATTTTCATGGTGCTCTTCTTGCCCTTTGCGGTGATAGGAAGAAGAATGAACTTTACCACGATGGCAAAGAGGATCAGAGCAAGGCCATAGTTGTTGGTAAACTGGTACAGCCAGTCCATCAGATAACCGAAGGGAACGGTAATGATATCCGTAAGTTTGAATGCGAGAAGCATTGGTGTTCCTCCTTAGTTTGCGTTAAGGGACGGGGTCATAGGGATCCCCCTTGTGGAAAGGGTGACAGCGCAAAAAACGCTTCAGGGCGAGCCAGCCGCCCTTTGCGGCCCCGTATTTTGTGATGGCTTCGATTGCGTAGGCAGAGCAGGTGGGAGTAAACCGGCAGGAGGCCGGTGTGAGCGGAGAGATGTGACGCTGATAGAAACGAATCATTTTCAGAAGCAGCTTTTTCATTGGCTTTGCTCCTGGGCGAGAATGCCGGCTTTTTCCGCCAGGGACAGATAAGACTGTGTCAGCTTCTCAAAGCTGGCAGTAATGCAGCGGCTGCGCGCCACTACCACGATGTCCCATCCGGGCGCAAACCGATGCTCATTGCACCGGTAGACCTCCCGCAGGCGGCGGCGGACACGGTTGCGCACCACAGCGCAGCCCAACTTCTTACTCACGGTGATGCCCACCCGATTGGTGGAAGTGGCATTGCGCCGGGCATAAAGCACCAGGCAGGAATTGCCGTGACCGGAGGAAGCATATAACCGCCGGAAAATATGATTCAGTTTCAAAGCCTTGGAAAATCTCATCGAAATTTCTCCCATAAAGATAGCGAAACAGACGGGGTTTTTGTTGTCTGAATTTACGGGTCGATGTGGGCATCGACCCCTACGGTTCGTAATGAACCGAAAACCCAAATCAGGCAAGCACGAGAAAAATCAGGGTGTCTCGCAGGGAAATAACCCAAAACAGGCAAGCTCGAATAAGGAGAGCGTCAGATCGTCAGCCGGAGATTATTTCGCAGATGAAGTCTTGCGCGTTGCAGGAATACTTTGTGTATTTCAAGCCGCGCAAAGCGCATGCTGTGGCAAAAGGACCGCTTATATCTGCGGAGAAACATCCGAGTGTTTGCCCATATAAAAAGGGGGCGGGGCGAATCTGACCTTCGCCCCGCATGGACTCCCGTTTCGCTATGAGCGACTATTACGCTGTGGTTGCCCACGCATAGCTGCTTAGATCAATTAAGCAGACAGAACCTTGCGGCCCTTTGCACGACGGCGGGCAAGAACCTTGCGGCCGTTGGAAGTAGCCATTCTCTTACGGAAACCGTGGACCTTGGATCTGTGGCGACGGCTGGGTTGATAGGTACGCTTCATTTGGGTACACCTCCTGTCAAAATCACATATGCTCGACAGCCCGTATGGCTGCAGCAACGCATAATACACGACCATAGATGGTCATACCAGCATATTGTAACCGAAAAATGCCAATCAGTCAACATATTTTTTCTGCAGATGCATATAGGGGTTGTCAAATTTCAGTTTGTCGAGCAGCTGGATAATGCGCAAAGGCTCCCTTGTGTAAAGGGAGCTGTCAAAAATCTATTTGATTTTTGACTGAGGGATTGTGGTGCAGAATTTGCAATACTCCCATCAGCTGCAGGTGAATCCGTAACGCAATCCCCCAGACAAATTGCCTAATATCGGCAATTTGCCAGCCCCCTTTACACAAGGGGGCCATTGGATTGTTCCTCTAACCAGCATCCCCACAAACCGGAATTTGAAGGGCAAAAAAGGCCGGACGATGCCGGCCTTTTTATTATCTGCGTCTTGCGATAGGCGTGCATCTTTCCTGGATCAGCAGCAGATCGGAAATAATGGTGTTGGACACCAAAAAGCCTTCCGGGGTCAAATGCCATCTGCCGTCAAAGGTCTTTTGCGCCAGGCCCTCCTCCTTGCACCGCAGAAGACTTGCTTCCAACGGGCCGAAGGGCAGCAGGAATTTCTTTTCGTATTCCTTGGGATCAAGACCTGATGCGGTGCGCAGGCGCATCATCAGATATTCACCGGCGCGCTCCCGGACGGGGACCTCCTGCACATCCCGCAGGACCTGACCGCCGTTTAAGATACCGTCGATATAGACCCGCAGATCCCGGACGATGGAGAACCGTCTGCCTGCAAAATCCGAGCTGGCATCCGGACCGAAGCCTAAATACTCGCCACCGGTCCAGTATTTCAGATTGTGCCGGGATACATTGCCCCGGCGGCAGAAGTTGGAGATCTCATACTGCCGGTAGCCGTGGTCTTTCAGCACTTCAATAGCGGAAAGATACATATCTGCCTGGGTATCGTCATCGGCTAAGTTGCAGAAATCCTTATATTCATATAAAGGTGTGCCTTCTTCCACTTTCAGGCCGTAGCAGCTGATATGCTCCGGGTTCAGGGAGAGGACATTTTTTAATGTGCGCAGCCAGTCTGCGTGGCTTTGGCCGGGCAGACCGTACATCAGATCCAGGGAAAGATTTTTGAAGCCTGCCTTGCGAATACGCTGCACTGCGCTGACTGCCTGGGCGTAGGAGTGGGGTCTGCCGATCTTTTTTAGAATATCGTCATTGTCGCACTGAATACCAAGACTCACTCGGTTAAAGCCTTCGCTGCGCAGTCTTCTGAGCAGCCGGTCGGAAACGGAGTCGGGGTTGGCTTCAAAGGTGATCTCCGCTCCGGGTGCCACATCAAAGCTTTTGCGGATCGCGGTTAAGATAGCGGTGAGACCCTCCGCGCCGAACAGTGACGGTGTGCCGCCGCCAAAGTAAATGGTGTCCACCAAATAGTTGGGGGCAAGGGCACCTGCCTCCCGGATGTGGGTGCATACGGCAGCTAAATAGCCGTCCAAAAAGCGCACATCCTTGGTGGTCAGAGAGTAAAAGTCACAGTACTGACACTTGCTCCGGCAAAAGGGGATGTGAATATAAATGCCCAGGGGCGTTTTGTTTTTACGGGAAAATAAGGGCATATAAACCTCCGGTTTAATGCATAATTCATAATGCAAAATGCAGAATTATTTGGGATTTTACAAGGAATACGGGAATTATGCATTATGCATTTAGCATTATGCATTTAAATCAGTCTTCGTCTAATTTCAGCACTGCCATAAAGGCTTCGCTGGGAACGGAAACGGTGCCAAAGGTGCGCATCCGCTTTTTGCCTTCCTTCTGCTTTTCCAAAAGCTTTTTCTTACGGGTGATATCGCCGCCGTAGCACTTGGCCAAAACATCCTTACGCAGGGCCTTGATCGTCTCCCGGGCGATGATCTTGCCGCCGATGGCAGCCTGCACCGGGATCTCAAACTGGGCGCGGGGGATGTTGTCCTTCAGCTTTTCGCAGATCTTCCGGGCACGGGGATAGGCGTTGTCCGCAAAGAGGATAAAGCTGAGCGCGTCCACCACATCGCCGTTGAGTAAAATGTCCAGCTTCACCAGCCGGCTGGGCCGGTAGCCGATAAGCTCGTAGTCAAGACTGCCGTAACCCCGGGTGCGGGATTTCAGCGCGTCAAAGAAATCGTAAATGATCTCGTTCAGCGGCATTTCATAGTGCAGCTCCACCCGGTTGGCATCTAAGTAGACCATATCCTTGAATTCGCCCCGGCGGGAGGTGGCAAGATCCATCATATTGCCCACATATTCCTGAGGCGCGATGAGGCTGATCTTCACATATGGCTCCTCTGCCAGCTGGATATCCATAGGGTCGGGATAATCTAAGGGATTGTCCACCATCAGCACTGTGCCATCGTTTTTGGTGACCCGGTAGACTACATTGGGGGCGGTGGTGATGAGATCTAAGTTATACTCTCTTTCCAGGCGCTCCTGAATGATCTCCATATGCAGCAACCCTAAGAAGCCGCAGCGGAAGCCGAAGCCAAGAGCAATGGAGCTTTCCAGCTCGTAGGACATAGACGCGTCGTTGAGCTGCAGCTTTTCCAAAGCCTCACGCAGATCCTGGTACTTGGCACCGTCGGCAGGGTACACGCCGGAAAAGACCATGGGCTGCACCGGACGGTAGCCGGGCAGGGCCTGGGTAGAGCCATTTTCCACGGTGGTGATGGTGTCGCCCACCTGGGTGTCGGCCTCGGTCTTGATGGAGGCGGTGATGTAGCCGACCTCGCCGGCACCTAAGCAGTCCCGGGGGATCAGACCGCCCGGGCTCATAGTGCCCACTTCCACTACCTTATAAACAGCGCCGGTGGCCATCATTTTAATATCCTGGCCGGCGCGCACAGAGCCTTGCTTGATCCGGGTGTAAACGATAACGCCCCGGTAGGAATCATACTGACTGTCAAAGATCAGCGCCTGCAAAGGTGCACTGCGGTCGCCGGTGGGGGCAGGCACATCCTTTACGATCATTTCCAGTACGGAGTGGATGTTGATGCCGTTTTTGGCAGAGATCTCGGGAGAATCCTCTGCCGGGATGCCGATAATATCTTCTACCTCTGCCTTGACCTCGGCAGGCCGGGCGGCAGGCAGATCGATCTTGTTGATCACCGGCAGGACCTCCAGCCCTGCGTCGATGGCGAGATAGGTGTTGGCCAAGGTCTGCGCTTCCACACCCTGAGAAGCATCTACCACCAGCACCGCGCCTTCACAGGCAGCAAGGGAGCGGCTGACCTCATAGTTAAAGTCCACATGACCCGGGGTGTCGATGAGATTCAGCGCATAGGTTTCGCCATCGTCGGCCTTGTAGGTCAACTGGACGGCGGTGGCCTTGATGGTGATGCCCCGCTCCTTTTCCAGCTCCATAGTGTCTAAGATCTGCTCACTGCCGTGGCGGTTGTCCACCGCATCGCACTCCTCCAGCAGACGGTCTGCCAGGGTGGATTTGCCGTGGTCGATATGGGCGATGATAGAAAAATTTCTGATTTTGGAAAGGTCTGTCATAAAGTACACCTCTGTGATATAAAAGGTAAATTCCGGTATATCGGGCAGTATCCTCTAAACTGTCATTGCGAGCCAGTGCTCACACTGGCGTGGCAATCTACAGGAATCACTGCACGCTTCAGATTGCCACAACCAGTCTGCGGACTGGTTTCGCAATGACAACGAAGGGTGCGGCTCGCCGTCAAACTGAAATTTGACATCCGCGAGATCGTTACCGGGCACAATCAAGATGCGTAACGATTACTGCACAGGTATGTGCGAATTGGGAGCGGCGGCTCGCCGTCAAACTGAAATTTGCCGACACTTCTTAATTTTATAATTATAATGAATATCTTGCAAAAAGTAAACCGTATGTTTTTGCAAAATTCCGGGAATACTGACCTTTGCCCGACAAAAACCGCCCAAAGATTCTTTTTTTGAAAAATTTTTCACAGAAACCCTTGTCAAATTCGAAAAATCGGGATATAGTCTTACGGCGAAAGAAAGCAAAAGACAAAGAGGGATGAACGATATGAGTACAGCCAAAAAGAATGCCAAATCGCCGGAAGAGTTGCAATCTGCCCTGCAGGCTATGATCGCACAGGGTCACAAGGAGGGTATGCTCCGCGCTTCCGACTTAAGCGCACTGCTGGAAAAAATGGACCTGACCGCAGAAAAGATCGAAGAGATCTATGAGCGCATCGAGGGTATGAATATTCAGATCCTGGGCAACGATCTGGATCTGGATCTGGGCGATGATGTTGACGGCGTTTTAGATGATGATATCGATCTGGGTGATGTGGAAGATGAAGAGCTTGTAGATCCTGTGGATCTGGCAGCGGAATACAATCTGGATGATCCGGTGCGTATGTACCTGAAGGAGATCGGTCAGATCAAGCTGCTGTCTGCAGAGGAAGAGGTGGATCTTGCCAAGCGGGTCTCCGAGGGAGACCAGTCCGCCAAAAACAAGCTGACAGAAGCAAACCTGCGACTGGTGGTCTCCATTGCCAAGAAGTACTCCGGCAGAGGACTGCACATCCTGGATCTGATCCAGGAGGGAAACACCGGCCTTATCCGCGCTGTGGATAAATTCGACTGGACAAAGGGAAACAAATTCTCTACATATGCCACCTGGTGGATCCGACAGGCCATTACCCGTGCCATTGCGGATCAGGCCCGTACCATCCGGGTGCCGGTGCATATGGTGGAGGTCATCAATAAGGCCACCCGGTGTAACCGCAAGCTGGTGCAGGAGCTGGGCAGAGAGCCCACAGTAGAGGAGATCGCAGCAGAGCTGGGCCTGCCTGTGGAGAAGATCATTGAGGCAAACCGCACCGCGGCAGACACCTTGAGCCTGGATACCCCTGTGGGTGACGAAGAGGATACCTCTATCGGCTCCTTTGTGGAGGACGACCGGACGCCCGGTCCTGCGGATGCTACCTCCAATGCCCTTCTTGCCGAGGCGCTGAAGGAGATTTTGGACACCCTGACCGAGCGGGAGGCCGATGTTCTGCGTATGCGCTTCGGTATGTATGATGGCCGTACCCACACCTTGGAAGAGGTGGGTCAGATCTTCGGCGTGACCCGTGAACGAATCCGCCAGATCGAAAACAAGGCGATCCGTAAGCTCCGCCACCCCAGTCGGGCAAAGAAGATCAAGGATTTCTACTGCTGATAAAGAAAAGGACGCGTTGTAAAACGCTTCCTTTTTGCGGTCAATTTTCAGTTTGGCAGCGAGTATCCGTTTGCGGTTCCCAGCATCCTCCTTGGTGTAAACACCAGCGTCGGTTGCTGACCGCGGCACACACTGCACCCTCCCTTGACTCCGCCACCGGCGGCGGTCGGGTTCGTGTCCGCTGACAATTCGCACGCTCTGCGGTGGTTGTCGCGACGCATCTTGATTGCGCCCGGTAACGATTTCGCGGATGTCAAATTTCAGTTTGAAAGCGAGACGCAAAACCTAAACTGTCATTGCGAGCCAGTGGGCACACTGGCGTGGCAATCTATTGTACCACCTGCAGGTTTGAGATTGCCACAACCAGTCTGCGGACTGGTTTCGCAATGACAACATGGGTTGTTCTCCTCCACAAACCGGAATTTATCTTACTGCATCTGCAAACCAAACGCCTACGGGCGGGAGCGGGTCCAAAGCTTGCCCTCGAAGATCACAGTTTCTACATAAAACCGATGGTCTACAAGCACAAGATTTGCCTTTTTGCCCACTTCAATGGTGCCGATCTCGCTGTCCATACCGATGACCCGGGCAGGGTTGCGGGAGGCCAGAAGAAAAGCCTGGGCAATGCCGCAGTTTGTATGGGTCATAAGATTACGGCAAGCGGCATTCATAGTCAGCTTGCTGCCGGAAAGGTTTCCCTTAATATCAAAATTCAGGTCTGTAATGTGCTGCAGCGATGCCGGATTTTCTCCTCTTGGACTGGTGCTGTCTGTGATCAGTACAGTTTTATCCAAGCCCTTGCAGTGCAGGATCAGACGCAGCATATCCGGATTTATATGGATGCCCTGGGAGTCACAGATGACCTCAGTGTAAATGTCGGGGTCAGTCATACAGTATTCATCCGGGCCGGCGGCACGGATCCCCTTGGGAACAGCGGGACGGCCGGTTGCATTCATACAGTGGGTCTGCAGGGTAATGCCATACTTTTTCAGCCTTGCGATCTGGGCAGGGGTCGCCTCGCTGTGACCGACACTGAATTTTACCGCGGGATTTACCTGTTTTGCATATTGCAGGAAGCTTTCCAGGCCTTCCCGCTCCGGGGCAATGACCCAAACCTTTGCAGCTGTGCCTGCGGCGTCCACCAAAGCTTTGTACTGTGTGGGGTCTATGGGGTGACGCCATGGATTGTGCCAGGCCCCGGCACCGTAATCTGGATTCATATAAGGACCTTCCATATATAAGCCGCCGATGGCGTTGGCGGCGCCGCCGGTGCCGAGAACGCTTTTAACTTGCCGGATCTCCTCCAAAAATACCTCGAAGGGCTCATTATAGGAGGGGGTGGACAGAAATGTGGTTGTTCCGCTGTTCAAAAGGCAGGCGGCTGCCTCCACGCTTTGCAGGCAGGTACTGTATGCGCCGGCGCTGTGCACATGGATATCCACAAAACCCGGACCCACATAAAGCCCTCCGGCATCCAGAATTTCCGCCTGTGGCGGGATCACAAGCTCTTCCCGGCGACCGTAGGAAACGATGCGATCCTTATCTGTCAACAGAACAGCATCCCAAAGAATGCCGTTTTCTAAAACGAGGTTTGCATTTTTGATACAAAGCATAGAAACTACCTCTTCGGGAGGGCTTATCGCTGCCCGTTATCCACAGGGACTTTGCAGTCCCGCAAATCTGCAATAAAGCCATACTTTTCTGCATCATAGAGCTTCCAGATCACCCGCAGGCTCTGCAGCGCAGTGCGTCCGTCTGTGACAGGACGCCTGCCTGTCCGGATGCAGTCCACAAAGTGGGCAATCTCAAACTCCGTTGCCTTCGTTAAAGGACCTTCCCGCTTCCACACAACTTTATAATTTTTATAGTAATGGTCCATCGCGCCGGGAATATGCTCTACGGCGTTGTCATAGACCCGGATCTCACCGATATGCTTTGCATAATCTATGAGGCACTTGTCGGTCATAATCTGGAAATCATGACCTTGCTTGGAGCCCCGGGAACCCCAGGTGCCAAAGTGATAGCCGATGGTGTCATTTTCAAATTTCATCAGCACCGCGCTGGTGCCTTCTTTCAGCATCCAGGGTGTGCCGATCTTATTGCCAAAATGGACACCGCTGACGGGGTTACCCAGGAACATCAGCAAAAGATCGATATAGTGACAGCCGTGGCTGAACAACTGACCGCCGCCCAGATTGCCGGTAAGTTTCCAATCTGTTTCCGGGTGGCTGGGACCGGTGAGCTGCTCTACCCAGGCAGACATAGACACGATGTTGCCGTATTTACCGCTGTCTACCATCTTTTTCATTTCCAGCACGGCGGGCCAGTAACGAATGGGATAGCCACACATCAGGGTGAGGTTGTTTTCCTCGCAGACTTCAATCAGCCGCAGACTCTCTTCTTCGGTGTTGCACAGGGGTTTTTCCATTAAGATGTGCTTGCCGTGGCGTGCAAAATAAATGCCGCACTCATAATGCAAGTGATGGGGCAGGGCAATCAGCACTGCATCCACATAATCTACCATCGTTTCATAATTGGTGGTCATATACGGATCCTTTAAGGCGTCCAGCATCACATCCATATTTTTCTGATTTAAATCACAAAGAGCAGTAACCTCTACGTTGTCCAACAGCTGGAAGGACTCTAAATGGCTCTTCATCATCAAACCGCAGCCAACCATACCGATTCTAAGTTTTTTCATAATGCTCCATCCTTTACATTTTCCATCATTTTTGTATAATAAGCGTAGCAAAGCTACAAGGCTATGGTAGCATCTGTCAGTGCGGATTGCTTTGCACAAAAGCGGAATGGATTTGTACAATGTTGTAAAGGAGGGGCGCAGAATGTCCAAATATCCCAGAACGGCACTGCCCAATGTGCTTTCTGTGCGCTCGATCATTACCGTGTGGCATTTTTGTCTGCAGCATCAAACCTCTGCAGAAGACATCCATGATCACCCGGAGATCCTTTATGTGGATGAAGGGGTCCATTTTCTTTCGGTTGGCGGAAAGGAAATGAAGCTGACAGCTGGGCAAATGGTGATCTATGGCCCGGATACTCCCCACAGCGGTCCTGTGTCCAGCGATGCCCATATCGATATTATCAGCTTTGAAGCAGAGGCCGCAGTCTTAGAATCTTTTTATAACCGGGTCATAACCCTTAGCAGCAGACAAAAGGCAATGCTCTCCCAGCTGGTCACAAAGGGCACGGATCTGTTTGACCGACTGCGGCATAAATATGGATTCGTGGATCTTCCCCTTAGCGCAGACATACAGGATTATGAGCTGCAGCGGCTGAAAAACGAGCTGGAATTGTTTTTGCTGGATATTTACGGCAGTGAGCGGTCAGAACCCCTTGCCGCAGGAACCACAAACTATGAAAATGTCAAGGCCGCCCAGTTTGATGCGTTCCGGCAGCATCTGAAGACACATATAAACACGCAGCTCTCTCTGGAGCAGATGGCCTGCGCCCTTTCCATAAGTCCGTCTGCCCTTAACAAGCTGTGCCGGGAGCAGTGCGGCTGCTCGCCTGTGGCATACTTTATACAGATGAAGATCTGCCTGGCAAAGCAGATGATCTGTGAAACCACAAAAAATTTCACACAGATCGCGGAAGAGTTGGGGTATACGTCCGTTCACTATTTTTCCAAGCAGTTTAAAAAAGAGACCGGAAAAACCCCAACGGAATTTTCCCGGTCTGTGTTGAAAAAATAAATATTTGGGATACTGCCGTCAGCAGTGAGGTGTCGGCAGGCCAAACTCCTCCGGGCGGAAGCGGGGACAGACATTTTCCTGGGAGATGATCACAGAGGCGGCTAAGGTGGTGCCGATCTGTACAGCCTCAGAGAGGGTCTTGCCGTAGGTAAGGCCGCAGACCACACCGGCGCAGAAAGCATCTCCGGCACCTGTGGTATCCCGGACATCTACCTTTTTTGCCGGGCAGATGCCGGTCTGATTTTTGCCATCGGAGTACACTGCACCCTCTTCTCCCATGGTGACGACCATGGAGGGGATGCCTGCCTGGGCTACTTTTTCTTTCAGGATCGCAGCCAGCTCCCGGGGAGAGACTTTACTGTAATCATCCACAAACAGCATCCCGGCCTCCTGCTGGTTGCAGATAAAGCAGTGGAAGTTTTGCAGAAAGTCCCGCCGCTGGGAGGCGATGCTCATATTGGAAACAAGGGCAAAGAGCTTTTTATGATGCTTTTTTGCCAACTCCAGGACCTTTTTCACCACATCCTTGTGCATATCCAGCTGCAGCACGATAGAATCTGCATCGGCAAAAATGGCGTCGCCCTTTTCCTGCAGCAGGCCCAGCAGCGGATAGGCGTTGGGCCGCTTGGAGATAGAGCCCGCCACATCGCCGTTGCTGTCAAAGACGGCAAGCCATGTGCCCATACCGTCGGGGATGGTCAGCACATGATCTACATTTACCTTGTGGCGGCGCAGCTTTTCCAGAACATCTGTGCCCATGGGGGTGTCGTCCACGATGCCCAAATAGGTGGGCCGCAGCTCCAAATTGGCAATGTCCTCCACAACATTCCGGGCAACGCCGCCGTGGACATATTCCACGCGACCCACATTGCGCCCGTTGGGGATATAGTTGTCCTCCGGAAAGCCTTTGATATCCACAAAGGCGGTGCCGATCACTACAATGCTCATATTTTTTCTCCCTGTTGGTTTACATAAAACTATAACCTGCCTCCAGCAGGCGCATCAATGCGTTGTTTGCCTCCTCATCGGAAAACAGCGCGGCAAACTGCTTTTTCACAGCCAGCGCTTCCAGGCTCAGCTCCAGCTTTCCCATATCCGCCAAGGTATAAAAACCGTCGCTGACCCGGTGACCGGACAGGCAGCGTTTTACTGCAGAAAAATCCGTAATGGGACGAATACGCGCGCCCAAGGCTGCAGCCTTCTGCCGGGCGTCCTCTAAAGCAAATAAAAATTTTTCTTCCATAAAAGCCTCCGTTTGCAGTTGATCAATTTCAGTTTAGCGGGCAGTTGGATAATGCGCAAAGGCTCCCTTGTGTAAAGGGAGCTGTCAAAAATCTATTTGATTTTTGACTGAGGGATTGTGCCGCAGAACTTACAACGCCCCCAACAGCTGCAGGCGAATCCGTAACGCAATCCCCCAGACAAATTGCCTAATATCGGCAATTTGCCAGCCCCCTTTACACAAGGGGGCCGTTGAATTGTTCCTCTGACCAACATCCCCACAAACCGGAAATTACACATTCAGCAGGAAATGCGGTGCATTTCCTGCTGAAAAGGTTATTTTTCCAAAATGATGGGGCCGCCGGCAGCAAGGCCTGTCAAAATATGGCTTGCCGCTTCCTCCGGGGTAAGGAGCACCTGCTCGCCGGAGCGCATATCTTTAACGGCGCACTTGCCCTGGCTCAGCTCATCCTCACCCAGCAAAACAGCGTAAGGCACACCGAGCTTGTCGGCGTAGCTCATTTTTTGCTTGAATTTCTTCTGCTCGCCGTAAAGCTGCACCCGGATACCGTGAGAGCGCAATTTCTCGGCAAGGGCGACTGCTGCGCTCACATCCTCAGTCATGGGCAGAACCAACGCATCTGCCGGGGCGCTGGGAAGCTCGGGGTTGAGAAGGCCCTGCTCGTCCAGCACATAGAAAAGCCGGGTCAGACCGATGGAAATACCCACACCGGGCAGCTCCTTGTCGATATAGTAGCCTGCCAAATTGTCATAACGGCCGCCGGAGCAGACAGAGCCGATCTCCGGATGGTCAAGGAGGGTGGTCTCATACACCGTTCCTGTGTAGTAGTCCAGGCCTCTTGCAATGGTCAGATCCACGGCAAAATTGCTTTCCGGCACGCCAAAGGCGGCAAGGTTTGCAGTCACAGCCTTCAGCTCCTGCAGACCTTGATCGAAAATTTCGTTCTTGCCGGCATAGCCTTCCAGGGCGGTGAGCACCTGCTCGTTGCTGCCGGTGATGGCGATAAATTTCAGGATCTCGTCGGCCTGGGCATCCGTCAAAGCGCAATCACTTACCAATATCTCCCGGACCTTATCCGCGCCGATCTTATCCAGCTTGTCCACGGTGCGCATAATATCGCCGCTTTTTTCAGAAAGGGAAAGCATTCCGTAAAAACCGGTGAGGATCTTGCGGTTGTTCACCCGGATCTGGAAACGGCTCAGGCCGAAGCCCCGGAACACTCTGTAGATAATGGCAGGGATCTCTGCCTCGTTGAGGATATCCAGCTTGCCGTCGCCGATGATGTCGATATCCGCCTGATAAAATTCCCGGAAGCGACCCCGCTGCGCCCGTTCGCCGCGGTAGACCTTGCTGATCTGATACCGGCGGAAGGGGAAGGCCAGATCGTTGTAGTGCAGCGCCACATATTTTGCCAGAGGAACAGTCAGATCAAAGCGCAGCGCAAGATCGCTATCGCCCTTTTGGAACCGGTAGATCTGCTTTTCCGTTTCACCGCCGCCCTTTGCCAAAAGGATCTGGGCATCCTCGATGGCAGGGGTGTCCAGAGGGGCAAAGCCGTACAGGGAATAGGTTTGGCGAAGGACCGCCATCATTTTTTCCAGCTTTGCCTGCTTGGCAGGCAGCAGCTCCATAAAGCCGGACAAGGTCCGGGGCTTGATTCTTTCCATAATGTTTCCTTTCAAAAGCACACCGCCCGCCAAAAGGCAAGGACTTGGAACAAAGGTCACTGTCATTCCGAGCCAGTGCGAACACTGGCGTGGGAATCTCCGGGAACAACGGCGTTCTTGAGATTGCCACACCAGTGACAACGGTCACTGGTTCGCAATGACAACATAAAAGTCATTGCACCAAAAGGCCGGGCGGCAGAGCGTTAATATTTGGGTTTGTTGTGGAACATTTCCCGCCAGTCCAGATCGCCCCGCTGCAGGCCCATAATGGCGACTTCCGCGCTGGCAAGGTTGGTGGCAATGGGCACATTGTGCTTGTCGCAATGGCGGATGGTCTCGATCATCTGCGCGTCGTCCCAGGCGTCGGTGGTGTTGGGGTTGGTAAACAGCAGCACCAGATCGATCTCGTTGTAGGCGATCCGGGCGTTGATCTGCTGGTGGCCGCCCTGCTTGTGGCTCAAAAGCAGCGTGATGGGCAGACCGGTATTATCCACGATCAGCCGACCGGTGGTGGCTGTGGCGAACAAATTGTGCTTGAGCAGCACGCTTTTATAGGCAGTGCAGAACTGCACCATCAATTCTTTCTTTTTATCGTGTGCCAAAAATGCAATATTCACAACAATCACTCCTTATTATAAAATAGGGGGGTCATAATGTGACAGGAACGCTGCGTCCCTGCAATCTTTTTGCGATCCGCCGGCAGGCGGCTGCCGCACCCTTACGGGTAAAGCCTAAAAGCGGCTGCTTGAAGGCGGCGGCGAGGACGACGCTGTCATCCTCGGGAACAAGACCAAGCAAGGGGAGGCCTGCCTGATCCATAATGTCATCTACGGTCAAAACCATAGCCTGCGCCATTTTTTTACTGATGCGGTTGATCACCAGACGGACATTTTTCTTACCCATCAGCTCCAGCACTTCGCCGGCCCGGGCGGCATCCCGCACAGCCGCGGGATCAGAGCCGGTGACCAGTATGATCCGGTCGGCGAACCGGGCAGCCAGGGAAAAGCCTGCGTCGATCCCGGCAGGCGCGTCCAAAAATACATAGTCAAACTTTTTACGCCCTTGCTGCAGCATGGCGCAGAAAGCGTCGGGGTCGATCTTGTCAGCTGCGCAGTTCATAGGCGCGGTAAGAAAAAACAGCTTGGGAAATACGCTGTGGCAGGTTGCCATATCCAGGCTGTAGCCGCCCTGGCTGACCTCTGTAAAGGATAACGCAGCCGCATCGGAAAGGCCCAGAGCAATATCTAAGTTTCGCAGACCCACATCGCAGTCGATGCAAAGGACTCTTTTTCCCATCTGCGCCAGGGCGGTGGCAACGCCGGCGCACACAGAGGTCTTGCCTGTACCGCCCTTGCCGGACAGAACAGCGATCAGTTCACCCACGCTTACCGCCTCCTTAGCTGAATCTCGGGACTATTATAAAGGCATTTCACCAAAAAAGCAAGTGGTAACAAGGGCTTTTTCGCTTCATTTTCATCAAAATACACAAAAAAAGCCGCCCTCGACAGGGCGCAGGCACCGGTCTTTGCTGTTTCTTTGGCGCAATCGGCGGGATGTTCACAAAATTTTTATAGAAAAAGTGTAAATAATACTTGCATTTTCCAGTCTGTTAGGCTATGATATAGCCGTTAGCACTCACTTGGTTTGAGTGCTAACGCGTGAAAACATAGAAAAAGGCAGCCCTGCTGCCGTCTAAATTTTGATATTTGGAGGAATAGTTATGAAACTGAAGCCTATGGCAGACAACATTCTGCTGAAGCAGACAGAGGCAGAGGAGACCACCGCTTCCGGCATCATCCTCGCCACCACCACCAAGGAAAAGCCTGGGATCTATGAAGTGATCGCTGCAGGCCCCGGCACCAAGGATGTGGAAGTTACCGTGAAGACCGGCGACAAGGTCGTTGTGGGCAAGTACACCGGCAGCGAGATCAAGCTGGACGGCGAGGAGTATAAGTTCGTCAAGCAGGAAGATATCCTGGCTGTGGTCACGGACTGATTTTAGGAGGTTACTATTATGGCAAAAATGATCGTTTACGGCGAAGAGGCCCGGAAAAAGCTGCAGTCCGGTATCGACCAGCTGGCAGATACCGTTAAGGTCACCTTAGGCCCCAAGGGCCGCAATGTGGTGCTGGGCAAGAAGTTCGGCGCACCCCTGGTCACCAATGACGGCGTGACCATTGCCAAGGATATCGAGCTGGAAGACGCTTTTGAGAATATGGGCGCACAGCTGATCCGGGAAGTGGCTACCAAGACCAACGATGTTGCCGGTGACGGCACCACCACCGCTACGGTGCTTGCCCAGGCTATCACCCGGGAGGGCTTGAAGAATCTGTCTGCCGGCGCAAATCCCATGGTTATGCGCAAGGGCATTGAGAAGGCAGTGGCACCTGCCGTGGAAGCCATCAAGGAAAACTCCGTGCCTGTCAACGGCTCTGACGATATTGCCCGCGTGGGTACCGTCTCCTCCGGCGACGAGAGCATCGGCGCACTGATCGCAGAGGCGATGAACAAGGTGGGCACCGAGGGTGTTATCACCATCGGGGAGAGCAAGACTGCTGAGACAGGTCTGGATGTTGTGGAAGGTATGCAGTTTGATCGGGGCTACATTTCTCCTTATATGGTCACCGATACCGACAAGATGGAAGCAGTGCTGGACGATGCGCTGATCCTTATCACCGATAAGAAGATCACCTCCATTCAGGAGATCCTGCCTATTTTGGAGCCTGTTGTCAAGTCCGGCAAGAAGATGATGATCATTGCTGAGGATGTAGAGGGCGACGCTCTGGCAACCCTGCTGGTCAACCGCCTGCGCGGCAACTTCAACTGCGTCTGCGTCAAGGCACCCGGCTTTGGCGACCGCCGCAAGGAAATGCTGCAGGATATCGCTATCCTCACCGGCGGCACGGTGATCTCCAGTCAGCTGAATATGGAGCTGACCGAGGCACAGCTGACTGACCTGGGTCGCGCCCGTCAGGTGGTCATCACCAAGGACAACACCACCATCGTGGACGGCGCCGGCGATGCTGAGGCTATCAAGGCCCGGGCACATCAGATCCGCGCTTCCATCGCTACCACCACCTCCGACTACGATCGGGAAAAGCTGCAGGAGCGGCTGGCAAAGCTCAGCGGCGGTGTGGCAGTCATTAAGGTCGGCGCACAGACCGAGGTCGCCATGAAGGAGCAGAAGCTTCGCGTGGAGGATGCGCTGAATGCCACCCGGGCAGCCGTGGAGGAAGGCATCGTTGCCGGCGGGGGTACTGCACAGGTCAACGCCATCGCTGCTGTTGAGAAGCTGATCGCAAAGCTCTCCGGCGACGAGAAGACCGGCGCAAAGATCATTGCGAAGGCTCTGCAGGCACCTATCCGCCAGATCGCAGAGAATGCCGGCGTGGACGGCAGCGTGGTCTATGAGAAGATCCGTTCTTCCAAGAAGGTCGGCTACGGCTACAACGCTTACACCGAGCAGTATGTGGATATGATCGGCGCAGGCATCGTGGATCCCACCAAGGTGACCCGTTCTTCTTTGGAGAACGCTGCATCCATCGCAGCCTGTGTGCTTACCACCGAATCTCTGGTTGCAGATAAGCCCAACCCCGAGGCAGATGCTGCTGCAATGGCAGCCGCAGCCCAGGGCGGTATGTATTAATAAAATGCTTTTCAAAAACGCCTCTGTCTTCGGACGGAGGCGCTTTTTATATCAAGCCTGCTAAAGTCCGGTTTGGCGCGCTGACGCGCAAATTGAGAATTGAGAATGGAGAATTGAGAATTAAGGTATTTCCTCCGGAAATAATTTAAATAGTTGCCGTAGGCAACACAATAATTCTACATTCTCCATTCTCCATTCTACATTATTTCAGTTTATCGAGCAGATGTGCCTGCTCGATAAACTGAAATTTGCCTGTTTTTCCTCTTTACGAAACGGGAAATTTGATGTAGAATGTTTTCAAGATTACAAAAGGGCGGTGAAAACGGTGGCGTGCTTGAAATGCGGCAAGGAAACGGACGAGAGCGGTGTGTTTTGCGGCGGGTGTCTGACGGAAATGAAGGACTACCCCGTTAAGCCGGGAACGGCTGTACAGCTGCCCCACCGCGCGGATGTGTCAGCAGAACGCAAAAAAGTTCGCCGGCAGCCGTCGGTAAATGAGGAGCTTCACCGCTTGCGCCGGCTGAACCGGAATTTGGCGGGCCTTGCGCTGATCATGACCCTCGCTGCGGCGGCGCTGTGTGCGCTGTGGCTGCTGACATAATAACGATGTTTCACGTGAAACATTTGTAAAACATCCTTATCGAAAGGAATGAAACATGGGAAGAATAATTGCTGTGGTCAATCAGAAGGGCGGTGTGGGAAAGACTACCACTGCCGTGAATCTGACGGCTGCGCTTACAGAAAGCGGCAAGCGGGTGCTGCTGTGTGATTTTGACCCGCAGGCGAACGCCACCTCCGGCCTGGGCATCGACAAGCGGAAGGTGCATAAGTCCGTTTATGATGTGCTGGTGCGGCAGACACCGGTGCGGGAGGCGATTGTCCCCACAAAATACGGCGATGTGCTGCCGGCAACCGCAGACTTGGCAGGCGCTACCATCGAGTTGTTTTCTATGGAAGAACCCAACCAGCGGCTGAAAAAGGCGCTGGATACGGTGCGAAAGGATTACGATGTGATCTTTATCGACTGCCCCCCTTCTTTGGAGATCCTGACCCTGAACTCCCTTGCGGCGGCAGACAGTATCTTGGTGCCGGTGCAGTGCGAATACTATGCCTTAGAGGGACTTTCTGATCTGATGAACACTCTGCGGTTGGTGAAAAAGCGGATCAATCCCCGACTGGATATCTTCGGCGTGGCGCTGACTATGTTTGACGGCCGCACGAATTTCTCCACACAGGTGGCACAGGAGGTGCGGCGGCACTTCCCCGGAAAGGTGTATGCCACCGTCGTTCCCCGAAATGTCCGGCTGGCGGAAGCGCCCAGCCACGGCTTGCCGGTGACAGTGTATGATCGCAGCAGCCGGGGCGCGCAGGCGTACCGGGCAATGGCGGAAGAGATCATCAAAAAATTATAAGAAAGGGTGAGCAGCTTGTTCATTGAAAAAGGTCTTGGCAGAGGCCTGGGAAGCCTCATCGACTTTGAGGATGCGCCAAGTGAAAACAGTCCCTATCGGCTGCTGCCGATCCATAAGGTAGAACCCAATCCCCTACAGCCACGGCGGGATTTTGACGAGGAGGAGCTGCAGGCGCTGGCAGATTCTATTGCCATGCACGGTGTGGTGCAGCCTTTGACAGTCCGGGAGGTGGCAAACGGTTATTATCAGATCGTTGCCGGTGAACGGCGCTGGCGGGCAGCCAGAATGGCAGAGCTTTCTGAGGTGCCGGTGGTGGTTATTGATGCCGATGACAGAAAGACCATGGAGCTGGCGCTCATCGAGAACCTGCAGCGTCAGGACTTAAACCCTGTGGAAGAGGCCCTTGGCTATCAGGCGCTGATGGAAGGCTACGGCCTGACACAGGAAGAAGCCGCTGCAAGAGTAGGAAAATCCCGTCCTGCTGTGGCGAATGCCCTGCGACTACTGCACCTGTCCCCCGGCGTGTTGGAGAAACTTCGGCAGGGAAAGCTGACCCCCGGTCACGCCCGGGCGCTGCTGAGTGTCAAGGAAGACCGCAAGCAGCTGGAACTGGCGCAGAAGATCATTGCCTTGGATCTTTCTGTCCGGCAGACGGAGCTTTTGTGTAAGAATCTCAACAAAGAACCCACCCCCAGGCAGGAGACCTTCTTTGCGGTGGACTATGTTGCCGAGTGCGAAAAAACACTTTCCAAGCATTTGGGCAGAGGCGTTAAGATCGTCAACGGCAAGCGCAAGGGCCGTTTTGAGTTGGAGTTTTACGGACAGGAGGATCTGCAGGTCCTGCTGGACGCATTGCTGAAGTTGCAAAAATAAGGAGAAACGCTATGAAAAAGACACTTTATAAGCTGGACGAAGGCAAAAAGATAGACGGCGTGTGCGGCGGTATTGCAGAATATGCAGACATCGACCCCACTATTGTTCGGCTGATCTGGAGTCTGGTGACGCTGTGCACCGTTGGCACCGGGCTGATCGCTTATTTGATCTGTGCCCTTTTGATGCCCAGAAAACCCAGCAATATTATTGACGCAGAATAAGGAGAGGGAAAAATGTTAGATATCAAGCGTATTAAGGAAAATCCAGATGCTGTAAAGGCAGGTCTGAAGGCCAAGGAAGTGGACTGTGATGCAGTTGTAGACCGCATTTTAGCACTGGATGTACAGATCCGTGGCTTAAAGACTTCCACCGAGGGCAAAACTGCCCAGAAGAACAAGCTGGCAAAGGAAAACGGCAAGCTGTTCGGTCAGAAGAAGGGCGCAGAAAAGAAGGGCGAGGACACTTCTGCCTTGGATGCGCAGATCGAGGCCAATAAGGCAGAGTCCATTGCATTGGACGCGGCCATCGAGGAGGAAGCTGCTGAGCTGAAGACGCTGAGCGCAGAGTTCAAGACCTGTATGCTGAGTCTGCCCAACCTGCCGGATGCAGACCTGCTCCCCGGCGGTAAAGAGAATAATGAGCCGCTGCGTTATGTGGGCAAGAAGCCGGAATTTGATTTTGAGCCCAAGCACCATGTGGATCTTTGCACCGATCTGGGTCTTATCGACTATGAGCGGGGCGTTAAGCTGGCAGGTGCCGGCAACTGGATGTACACCGGTATGGGCGCAAGACTGGAGTGGGCGCTGCTGAACTACTTTATCGACACCCACACCGCTGACGGCTATGACTTTATTCTGCCGCCCCATATGCTGGAGTATATGTGCGGCGAGACCGCCGGTCAGTTCCCCAAGTTTGCCGACGAGGTCTATAAGATCGCCAACCCCACAGATGACCGCACCCACTATATGCTGCCCACCGCAGAGGCTGCGCTGTGTTCCATTTACAGAGATGAGATCCTCAGCGAGGCAGATCTGCCCAAGAAGCTCTTTGCCTATACCCCCTGCTTCCGCCGTGAGGCCGGCTCTCACCGAGCCGATGAGCGCGGTATGGTTCGCGGCCACCAGTTCAATAAGGTGGAGATGTTCCAGTTCTGCAAGCCGGAGGATTCCGACGCTGCTTTTGACGAGCTGGTGACCAAGGCGGAAAAGTTGGTGGAGGGTCTGGGCTTCCACTTCCGCACCGTGAAGCTGGCAGCCGGTGACTGTTCTGCTTCTATGGCACGCACCTATGATATTGAGATCCTGATCCCCTCCATGGACGGCTATAAGGAGGTTTCCTCCGTCAGCAATGCCCGGGATTATCAGGCACGCCGCGGCAACATCCGTTTCCGCCGTGAGGAGACCGGCAAGCCTGAGTTTCTGCACACCCTCAACGGCTCCGGCCTGGCAACCAGCCGCATCTTCCCTGCTCTGGTGGAGCAGAATCAGCGCGCCGACGGTTCTATCGTGGTGCCCGAGTGCCTGCGTAAGTATTTGGGTGGCCTGGAAATTATCGAGAAGAAGTAATATGCCCGTAGGGGCCGAAGACAACTTCGGCCCGGGCTATCGCTTAATGTTATGTAAACTAAATAGAGAGGAAGAAAATTATGAAGAAGATCAAAAAACCCTCCTGGTGGGACGAGTTCAAGGCATTTGCCATTAAGGGCAACGCCATGGCGCTGGCAGTTGGTACCATCATCGGCGCTGCCTTCTCCACCATCACCAAAAGTTTGACGGATGATATCATTATGCCCCTTGTCTCCATTTTCCTGGGCGGCATCGATTTTTCCGAGCTGAAGATCGTTCTGCCCCGGCTGTGGGGCGAAGTTAAGCTGGATGAGGCAGGCAACGAGATCCTCAACACCCTGAACTGGGGCAATTTCCTGTCTGCGGTCATCAACTTCTTCATTCTGGCCTTTGTGGTATTTATGCTGGTGAAGAGCCTGAATAAGCTTGCGGATCTGGGCAAGAAGAAGGAAGAGGAAGCTCCTGCGGAGCCGCCTGCTCCCCCCGCGCCCTCTGCTGAGGAAGTGCTGCTGACGGAGATCCGGGATCTGTTGAAGGAAAAGAACTGGAAAATTTCAAAAAAAATCACAAAAACTATTTAAATAACAGTATAAGTTGTGATACAATAAAAAATAAACTTTTTTTTAGGACAAGACGCACAGGTGATACTTTCACTCTCCCGAAACGCAAGGTGACCAAAACAGTGAAAAAACTGTTTATGGAGGATAAAATACCTCAGTCAGTGCGTGAGGTTACTGCAATGCTTGCAGATGAAGCGGGAAATGTAATCTGGATTGACGGATATGGTGTGAATGCAAAATTCACAGCAGATGCCGCATGCAAAAG
>JAZNQK010000104.1:0-3858 GCA_045590135.1 Faecousia sp.
ACGGATTCGCCTGCAGCTGATGGGAGCGTTGTAAATTCTGCACCACAATCCCTCAGTCAAAAATCAAATAGATTTTTGACAGCTCCCTTTACACAAGGGAGCCTTTGCGCATTATCCAACTGCTCGCTAAACTGAAATTTGACAGCTTTCTAAATTTTTAGAGTGTCTTATCCATAGGCACTGCCCGGGCGGCGGTGAGAAGCAACGGCAGATTATCCCGGTAAATTTCGTCAAACTGGGAAAGGGGCAAGGGGTTTTCGCCCTGACCCACCTCCACGGTGTACCCCGGTCGGCGGAAGCGCTGGATAAACCAGTCCTTGTAGCCGGCAAAGCTGGATTCATAGGGAGTATCCGCCAGGGTGTAGCCGCTGACCCGGGCCAGCTCCTGTCCTAAGGCTTCTGCTCCGGGTACGAAGATGTCCCGGAACTGCCAGTAGATCTCTTTGCCTTGGGAGTGATAGGCAAGCACCAGCGCCGGGTCTACATACTCGGTGTAACCCAGCAGCGCCCGGGTCTCCTGCTGATCCAAGGGGAATCTTCCCACATAATCCCGAGGCCCGGGTTCTGTGAAGCCTTGACTGAATTTGATCTCCCGGGCCTGCAGCCAACCGGCGGGATAGTTTAGGTTTAGGTCTGTGCCTAATAAATTTGCTTTCCAACCATTAGGAAAGGGAATGTCCGGATAGTTTTGCGCCAGATCCCTGGCAAGTGCATACTGGACGCTTCCTTCTTCAATGGCACCGGTAACTAAGTCCACGCCATCAGGATCCACCAGCGGCACCATATAGATAGTCGTGCCGGCAGAAAGGTCAGCGGCATTGACACCGGCAATTTGACCGTTATTTTTAATTGCTTCGGCATAATCCTCTGCAAACTTCAAAAGCACCAGGGCGGTGATCCACTCATTGGCGTGGTGGGCAGCGGTGTAGAGGACCTTCCGAGACCCTGTGCCGATGACCAGAGAACGGATGGGCCGCTGAAAGGCGGTGGTGGTGATCAGTTCTGTGCGCAGAAACGGATAGGTTTCCACCAACTGACGGATCATCGTGTCCACCCCTTGGGAAGTGACGGGCACATTGGTATCAACGATTGGCATAAAAATTCACCTCCGGTTATCCTATGCACCGGAGGCGAATGTGTGAATCAGTTGATAGTTGATAGTTGATAGTTGAGAATTATTAAAAGTGGTTATTGTCGGGAATATGTTCCATAATATCTTCTACATTGCAGGAAAGAATATTACACAGCTTATCGATCGTATTAACTTCAACATTTTTATTTTGCCGAAGACGATTGATCTGGGAACGATTTACATTGTGGTGTGTATACAGATCGTATTGTGAAATGCCTTTATTTTTCATTGTTTCCCATAAACGGTCATAACGGATCATATACAACACCCCCTTATAACTTGACTTTCTTACATTATCCCCGTAAAATGTGGTTTATGATAGTGTTCGTATAAAGACACTAAAATAGGAGGGTTAGATATGGACAAAGACTTTGCAAACGACATATATGACAGCTTGTGTGGCTTGCTGGTAACACCGGTTACGGGAGTGGAGGATGCCTTTGAGGAAGGTAGTATTTGTGCAGAAAAATATGAGCAGATACTTGACGCTTATGAGCGGCTACGGCAAAGACTTGGGGTACAAGCGGAAGACAGCGATGTGGAGGAAATTATAGATTCGTTCTTACATATACAGAAAGTGCTCTGCCTGAAAATGCTTGAATATGGGGCACTTTATGCACAAAAAAGAAGAAGCTCAGTATGAGCTTCTTCTTTTTTAACTATCAACTGTCAACTTTCAATTTTCAACTATTTATTCTGTTCCAGCCAGATGAGCAATACGGCAATGTCTGCCGGGCTGACGCCGGAGATGCGGCTTGCCTGTCCGATGGACACAGGGCGGATTTGCTGCAGCTTTTCTCTGGCCTCTACCCGCAGACCGGAGATGGACATATAGTCGATGCTGTCCGGCAGCAGCCGGGATTCCTCCTGCTTGAATACGGAAACCTGCTTTTCCTGTCGGGCAAGATAGCCGGCGTACTTGATACGGATCTGTACTGCCTGGGTTACCGCAGCCGGCAGCTGAGGACGCGCCGGGTCAAAGGGCGTGATATCTTCGTAGGTCACCTGAGGGCGGCGCAGAAGATCTGCAAGACGGGCAGAGTTGGAAACCGGTGCGGAGTCCCGCCGGGCAAGCATTTCATTCAGGGCATCTGATGCGGCAACGCCGCAGCTTTCCAGCCGTGCCACCTCTTTGTCCACAGCAGCATACTTTTCCTGCACCTGCTGCAGTCGCTGGGGAGAAACCAGTCCCACCGCCGCGCCGATGGCGCAAAGACGCTGGTCGGCATTGTCCTGCCGGTGCAGCAGCCGGTATTCTGACCGGCTGGTCATGATCCGGTAGGGCTCCTGTGTGCCCTTGGTCACCAGATCGTCAATGAGGGTGCCGATATAGCTGGTATCCCGGGTCAAGATCATCGGCGTTTTGCCCTTTAGCTTCAATGCGGCGTTGATGCCCGCCACCAAGCCCTGTACAGCGGCCTCCTCATAGCCGGAGGAGCCGCAGAACTGACCGGCACCGTAAAGGCCGGAGACGGTCTTGGTCTCTAAGGTGGGCAGCAGGCTGGTGGGGTCAACACACTCATATTCAATAGCATAGGCGGGGCGCATCATTTCCGCGTTCTCAAGGCCCGGAATAGTATGAAGCATTGCAAGCTGCACATCCTCCGGCAAGGAGCTGGAAAAACCCTGGATATACATCTCCTCGGTGTTCAGACCGCAAGGCTCAATGAACAGCTGATGGCGCTCTTTTTCCGCAAAGCGGACGATCTTGGTCTCGATGCTGGGGCAATACCGGGGACCTACACCGGAGATGGTGCCGTCATACATAGGACTGCGATGCAGATTCTCTTTAATGATGCGATGGGTCTCGCTGTTGGTATAGGTCAGATAGCATACCGCCCGGTTTTCCAGGGGATGCTCCGTGCGGAAGGAAAAGGGTTCGGGCGTTTCGTCACCGGGCTGCAGCTCCATTTTGGAAAAGTCGATGCTGCGGCGGTTGACACGGGGCGGTGTGCCGGTCTTAAACCGGCGCAGAGGAAGACCCAAAGCACGCAAATTATCTGCAAGGCCCTTGGATGCGTGCATACCGTCAGGGCCGGACTCGCACACAGACTCGCCGGTGATGACGGTGCTGTCTAAGTATGTGCCGGTGGCAAGGATCACGGCCTTGGCGTTATAAATGGCGCCCAGCTGCGTCTGCACACCGGTGACAGCACCCTCTTGCGTGAGAATGTCGGTGATCATAGCCTGCTTCAGCTGCAGGTTTTCCTGCTGCTCCAGGGTGTGCTTCATATATTCCTGATATTTCCGCCGGTCTGCCTGGGCTCGCAGAGAGTGAACGGCAGGGCCTTTGCCCCGGTTGAGCATCCGGTACTGGATACAGGCGGCATCGGCAGCAATGCCCATCTGACCGCCCAGGGCATCCAGCTCCCGGACCAAATGGCCCTTACCGGTACCGCCAATGGCAGGGTTGCAAGGCATATTGCCCACGGCGTCTAAGTTAATGGTAAAAAGCAGCGTGGAAAGACCAAGCCGGGCGGCTGCCAAGGCGGCCTCGATTCCTGCGTGACCGGCACCGATGACGGCAACATCACAACTGCCTGCATAATATGTCATAAGGCATTACTCCTTTCTGAAAGCGTTAAATTCCGGTTTATCGGTGCCTTCCCCTGGGGGAAGGTGGCCGAGCATAAGCGAGGTCGGATGAGGGGCTTCCTGGATCGAAACAGTAGAATAAGTCTGTAGAAACAGCTATATTTAGGATGTATGCCCGCATTCCTCATCAG
>JAZNQK010000105.1:0-14961 GCA_045590135.1 Faecousia sp.
CTGCTGGATGCACACCCAGACGCCGGACGAAAACGGCCTGTGCAAGCGCTGCGCAGCTGTGATCGCTCAGATGGATATTGAGATTTAATTTAGTGGGAGGGTCGATGACCCTCCCCTACTTATTGCATAGATTGCCACACCAGTGTGCGCACTGGTTCGCAATGACAATTAAGAGGAGAGAATGGTGAAAAGGGCGTGTTGCAGAACCAACACTCCCTTTGTTCATCTGTTAGCCTATTATCCCATCTCAGGCCAGATAATGTTATCATCGCTTAGGGTTACTTCCCCGGTTTGAAGATTCATCCGGTAGTTTCCTACAAGGTCACCTGCATATACTGTCAGGCAGAGAATATTGCTATCGTCAAAGTCCTCCCGAAATTTTACATCACATGGTTGGCCCAAATGCTCGATTAGCGTGCGAACCTTTCCTTCTGCAGCATCCAACTGCATCAGGGTATCTCCATCTAAGAAATACAGCATTTGATTGCTTCCTGTTTCCAGCATTGCGATCCTGCCGTGTTGTGCCGGATACAGATCTTTATATTCACCGGTGCTTCCATCGATCTTTACGAGCATATGCGCATCTGTCACACCGTAAACATCGTAATCCACATATTTCATACCCAAGAAATTTAGATCCGTCAGACGCTCACCCACACCTTTGGTATTACGATAAAGCTGTCCACCTTCAAAGCGGTCCGGGTATATCATCACATAAGGGTTATAAATATCGAACCAAGGTGTAGACCCGGCTACATCACTGTCCACAACATCCCAATAAGGATATGCTGAAGTGTTCAGCTCTGTGGGTGCAGTCAATGCAGCTGTATCCATCCACTGACCTATGGATAACACCGGATCTTTCCAATTTTCTACATGGTCCGTATCGCCATAGCAAGCACCGCAGCGGGTAGCAGTACGCTCGTATTCAGAGTAGGTTTTATCCACAGGATTGTAAACACAGATTAGATACGAAGATACCCCTGTTTTTTCCTCCAGCGGCTCCATCAGCAGTGTTAATACATAACCTGGAGTCTGATTATATGGGTACTTATATTGGAAAGGATCTTCCGTATCCCAAAATACAGATAATTCCTCATTTGCCCGATAGGGGCTATTGGGATCACTGAGTTCTTTCTTCATTAATGCAACCATTTCCGGTGATATGGTTCTCCAGACAAGGTTACCTAATGTACTTTCCGGTTGGTACAGCTTAAACCCAATGTCATCCCACGGTATATCCGAGGAAATGTCATCGTACAGACAATCGGTGCGCATGGTAGGGATATACAGGCGGTGAATATGAATATTATCTCCCTCCACGCAGGCATAATACAAAAGGTCCTTACCGCATATATCTGCCTGCAAGAGCCTTTCGCCGGAGACAAGCTGCCGTACTTCACCGGTGTGCATATCCACCTGCAAAATTTCTGTTGCATCAAACAGGTATGCCCACTTACCGTCGGCAGCCAACAGCGAATGCTCTGGATACTGTTTTTCACAGGGAACAGTATATTCATTATCAAATTCAAAAAGCTCAGAGGAAACCTCAATTACACCCCTGGTTAAGGTAGGATTCCAACTATGATCCGCTTTGTACAGAATATAAGAATCTCCATAGGGGTACGACCAAGTGCGATTATTTGCGGACTTTCCGTCAATGCAGAAACGACGGTCCTCTGCAAAATACTCCTCATAAGACATTACCGGCAGTTCGTCCAGGAGGCAATCAACGGCGGATAAAGTGTCCGGGTCTGTGGTTTCCTCCGGATCGGTTGTTTCCGTGGGGGCGGTTGTGGTTTCCGTGGGAACAGTGGTTTCTTTTTGCTGCACCGTCGGGGTGCAGGCAGTAAGGATAAGCATCAGAACTGCCAATAAAACGCACAATAATCTTTTCATAGTTTCATCTCCTTCATTCAACTGCTTCATACATACTACACGCAAAGAGGAAAAAGGGGGACAAATCAGCTAAAAGATTGCCACAGTCAGTTTGCAAACTGGCTTCGCAATGACAATGAAAACGATAACATTCTCCATTCAATAGAAAAAGCACGCAGAAGATCATTTTGATCTGTCCTGCGTGCTTTCATTCAGAGAATTTAAGGGGTAAAAGCATTGTATCAAAAGGCGCAGCGCAAGACAGCATAATTTTCTCATTATATGAGATCATAGCGGCTGCACCTCCTAAACATTATTTCCTTTACATATTTATGATAACATAAAAAAGCTTGCTGTGCAACATGTTTTACAAAATACACAAACAGAAAAGGGAGGGTCATTGACCCTCCCGCATAAGGTTTGCAACCACAGCAAAGCGTAGGGCGGGGCCTTGGTCTCGCCGTTATTACGCAGTCTTATACGGCGGCGGGAGCAAGCCCCCGCCCTACAGCATATTCGAAAGATTGCCACACCAGTGTGCGCACTGGTTCGCAATGACAGTTAGGAATGCCCGGGAGATTGCCACACCAGCGGGCGCGCTGGTTCGCAATGATAGTGGTGGGAGGGTCAGTGGTCCTCCCTACAGTGCATAATGACAGAAAGAGCGCGTTGGCCGGGTACGGTCAACGCGCTTTTTCTGTTAGATATAGCTGACAAGCTCTGAAAGGTCTTTCCGCTTTTTGCTGCGCAGGGGGTCACCTTCCTTGGCGTAGCCAAGGGTGATCACAAGCCGAACCGGGTGATCCACACCGCAAAGCTTACGCAGCTTTTCATCACTGAGCCAGCCTAAGATACAGGTGCTGAGGCCCTGGGTCTGTGCCTCGGCAGTGATATAAGCGGCAACGATGCCGATATCGATGGAGCGATAGTCATTTTTCTTGACCTTTGCGCCCACGGCTGCTGTTTTACAGTAAGGCTCTTCCGAGATCACCAGCAGCACCGGCGCTTGCGTGGCAAATTTATTCATACCCATATCCATCACAGCCGCTGCAGCCGCCTGTGCGGCATCTCCACGGCAGACAGTAATGTGATAAGGCTGTCCGTTGCAAGCCGAAGGAGCAAGCCGTGCAGCCTCCAAGACAGCTTCCAGCTTTTCCCTCTCCACTTCCCTATTTGGATCGTAGCTACGGCAGGACTGCCGATTATTTGCAATTTCCAAAAAATCCATACTTTACACCTTCGCAATCGCCTGCTCAAGGTCTGCAATCAGGTCCTCGGCATTTTCAAGACCGCAGCTCAGGCGAATCAGGTCTGCGCCCACACCGGCTGCTGCCAACTGCTCGTCGGTCATCTGGCGATGGGTTGCGCTGGCAGGATGCAAGCAGCAGGTACGGCTGTCTGCCACATGAGTCTCGATAGAGCCCAGCTGCAGGTGCTTCATAAACACCTCTGCTGCCTTTCTGCCGCCCTTAAGACCGAAGGAAATGACACCGCAGGAGCCATTGGGCAGGTACTTCTGTGCCAAATCATAATACTTATCGCCCTTTAAGCCGCAGTACTTGACCCACGCAACCTTTTCGTTGCTCTGCAGATACTCCGCAATCTTCTGGGCATTGGCGCAGTGCTGACGCATACGGAAGGGCAAGCTCTCCAAGCCAAGATTCAGGTAAAACGCACTCTGGGGCGACTGGATAGAACCGAGATCGCGCATCAGCTGGGCAGTACATTTGGTAATAAATGCGCCTGCAAGACCAAAGCGCTCGGTATAGGTAACGCCGTGGTAGCTGTCATCCGGTGTGCACAGGCCGGCAAACTTCTCGGGGTACTTGGTCCAGTCGAACTTACCGCTGTCCACGATCACACCGCCCACGGCAACGCCGTGACCATCCATATATTTGGTGGTGGAATGGGTAACGATGTCTGCGCCCCACTCAAAAGGACGGCAGTTGACAGGGGTCGCAAAGGTGTTATCCACGATCAGGGGAACGCCCTGCTCATGGGCGATATTTGCAAAGCGCTCGATATCCAGCACATTCAGGGCAGGATTGGCAATGGTCTCGCCGAACAGCGCTTTGGTGTTGGGCTTAAAGGCTGCACGCAGCTCATCGTCGGTGCAGTCCGGGTCCACAAAGGTCACTTCAATGCCCATACGCTTCATCGTTACGCTGAGCAGATTGAAGCTGCCGCCGTAAATGGCAGAAGAAGAAACGATATGATCGCCGCAGGAGGCAATATTAAACAGCGCATAGAAGTTTGCAGCCTGGCCGGAGCCGGTAAGCATAGCGGCGGAGCCACCCTCCAATGCTGCGATCTTGGCAGCCACAGCATCACAGGTGGGGTTTGCAAGGCGGGAATAGAAATAACCCTCTGCTTCCAAATCGAACAGCTTGCCCATATCCTCAGAGGTAGCATATTTGAATGTAGTGCTCTGGACGATGGGCACCTGTCGGGGTTCACCGTTTCCGGGTGTGTAACCCGCCTGAATACATAAAGTTTCTGTGTGAAGCTTATCGCTCATAGGTATCACCTCAAATGAAGATTTCTGTTATTTTATCCGGATATTGCGCTTTTGTCAACGCGCATACGCTTTTTGCACAGGATCAAGAACGCAATTGTTTCTCCAATGAATGTTACGACCCAGGTGACTATATAGGACATATACAGGCACTGGGGTGTATGGAACTGAGGGATCTGAAAAACCGTATAAATCCACACCACACGAAGACCGCAAATACCCAGTATCGAAATCAGCATTGGTATGGAAGATGCGCCGATACCCCGCAGCACACCGGTGGCAACATCCATTAGTCCGCATAGGAAATATGTTGCGGCAACATATGCAAAACGCACCATTCCATATTCAATAGCCAATTGAGAATCCGTAATATAGATAGACAGAAGCTGCGGGCCAAAGGCACATACGATCTGCCCCAGAGCAAATCCAATTACAGCAGCGCATATTAGGCAAATACCAAAGGTCTTATACACCCGTTTATATTGCATTGCACCAGCATTCTGACCTGTATAGTTGACTGCAGTCTGATGAAATGCATTCATTGCCACATAAATGAAACCTTCAATATTGCCTGCAGCTGCGTTGCCGGACATAAAAACATCGCCAAAGGAATTGATAGACGACTGAATCAGCACATTGGAAATAGAAAACAAGGAAGACTGTATTCCCGCAGGAACACCAATGCGCAGCATTTTCACAAAGGGCGCTTTATGAAAGCGGATTTGCTTCAGCTGCAGCTTGCAGGCATCCTTTCGGCGCATAACCGCTAAAACCACCAAAATTGATGAAACGGCGTGGGAAATGATCGTTGCCAAAGCAACACCTGCCACATTCATATGCAGCTGGGTCACAAATACGATATTCAAAGCAACATTGATCACACCAGCAATGGTCAAGGAAACCATTGGGGTCTTTGTATCTCCCGCTGCACGGAGGATCGCCGCGTAGAAATTCAGCACCAACTGAAAAACCGCGCCGGAAAAGCAAATGCGCATATACATTGCAGATAGCGGCAACACATTTTCCGGTGTGCCCATAAGACGAAGCAAAGGCTCTGCAAAAGTAATACCAATTAACGAAATGACCACGCCACAAACAATAGCAACCGGCATTGCCGTATGTACGGCGCGGTGCACCGCAGCGTCATCCCGTCTGCCGATCGCATGGGCAACCACAACGCCGGCACCAATAGAAATGCCAACAAAAAAGTTGACCAAAAGGTTTGTCAGGGAACTGGTAGCACCCACTGCACCAACAGAAATACTGCCACAATATCTTCCCACAACAACCAGATCAGCTGCATTGAAAAGCAACTGCAGGATGCTGGTGAGTATAATGGGAACAGTATAGCTGATAATGCCGGAAAACAGCGGACCATTAAGCATATTGGTATATTTGCGCTTCACAAGGCATCGCCTCCTGAAAAACATTATAGACTCATTTAATAAAATTGCAAGTGGCAAGTATAGTTTTCCTGAATAAAAAAGGCTGCAGACGATAGGTCTGCAGCCTGTGAAGTTATGCCTTATCAAACCAATCTGCCAACCGTCTTGTAACAGCTGCCATATCCTGAAACTTCTCAAAAACCTTCTCCGGCGGGCAATTCTTAAAATAGCAGTCGCACTCCAAGGTAAAGAAGCCGCTGTAACCGATCTGCTTAAGTGCCTTAACAATAGATTCAAAATCAACATCCATAGAAAACGGGATCTGATGAGAATCATGACGCTTATCATTGTCGTGAATATGCAGCGCCTGCAATCGGCTGCCCAACGCGTGGATCATCTTCACCGAGTTTACATTCTCATCCATCATTTCTGCGTGGCCGATATCCAGGCAGGCAACCAGAAAATCATCATTTACCGCGTCTAAATGAGCGTTAAAGTTTTCCGGATCGGAACATGCTGCCGGAAGTGCGCGTTCCTTCTCTTTATCCCAGTTCCACATATTCTCCGTTGCGATCCGCACACCGCACTGCTTTGCAAAGGGCAAAAGCTCTAAGTACATCGCGGCATTTTCTTCCGGTGTGCCATTGTTATCCGGGTGGATGACACAGATATCACCGCCTACCACCGCCGTACACTCAATGGCACGCTTTAAGTAAGGCATCGTGTCCTTATTGGAGGGAAAGGGCGCATGGGACTGATTGCAGATAAGGCCATTGTCATCTGCAACCTGCTTCAGTCTCTTTGCAAAATCCAGGTATCCGCTGCCGTTTAAGGGATGATCACTTTCCAAAAAGCATTTGTTTACGCGATCGTAGCGGCACATCTTGAACATAGAAAAATCCCAGGCATCAAAACCTGCCTTTGCCACATATTCAATTGCCTTTTCTTCGCCAACGATATTCGCTGCGGGGCCGATATGGGTTGATATCTTCACTATTACACCTTCTGCTCACATTTTTCGGCAATATAGTTTATCAGATCAGAGCTGTCCTGCGCCATATTATAGACACCGTGGGGGTGATGACCGCGGCAGGCAGCTCTGTAGACCTTCAAAAGGTCTGTTCCCTCATAGGCAAGCTCCATCAATTTGCCGTTGACCTCATAAAGGACCGTTTTATCCTCCACACCGTAAACCATTACAACAGGGACCTTGTGTTCTATCAGGGTGGGGATCCGATTCAAAGGATGATACTCAAAATTCATCAGCTGATAGCGCTCTATACCCGGATACGCCTTAATAAATTCGTCTACCCATACGCTTTCACAGTGTGCATCGCCCAGTCTGCCGGGATAATCGTTAAAGTTCAGCACCGGTGCGTCGATGTACAAACAGCTAATGAGCTCCGGATAGAAGCCGGCAAAATTCACCGCGTGGGCGCCGCCGCAGCTCATACCCACCGGCACACAAGACTTGCGCAGACCGTATGTTTCGCTTAAGTAAGCGGCAAACCGGGCCTTGCAGTCACACTCCTCACGGGTAGCAAAACGGGTCTTATTTTTTACATAGGCAAGGTGGAAGCCCTTATGCAGCAGAGCGATCTCTACAGCGGGAAAAGCATCCCAATACTCTGTCTTCAGCATCCAGTCGCCCTTTGCGTTTCTTTCTTTGGGAAATACAAGGATCGCGTCCCGATCCTCAAAGGTAAATTCTAAGCAATCAAAGCCATTCCAAGTGGTCATATCCGCACACTCCTGTTGGTAATTTTTACTGTATTAATATAACACATTGGAAGAAAAAGTCAATCTTCAAAGACTCCCCGGATCGTATCAGATCCGGGGAGATGTGTTACTGCATAGCTGCAGCTGCTCGCTGTGCTTCCAGGCAGGCAACAAATCGTTCCATATAGCTTTCAAAGCCAAGCACACCTGCCGGATCCGGATCCAGCGTAGTGCTTTTTGCCTGTGCAAAAACACGGTCAGCCAAATAGTCTTCCATTGTTTCGTCGGGGTTCTTTCTTTGCATAAATGATGCAAGCAGTGCCATGCCCCAAGGGCCGCCCTCACCGGCTGTCTCCATAGTAGAGATGGGTACATTCAGCGCATCTGCCAACACTTGCTGACCCACACCGGGTGTCTTAAAGAAGCCGCCATGTCCCAACAGCTTATCCGACTCCACCTGCTCCTCCCGGTAAAGCATATCCATACCGATCTTCAGCGTCGCAATGGCGCCGTAAAGCTGAGAACGCATAAAGTTTGCAATGTCCATCTTACTGTCCGGCAGGCGCACCAGCATAGGCCGTCCGGTGGGTGTAGCGGTAAGAGGTTCTCCCGCAAAATAATTGAAAGCAATGATGCCATCACAATCCGGTTTTCCTTCCAACGCCTTACGGAACAATGCTGTATACAGGCTATTTTTATCCACAGGCCAACCCATCGTTTTTGCCGCATCGGCAATCAGGTTGACCCAGGCATCAATTTCCGAGGTGCAGGTGTTGGTATGTGCCATTGCCACCGGCTTACCGGAGGGTGTTGCCACCACATCGATCTCAGGATAGTACTTTTTCAGAGGGCGCTCCAAAACCTGCAAGGAAAAGGCGGATGTACCGGCAGAAATACTGCCTGTCCGGGGCAGAACTGCACCGGTTGCCACCATTCCCGTACCGGCATCTCCCTCCGGCGGGCACATAGGAATGCCGGCTTGCAGCTGTCCGCTTTCGTCCAGAAGTGCTGCGCCTGCCTCACTCAAAACGCCGCCCTGTGCGCCGGCAGGCAGTACCTTGGGAAGAATATCCTTCAGCTTCCAAGGAAAATTGTACCTTTCAATGCGTTTATCAAACTGCGCGACCCGCACGGCATCAAAATCCTTGATATCGTCATCGTAGGGAAACATTCCCGATGCCTCACCTACGCCCATTACATGGTTACCGGTGAGCAAATAATGGATATAACCGCTGAGTGTGGTAATGCGATGAATGTCTTTGATATGGGACTCGCCGTTCAAAATCGCCTGGTACAAATGGGCAATGCTCCAGCGCTGGGGAATATTGAACTTAAATAGCTCCATCAGCTCCAAGGCTGCCTTTTCCGTAATGGTATTGCGCCATGTGCGAAAAGGCGCTAACTGTTTGCCATCTTTGTCAAACACCAAATAGCCGTGCATCATACCGGAAATGCCGATGGCAGCAACACGCTGCAAGGATACGCCGTACTTATTCATCACATCGTTTCGCAGATCCCGATAGCAGGCTCTAACACCGCTTACTGCCTTTTCCAGAGGATAAGTCCACACACCATCTACCAGGTCATTTTCCCAAGCGTAGCTTCCGGATGCAATGGGCATATGGTTTTCATCAATGAGTACCGCCTTAATGCGGGTAGAACCCAATTCAATACCCAACACAGCATTTTGAAGATCCATATAACTCGCTCCTTTCAAGAAAAGCCGCCCTTAGGGCGGCTTTTTCTGTTAGATAGATTTTGCATTTGCCAGCAGATAGCGCTCTGCTTCGGTATTCCACAGACCGTTATGCGCCTTGCAGATCTTATCCAGCTCAGCAAACAAAGGATCGGTCTTACCTGCTTCCTCAAAGTCAGCAATGGCTGTCAGAGGCAGGTCAATGTGGTTGTAGATCAGCTTCTTGCCGCCGGGAATGGAGGGCAGATTCAAGACAGTATCCACAACAGCGTTCAGTCCGCCGATATGGGTAACCAGAGCAGCAGGATTCAGCTTACCATCGCTCATCATCTGAATGGCTTCCTTCAGGTCGTCGTTGTTACCGCCGGAAGTGCCCACAACATGGGTATACAGATAGTGGACATTGTACCAGTTGAAGGGTGCCTTGAACTGGGTGTCAGTAGGACCTGCAAAGAAGTTCAGGCAGCCGTCAAAGCCCAGAATGTCACCGGCCTGCTCGATCAGAGGCTTAACGGGAGCGAAGCAGATCACATCGTCATAACCGGTGCCGCCGGTGAGGCTGCGCAGGTATTCGGTAGCACCTTCCATCTTGGTGTTGACATAGTGCAGCTCAACACCCTGCTTCTTTGCTTCTTCCACGGTGTAGATAGAAGCAGCGCGCTCCAATCTCGCATCGTCAATATCGGTAACCACCAGCAAACCGGGACGGCGGTCACAGTGCAGCGCATAGTCGATAGCACCCAGACCCATAGGACCGACAGATGCCAGCATAGCCATCTTGCCGCCTTCCTTAATGCCCATTTCGTGGACATAAGAGCCGGCCTTGGTGTGATACATTGCGTGGAATGTGCCTACAACACAGCTGATGGGCTCAGCTAAAGAGCCGTAGAAGTATGTATCAGAGTTATAAGGCAGCAGGCAATCCATCAGCAGCGTCTCAATGGGAACATTGCCATACTGGGCAGAGCCGCCGCAGAACTTGTAGGAGTAGCCGGGAGCCATCTGAGAGCCCTTGTAGTAGTGAGCAGGCTGAATGGCGAACTTATCGCCCACCTTATACTTATCCTTCCAGTTTTCACCTACGGCAATGATGTCACCGCAGAACTCGTGACCAACGATGGTGGGGTTCTCTGCACAATCATCGGGAACGCGCTTATGGTCTTCGCCTTCCAGAGCTGCCTTATAGGTAGACATACAGATACTGTCACAAATGATACGGATCTGAACATCATCAGGGCCTACCTCCGGGAGTGTGATCTCTTCCAGACGAAGATCCTGCTTTCCGTGGATTCTTACTGCTTTTGTTTTCATAAATATTTCCTCCTCTTATTTGGACTCATGTTCAATGAGCTTCCAGGTTGCATCAATGAGATTTTTAAACATTGGATTTTCCATTGCTTTGATGACAAAGCTCTGCCGGGGAGAGTTGATATCCTCGCCGGAGATCTGGAACATTCCATATTGTTCACAAAGCCCTCTCAGCCGTGTCAGCTGCTGGGGTGTGTTGCGGGTGGGCATATAGGTAACTGCCTTTACTCCCTCTTCTTTCAGACATTCAAAGACATCGTCCAGGTAATCGTCTTCAAATTTCTGCGCTTTCTTATCGCCGGTAATGCTGTCACCCACATCGCCTAAATAGGCATAGCAAAGATAGGCGTCCACCTTTTCGCACAGCGCCACCATATCCGGCAGCTTCGGGCATTCGTCAGTTGCATCGATGAAGATCTGGGGCACAAATGCGCTCTTTAAGATTCCCAAAAGATCGTATTCATAGAAGGGATATTCTTCGTCCAGCATCTGGTTTTTCTGCTTATCAGAGAGAGATATACCCATATCTGCCAGCTTATTGACCATTGCTGCTCCCCTGCCCACCTGAGCAGTAAGCTTTTTGGCAAGAGCATACATCAAATGCCGCTCTGTGACTCCGCCGTTATCAGCGGCCTCAGACAGCGGAAGAACATCCTTGTCATAATCCAAACCCACCTCGGGCAGCAATGCGTTGATTTTCTCCACCATAGCCCGGTTGCGGCGGTGACGGGCCGCCTGATAAGGCTTAAAAAAGTCCGTCAGAACATCGATTTTATCGTGGGGAACGGACTGGATGCTCATATAGCTGACACCCACCTGATCGGGGTTATTGGTCCGCCTACCCTCCAGCCGGGTGCCGTCCATAGACACGCGGCATTCCATACCGATGGTCACAGGCATATCGATAAGCTTTGCCGCCTCCAAAAATTCCCGGGCACCGGAAATGGAATCGTGATCAATAATACCGGCTGTGCAAAGCCCCTCCATCCGGGCAGCATAGACCGCCGCAGTGGGAGAATAAGGAGAGAAAGAATAAGTCGTATGAATATGGTTGTTGATATACTGTGAGACCTTAGGCGGAAAAACCGTCTCAGCAAGCACCTCTTTCAGATTGCCGAGGCGCTCTTCCTTAGTGGGGGCATTCAGCTTATTTAGAATATTAATGTCGATCATAACGCACCCTTAGTTCAGCATAACCTGTCCACCGGTAACAGGGATCGCCTGACCGGTCTCATACTTCTGCTCCACGCAGTACATAACTGCCCGGGCAACATCCAAAGGCAGGCAGCCGCGATTCATAGGCACCTTTGCCACATAGAAGCGGCGAACATCTTCAACCGTCTTAGCGCCGGGTACCTTGCCAGCCTGCAAGTACTGAACAAACAGGCCGCGCTCCGGGTCGCTCCACAGAGGACCATCCAGATAGTTACCGGGACAAATTGCATTGACTTTAATGTTATAAGCGGTCAGCTCCAATGCCCAGCTCTGCACCAGACCGATAGCGCCAAACTTTGAACCGGCGTAAGCAAAGTTCTTGTTGGAGCCTTCCAGGCCGGACTTGGAGGACATTGCAATAATGTCATACATAGCCTCGGGATCAGCCTCGTGCTGCGCCTGCATAATGATGGAGGCATACTTGGCGCTCAGAAACAGGCCTGTATAGTTGATTGCCGTTACAAACTCAAAGTCCTTCTGCTCAAAAGAGGCAATGGGACCGGAGCGAACAACACCGGCATTGGCAACCATAATGTCCAAACCGCCGAACTTTTCAACCGTCTGTGCAACCAGGTTGGCAACACTCTCTTCATTGGAGACATTGACTGCAATGGCGCAGGCGCGCTCACCCATTTCGGATGCCACCTGCTCCGCCAGTGCCTGATTCATATCTGCAATAATAATGGTTGCGCCTTCTTTGTACAGCTCCTCGGCAATACCCTTGCCAAAGCCCTGTGCAGCGCCGGTAACAATTGTGATCTTACCGGCAAGACGACCCGTACCGGCGGGTCTTTTATGTACATTTGCCTTTGCGATCTCTTGCCATTTGGTCATATCCACACTCATAATGACATCTCCTTTATTCCAAAAAAGTGAGTAACTTTTGGTATGCTTCTTCCCATTCGGGGGAATGCTTGGGTTCCCAAGTTTCAACTGCCTCAGAATTACGGACCACCTGGCGCAGCGCATCCAGATCCTTAATGTCGCCCAGAGCCATTGCCTGGGTCAGAAGATTACCCATTGCCGCGCCCTCGATAGGACCGGTAACCACCTGCCGGTCAATGGAGTCTGCGATCAGCTGATTCAAAAAGCGGTTATTGATAGGACCGCCCACGATGTTCAGAGAATCGATCCGCTGGCCCTTCATCTTCTCCAGACCCTCCAGTGCATTACGATACTTTAATGCAAGGGATTCATAAACACAGCGTGCCACCTGTCCGATGGTCTCAGGAACAGGCTGACCGGTTTTGCGGCAGAAGTCCTGGATCTTCTTCTCCATATTGCCGCCGTCATAGAATTCCGGAGAATCCGGATCAATGATGGAGCGCAAGGGCTCTGCCTTTCGCGCCTCGGTGACAACACCGTCCCAGCTGATATTGATACCGCCTTTGATCCAGTCCCGGCGGCATTCCTGAATGATCCACATACCGATAATGGTACGCAGCGGCCGGAAGCCGCCCTGAATTGTGCCTTCATTGGAGAAGCCTGCCTTCGCTGCTTCCATACTCAAATCCGGCTTATCCATCTCTGCGCCAAACAGCGACCAGGTACCGGAGGAACAGAATGCAAAGCTGCCTTTACCGGGGATCGCAGCAACAGCAGATGCCGTGTCGTGACTGCCAACTGCTACAAAGGGAGCGCTGTTGATGCCGATCTCGTCACATAACTCCTTACGCAGGTAGCCACGGATCGTGCCGGTCTTGTCGATCTTAGTGAAGATATGCTCCGGAAGCTCCAGCTGGCGGATAGTTTCCCAATCCCAGTCACCTGTGGTGGGGTTATACAGTTGGGTTGTGGTGGCAATGGTATACTCCGTGCCCTTTGCACCGGTGAGGAAATATCCCAAAAGATCCGGTGTCAGCAGCAATGTATCAGCAATTTCCAGCGCAGGGTCGTTTTCCCGCTTTCTTCGATACAGCTGATAGAGGGTATTGAAAGTCAGGCTATTGTCAATACCGGTGCGGCTATATAGTTCCTGTGCAGGGATCTTCTGCATTACCGCATCAATATCATCCTGATTTCCCAGTCGATAGGACCGGGGCACACCGGCGAGCTGACCGTTACGGTCCAGCAGACCGAAATCCACGCCCCAGGTATCGATACCAAAGGCATCCAGATCGCCGTAATCGCCCTGCTTAAAGGCAAGGAGTCCCTGCTTCAGCTGACTGTACAAATACGGCGTATCCCAATAATAGACACCGTTCATCTCAATGTAATTATTTTCAAAACGGTGCAGTTCCTTCATTGTGATGCGCTCGCCGTCAAACTGGCCTAAAATGGCTCTGCCATTACTGGCGCCCAGGTCAAACGCTATGAGATTCCTGACTTTTTTCATTATATCTCCTCCTGCTTCACAGTTCAAGCCTAAAGATTAAAGATCTTTACGCTTCAGCGGTGACAAATTTAAAATTTATAAAAAACCCGGCCCCACCGAAGTGGTGCCGCTCGGTTTCAGCCGTTACGCTATTTCATTCCAAACGGAACTAAATATTAGCCCATGTAGAAGATGTTGCGGTCCTTCTGCTCGTCGATGTTCTCAGCGTTGTACCAAACACCAGCGATACCGACATCTTCAACTTCCTCGCCAGCCAGCTTCTGGATAGCCATCTCAACAGCCTTGTAACCAATGTTGTAGGAGTCCTGAGCGACGGAGCCGACCAACAGAGCGTAGGTCCCACCGGCGTCCTTCATCCAGTTGTACTGGTTGGTGCCTGCATCGAAGCCGCAGAACAGGATGTCCTTGTAGGTGTCAGCATTGTCGGAGATCTCGGGGAATACTTCGTTGATAACGCCTTCGTTGGACATGAAGATGGACTCTGCGCCCCAATCCTTCAGAGCGTCGATGTTCTCAGCGGTGTACCACTGACCAGCGATACCCACGTCAGCAACTTCCTTACCCTCCAGCTTAGCAATAGCCAGCTTTACGGATTCGTAGCCGATAGCGTAGGAGTCCTGAGCAACAGAGCCTACCAGCAGAGCATAGTTGGCGCCAGCGTCCTTGATCCAGTCGTACTGGTTGGTGCCTGCGTCGAAGCCGCAGAACAGGATGTCCTTGTAGGAAGCAGCGTTGTCGGAGATTTCGGGGAATACTTCATTAACAACACCTTCGTTGGTCATGAAGATGGAGGCTGCGCCCCAGTCCTTCAGAGCCTGAACAGCCAGCTTGTATTCGCCTTCGTTGTTAGCCTTAACCATCAGGTTGATGTCCAGAGTGATGTTGTCAGCAGCAGCCAGCTCTTCGATCT
>JAZNQK010000106.1:0-17876 GCA_045590135.1 Faecousia sp.
TATAGGCTCATCGAATTATCTTTCGCTTGCGTGTCCTGCCCTACCACCGCAGATGCAGTTATTTGCGCATCGAAGGCTCCCTTGTGCAAAGGGAGCTGTCAGCCGAACGGCTGACTGAGGGATTGTCCCTATGAGATCAACCCCTCCGAGCAAAATCAAAGATTTTGCCCACCTCCCCTTACACAGGGGAGGCTTTCCGCTGCGGCGGGACTGAGTAAAGCTAAAGCTTTTTGGAACCACCGGCACCGCCGGTGGTTTTCTTTATGCAATGAAATTGCCACAGGCGGTTTGTCACCTGTGGCAATTTTATAAACTTTAGATAGGAGAAATTTTACTCCTCGGTTTCGGTTTCAGCAGCAACCTTTTCCTTTTTCTTGAAAAGGTGCGGCTTTTTCACCGCCACCACGGTAACGCCGATGCCGGCAGCAGCCGCAACTGCAACTACCACCGCAACGGTGCCCACAACGCCAAGACCGCCAAATTCAGCATAGGCTGCTTCTGCCGCAAGCAGGGTATCCAGCAGCTTTACATATGCCTTGGAGCCTTCTGTCAGGGCATCGTAGGCTGCGCGAGCAGCTTCAATCGCCTTGCCGGAGGAGCGCTTAACTTCACCGATGGCTTCGATCAAAGCATCCACTTCCTCAGCCGCAGCCTTCTGCAGCTTCTTCAGCGCCTTTTCCGCAGCGTTCAGAGTGATATAATCCACCTGCTCACGCTCATCCAGAGTCAGCCAGTCGAAGATCTCCAGTGCTTCAACGATGATCGCTTCATCCTCCAGAGTGACCTCGCCGATGGAGGCGATGAGCTTTTTCAGATGCTCGATCTTTTCCTGGCGCAGCTCGGTGATCTTTGCCAGCGCTGCTTCCAGCTTCGTTGCATCCACCAGCTGCCGCTGCAGGAACTTCAAAGCATCGTACTTTGCCTTGATGCCCATGACATAGTCATAATCATCCAAGGTAATGGAGGCTGCATCCTTCATCTCGTCGATGATCTTCTGCATCTCGGCAGCTACCTGCTCATTGATCAGACCCTGCAGAGCCATATCTGCCTCATTCAGCGTCTGATAATTTTTCACATAGCGCTGGGCATAAGAATCCATGGCATTGTACTTTGCCAGCAAGCCTTCGATCATTTCCCGCTTATCTAGGGTGACCTCACCGATGGCATCGATCATACACTCCAAGAGGTCAGTCTCTGCGATCTCCAGGATCTCCAAATGCTGCACCAGTGCCTTATGCTTCATAGACAAAGCATCGTAAGCGGTACGGGCAGCAACAATGGCATCCTCACTATCCAAGGTGATCTTGTCGCCGATGGCCAGGATCAGCTTATCCACGGCTTCAGACTGTGCCCAGTCATCCTCAGTAACATTCAGGGGGAACATCTTGAAGATCGCGTTATTGGCAGAATAATACAGGTTGCCATCCGGGCCCAAAGTAAACACTCTGGGGGTCTCGATGTCGATACGAACATTATCCTTGGGGTTTGCCATATTGATCTTGCGCATACCGGCATTCTTAACACCGTCAAAGGCTACATACATATAGCCCTCACCGTCGAATGCCCAGCTACAGTCATCCCAGGTTCTGCCAATATTGCCAGGCATATTGGCCTTATCAAAGGACAGCTCTTCCTTCACAGAGAAGGTGTTGGTGGTCTTATCAAAGCTGAAGGAGAACAGCGTCTCGGAGACCAGACCCCAGTACCTGCCGTTTTCAGCAATGTCCGGGTCAGCGGTCAAGCCGTTGATGTAAGGAAGCATATCCGGCAGTTCCGGGAAAATTTCACGCAGATCCAGTGTTGCCAGCAGCTTCTTGGCTTCTACATCGTAAGCAAAGATCACTGCAGATTCCTTACCGGTGGCAGAGCCGTCGGAGCCGGTACCACCGGAGACGGAGGTACCACCGATGATGATGCCGTCGTGGTAGGCAAGGCTGGTAATACACTGGTTCTCAATGAGGTTTTCTTCCACGGTACGCGCCTGGGTCTTCAGATCAACGATCGCCAATACACCGCCGTATAGGAAGCTGTCGGGAATAGTACTTGCGAAAATGTAGCCGTCGCCCGCAGCAATGGCGTGGACACGGGCCTGATGATACTGTTCCTTGAACTTCAGCAAAATAACATTGCGATCGGGATCATCAAAGTTGATCCGGACCAGGTTACCTGCGTTGTAGTTACCTACATACAATGCACCCTCGTGCCAGAGCATTACATCTGTCTGGGCGGAGGTAGCCTCAAACAGGCTGGTTGTACCGGTTTCTGTATTGAACTTTGCGCAGTTGACCGTGTTGTAGCCGCCAATGTAGATATTAGGATCGCCGGGTTCACCGGAAACCATACAACGGATCAACTGTCCGGCACCATCGGTATCCTCATCATACAGCGGCGGTGTCCAGACATTCTTGGTCTCGAAGTTATAGATCTTCACACCGGTGCTGGATGCCGTCACATAAGAGGTTCCGGGGAACAGGGGGTTATTGCTTAAGGTAACTGCGCTGTGGGGTGTGGTACGGAAGCCGACGGTGGCAGAGTCCATACCCTTGATCTTGGTCATAGTATCGGTAGCAGAATCATACTGATACATACCATAGCTCTCCACCACCATATAGCACTTGCCATCGATCTCTTCGGTGGGAGCGTAGCTGATCTGCTTGGGAATGCCATAGTCCTTCAGCTCCATGGTGTTGATGTCGATGGCAACAAAGCCCACCATGCTGATACCGCCCATAAACAATGTATCGCCGCAGATGCTTGCGGAACGGACCATAACTTCCTTATCACCGAATTGCTCGATGATGTTAGTTCTTCCCACGATCTCATTCTTGGCAATGTCGATCTTGACAACTTCGGCTGTTTTTTGACCGTCTGCATTCAGATCGCCGGATACCGCTGCGTACAGGTAGCCGTCCTTGACCACAACGCCACAGCCATACTGGCAGTCAGCGTTGATCGTTCCGCCGCCCATCTTTTTGAACTGATCAGTCTGGGGATTGTACTGCACCACATATCCGCTGGGATAGCAACCAAAGTAAACATTTCCTTCATCATCCGTTGTCATAGAGAAGCCGGAGGAAGAATTATCGATACCGCCGGAAAGCTTATAGTTCCGGGTAGTCATATAGGTGTTGGTATAGGGGTCATAACGCCACACAACAGAAGCGTCACCCACCAGCCAGATCATACCGTCCTTGTCGGTGGTCATACCGCGGCTGATACCGAAGGGCGTACGCACGATCCGCTCTCTGACCATATCCTCTAAGTTGCACACGAACATCTGATGACCTTCGGTGGGGATATACAGGTAGTCCTGACCGTTGACCACAGAAGTGGTCAGATACAGGTTCAGCTCCATAGTCTTGACCGGCTCCGGATCTGCCACGAAGGGCTTGATGACCCGGTTGGTAACAGCAGTTTCCTTCGTGTAGTCACCCTTCTTGGCGATCAGCTGGGAGATCCACATATAGCCGATGTCCTTCTGGAAGATGGTGCTGCTGTATGCCTCGAACACCACGATATATTCCTTGCCCTTTTCAAAAGTCCAGGTGCCCAGGGTGGTATGCTCACCGTCCACAACAGTGGTGTTGCCGGTGTCGTTATAGAATTGAACCTTGCCCACACGGTTGGAGTGGTCCATTGCCTTTTCGATATCGGTGGTGTCACCGGGGAGCACATACACAGCGCCCATTGCGCCTCTGCCGGAGATAGCGTGATTCAAGCTCAGGGTGTACAGTCCGGTGCCGGGAGATTTGATGCGGAATGCCATCCACATCTCCTGGTTGGTGTACATAACCATACCGTAGTGGTTAGCAAAGGCATTGGCTGCATCGTCCAGCGTAAAGGCCTTGCCCTCATACTTCCAGTTCAGCTTTCCTGCGGCGTATCTTTCGCTCAGCTCAGGGATAGCATCCTTAACCAGCTTCTTGCCGCCCCAGATACCGTTGGTCTTGTCACACAGGTCGAAATCGTAAATGATCTCGGTGGGCTCGGGAGGTGCCTGGGTGTCTGCGGTCAGCTTGGTCAGATAGGTGTAAGCTGCTGCGCCTGTTCCGTTGTCTGCTGCCGCCTTGACAACCAATGTGTACTCGCCCTGCTGGAATTCCACAACGCCTAAGTATGCAGACTTATCTAAAAGATCGAAGGTCTTGCCCTTCATATCCACAGTGTTGATGAGGTTTTCAGCAGTCAGCTGCTTTTCGATCTCAGAAGCATCTGTCAGCGCGCCCTTGATGAGGTAGATCTCTGCAGCGGTGGTAGCGTCTGCACGGGACTGGTAGTCCAGCGTCAGGTGATACAAGCCGGTGCCGGGAGCGTGGATATTCATTGCCAGCCACCAGCCGGCGGGATAGGTGGCGATCTTCTTGCCCTCTTCGTTCACTTCAGGACCGGTCACCTTCACACCGGAGCGCATACCTGCCCACTTATAGGTCTCGGTGCCGCCGATGAAGAAGGTAGAAGAAACACTTGCGCCCTCTTTCTTGAAGGAGTCCAGGTTGGCAGCAGCGTACTTCCAGTACAGCTTCTGATCTGCAAAGTACTCGCCCAGGGCCTCGGTAACATTCTTGGCATTCAGCGTTGCACCTGCCAGAGAGCTGCCGTCAACAGCTGTCAGTGTGCTGCTGCCCAGCTGGAAGTCATAGACAAGCTTATCCGTCTGTACAGGACCAAGCACAGGCTTGGGCTGGGTGGGGGTAAAGCTCAGACCGTTCACATAAGCATATGCAGCGCCGGGCTTACCCTCTGCCGCCTTAACGACTAAGGTATATTCACAATTTTCAAAAGTCACGATGCCCAGGCTCCGGGAAGCATCTGCCAAAGTATAGGTCTTGCTGCTGAAGTCCACGGATTTCAGCAGGTTATCCTTCGTCAGCTTTGCTTCCAATGCCTTTGCGTTGGTGAAGGTGCCCTTCACCAGATACACTTCACCGGCAGTGGTGCCGTCAGCGCGGACCTGATAATCCAGCTTGATCTCATAGGTGCCTGCGCCGGGGGACTTGACGGTAAATGCAGCCCACCAGCCGGCAGGATAGGTCTTTACCTCCGGTGTAACGCTCTGATCCCGAAGCATCAGACCCAGCCGCAGACCGGTCCAGGGATAATTGCCTCCGCCGAGATAGAAGGTGTTGTTTGCAAGCAGGTTATTTTCAGGCTTTGCAAAGCTGCTGATATTGTCCAAAGCGTACTTCCAGGAGATATAGCCATCGGCATAGTACTGTGCCAGGGCATTCAGGTTCTTTGTCTCTGTCAGCGTTGCACCTGCAAAGGAGGCTTCCACGGCATTGACCAAAGAGGAGGTGCCAAGTTCGAAGGTATAGCCCTCAGGCTTGGGCTGCACAGGCTCCTGCACCTCGGGAAGTTCGGGATTGTAGGCAGGCTGATCGGTTGCCTCAAACACCAGTTCATTCAGGTACATATATGCGTAGTTCTTGACCTTTGCGGCCTTGAATACGACGGTGTACTCCCCTGCTTCCAGAGTCATGATGCCAAGATCCGCAGAAACGGGGGCAGCAAAGTTATAGGTATTGCTGGTGAAGTCCACTACCTTGCGCATATTCTCTCTGGTCATAGCTGCTTCTACAGAAGCCACATCAGAGAAGGTGCCCTTGATAATGTAGATCTCGCCCTCGGGAGTACCGTCAGCACGGGTCTGGTAGTCCAGGGTGATCTTATAATTGCCTGCGCCGGGAGACTTTACAGTGAAGGCAGTCCACCAGCCGGCGGGATATGTCTTTGTCTGCTCTGCACCGGTGCGATGCATCATACCCAGCTTCAGGCCGGACCAGGGGTTGCCGCCGCCGCCAAAATAGTGGGTATCGTCAGAGAGGAGAAGACCCTCTTTGTCAAAGGTATCGATATTGTCCAGAGCATATTTCCAGGAGATATCCCCGGTGCTGTAATAATGCTCCAGCGCCTGCAGGATCTTGTCCTGTGTCAGGATTCCGTCAGCCATAGATGCGCCGGTGGCATCCTCCAACCAGCTCTTGCCTACCTCAAAGGAGTAGTCCAGAGGATCCTTTTCCTCAGGAACGGTGGTTTCTTCCGGAACAGTCGTTCCCTCAGTAGGCGCTGTAGTATCGCCAGTCGGTGCCGTGGTGTCCTCGGGGATCTGCTCTACCTCAGTCATATTCAGGCTCTTCAGATAGAAGGACGAACCGGTACCCGCGCAGTAGAACACCAGCGTGTACTTACCGTCCACCAGCTCCTGCTGGCCCAAAGAAACATTGGTATCGATGTACTGTCTGCTGGAGTTTGCAACCTGTCCTTCGCTGTCTCTACGGGCATCCAGGCCGGTCGTCAGAGAGGTCGCAGATGCAATTTTTTCTGTAATCTGCGTTGCATCCGTCAGCTCGCCGGGCAGCAAATAGGTCTCAACATTCGTGTTTGCATCGCCGCGGGTCTGGTAAGTCAAGGTCATCGCATACTTGCCTGCGCCGGGACCTTCCAAGGTAAAAGCAAACCAGTGACCACCGATATATTCATTGCCGCCTGCCAACTTTGCTGCGCGGACTGTCAGGCGCAAGCCTGCCCAGGTGGTGGCCGTGCCAAAGCTGGTATAGCTGTCTGCAGAGGAATAAACCGTGCCGTCAGCCAAGCTCGCCGCGTTGGTGGCGATCATTTTCCAGTTCAGCTGGCCGGCGTCATACAGGTTCTTTATCACCGCGCCGTTGGAGGTGGCTGTGGGGCTTGTGGAGAAGTCCTTATTGTAGAAATACTTGCCTGCATAGCTGTTGCCATTATTAGCAAGGGTGTCGACATTTGCATATGTAAAGTCATAGCTTGCACTTTTCAGGGGAGCTGCATCTGCCTGCTTCACCATTACCAGAGAATTCAGGTACATGGATGTGCAGTTTGTCGCACCGGCTGCAGCAGCAGGGCTGGGGCCGTTGGACCTGAACACCACAGTGTTCGCACCGGCAACCAGGGCCGCATTGCCCAAAGTGCTCTGTGCATCTGCACAGGTGTAAGAGCTGCTGCTGTAATTGATGTCGGCAGCATTGACCTTCTGCGCGTTTGCCAAATCAGCAGTGATCCCGGCTGCATCTGTATAACTGCCGGGAAGCACATACACTTCACCTGCAGAAGTGCCATCCTTACGGGTCTGATGATTCAGCGTCAGTGCGTATACACCGGCAACATCCACATCGATCTCAAAGGCGACCCAATAGATGTCTGCATAGGTGTTGGGTGTATCAGATGTGATCTTCATGCTGGAGCGCACACCGGTCCACGCAGTGCTGCCGGAGCCGACCTGGTACATATTGCTGACAGTTTTACCGGCTGCCGTAAAATCAGCCTTATTGTCAGTAATATATTTCCAGTTCAGGCGGTCATTGGCATAATGGTCTGCAATCGCACCATTAATAGCAGCCGTTGCAAGATACGCTCCGGCAAAGGATGTGGGCGTACCACTCTTGTCATAGGTAAGCTCACTGTTGCCCAGAGCAAAGTCATAGGTCACTGTGACAGGTGTTTCACCTGCGCCTTCTCCTTCGCCGCTTGCCAGAACCACAGGCGGCAAAACAGAGATCAGCATACACAGCGTCAGAATAAAGGCCATAATACGCTTTCCGTTAAACTTCATATCGGTCTCCTCCTTGATGGGATATCCGCGTCAAATATGTATTGTCGCAAATATCCAATTTAACACCTATATCATAACATTTATTTCGTGTTCTGTCGCTCTGTAAAGTAAAGATATTTATGTAATAAAACAAAGAAATTTTTACTTTTTTACAAACGCTTTTAACTAAAAGAGGGTCTGTTTTATTCAGCAGGCGTAAAATGGCTGTATTTTTAGCAATAAAAAACGCAACTTTTCAGACATAAATCACAGACGCAGTCATCTGTGTAGAAGAAAGCTGCGGTATATTCCCGGCAAAACGCTCCGAAAATCTTTGCATTCTAAAATACGCACACTGCCATCGCGTGACTGGGTGATCCGTTTTTTGCTGCAGTAATGGGTATCGCGGATCTCCGCACCAGCGTGCGCGCTGGTGCGCAATGACAACGGAGGTCGCACTGTCCGTTAAACCGGAATTTGACGAATGATCTGTAGGGACAGACATCCTTGGCTGTCCGCATTCCCCTTTTTTCAGCCGCGGTACAGCCTGTCCGGGAGGCCGGACCCTACAATGCATTGACAAACTGCCCGATAAACTGAAATTCGGCAAGTAAAAGGGCGCGTTGCCCTTTGCAACGCGCCCTTAATTGTATGTTTGTCTGTTTAGTTAGCGTAGGGACCGCCCTCAGACCAGCCGTATTCCGGATCCGCCATTTTCTTCTCATAGGTAATCACGCCGTTGGTGACCTCCACATTGTTAACGGTAATTATCGGCTTAACATTCAGTACACCAAAGCCGACCTTATTCAGTCCGCCAACATTCAGATACAACCATCTGTTGATCGTTGCACCATCCGCCCACTGCTGCGCAAAAATATCGGTGGAGAGAACGCCGCTACCGTCCTTCATGCCGAAGTATACGCGATCCAGTGCTATATCGTTCCAGGTCAGATCGGTGCTGATCTGCAGATTGCTGCCGTCTGCCCGGACCATTTCGTAGGCATCCTGATCCAGCACAGCGCAGGTATCATCCGTATAGAAATGGAATTTGAACCAGAATTTTTCCTTGCCGAGGCTGATGTTTGTGGTCTGGCTGTGCAGCTCCAGCTTGTAATCGAAGAAGCGATAACCGCCTGCTTGCGCATCATACACAGGCAGATCCGGGTTATTCTTCCGGAACATATCCTCGCCTCTTGCGATCTGCAAAAGGCCGTTGTTACCCACGCTGCTGTCCACCACATAGCCCTCTGCCACGCCTTCGACATTGGCATTGAACGCATTCAGTGTCAGCGTAAAGCCGTTCAGATCCAAAGTTACACCATCAGTCAGGAGCAGCTCGTCGAGCGCAGTATTTCTGATAAGCTGCACGAGCTTGTTGCTGCCGGAAAGCTGGGAGGCTGCAGCGATAGCATCCTCGATATTCCAGTATGCCGTTCCGTTCACCGTGTACGCATCATCGTATACTGCACTATACGCACTATCCAGCACATTAAAGTTAGCGATCTTCTTCTTATCCGCAGTGGACAAAGCCTGATACTGATCCATCAGACTCTGCAGCTGCTGGGCATCTGTAGTGCTGTCGATGGCAGCGATCTTTCTTTCCAGAAGCTCGACCTGTGCTTCCTGCAACACATATTGATTCTTGACCAGCGCTCTTTGGGTGGTAGAAAGCGCGTCATAAGCTTTCTGTGCGGCAGTTATCGCTGCCTGCGTATTCAGAGTGATGCTGTCGCCCACAGGCAGAGCCGCAATGGTATTACTGACGGCATTCGCCGCATCCTGATCCTCTGCGGTCACATTCAGCGGATACATATACAGCTTTTCAGCCTGGGTGTAGTAAAGGTTGCCGTCACCACCGATGGCATAGTAGACACCCACAGACACAGGCAATCTCGTGCCCTGTGAAATATCGCTACGGCGGATCTGCCAGACACCGCCGGAACCAGCGAAGGCAGCATAGATATACTCATCGTCAAAGACCATATCCTTTGCCCGGTGACCGCCCAGTAGTGTACCGTCGCCGTAATCTGCCACAGAATTAACAGTAATAGCATTGGTAGTCTTATCGAAAGTGAAATCAAGCAGGTAATCACCTGCGATACACCACAGCTTATCGCCGTTGGGATCCATTGCCAGAGAACCCAGTGCCTTCTGGTAAGGCAAGCTGTAGCCCTTAGCGCTCAGTTCGCTGACCAGGTTGGTCTCCAGCAGCACCTGCTTACTGTCCACATCGTAGACAAAAAGCTTGGCGTTCAAGCTTGCGCTTGCCGTTCTCACAGGCGCACCGGTACCGCCGGCAATGGAAGTAATGCCGTAGAGCAAATTGGTGCTTTCATCATAAACCAGCTTAACCACGCTCTGGTTGACCAGCGCATTGTCACTGATGCCGTCACCGTTGGCATCGGGGAAGCGGGTGCCGAAGGTTTCGCCGGTCTCTACATTATACCAGCCGATAGCACCGCCAAACAGATACTGGTCAGGGATCGTACCCATAAAGACCATATTATCGCCGGCAGTCAGCGTATGAACACGGGACTGATGGAAGTCATACAGCGTGCCCTGGGTTGGGCTGTTCGCCATTTCTGAATCCATCGCATCGTGATACTTCATACCGATCAGATAATCGTTGTACTTGCCTTCATCGGTGCTTTCGAAATTGACACGGGTCAGTCTGCCGGTGTTGTAGTTACCGGCGTACAGCTCGCCCTTGTACCAAATCAGAGAATCAGTCTGACCGGAGGTGAAGAAAGCATCAGTGAGCTGACCGGTGGTGATATCAAATTTGCGGCACTTGCTGGTGTTGAAGGAGCCCACATACAGGTTGCCTGCATCGTCTGTCTCCAGTGTCTGCAGCAGGATGGGCGCGCCATCGTGCTCTTTGTCCACCAAATCATTCAGGCGGACAATCGCATCTGTATCCAGATTATAATACAGAACGCCGGTGGTGTCATTGGTAACGATGCACCGGTCGCCGCCAACGGTGGCAAAGCTGTTCTGTCCGCACTTGAGCGCCTTGTTGAACTTGGTGCTGACCAGCTCTAAGTAGCCGTTGGTTTCCACACCGTTTACAGTGTAGCCGTCCTCCTCTACCCACTTGTACAGACCTGCTGCCAGCAGATGGGAATCTTTTACACCATAGGTAGTACCGGTAAGATAGTCCGCACCGGTAGTGCCCAGGCACAGATAGGTGATGCCGGTCTCGGGATCCTTGGTCACATCATAGTTGATCTTGTTGTAGGCATAGTTGCCATTTGCATCCGTAGGGATGAAGGGGGTCATAGTCTCGGTATTGATGCAAGCCATACCTCGGCAGCCGCTGGCACCGGCAAAAAGCGTCTTTTCATCGCTGGACAGACCCATACCCCGGAACATAACCTCGGAGGTGGCAAAAAGCTTGGTCAGATCCGCTCTGCCTTCCACTGCACTGGTGCTCACATTGACCTTCAGGATCTCAAAGGTCTCGATGCCGTCCTCGTTCTTGTCACCAGCCATACCGCAGTAGACAAGCTTTTCATCGGCAGTAACCGCAACACCGCAGGCATAAGCGGCATCATCGCAGAAGGTAACACCGTTGTTGGGATAGACCTTATAGCCGTGGTTAGTCTTGTTGAAACGAATGATCTGGGAATCGGAAGATGTGCCGAAGAATACATAATTCTTGGTGTTATGGGCATAGTAGCCGCTTTCTGCATGCTCAGAAAGGCCGGTGATCTTGTAGCTGTCATACTGAACGGTCTTACCGGTGAAGGGATCGTAGCTGAACACGACAGGGTTACTGCCCACCATCCAGACGATACCGTCATCATCCACCGTAATGCCACGGCAGACATCAAAGGGAGTCACCACCTCGTCCACCTTCTCCTGTGTCTCCAGGTCATAGACATTCATCCGGTCACCCTCGATGGGCAGATAGAGGTAGTAGTGATCATTCACCGCCTTGCCTACAGCGGCATAAACCACGGTCTCGAAATATTCAACAGCATTGCCGCTGACCAGCCAGGGGTCAATCCGGCGCAAAGGTGTAACCACAGTATCCGTACCGGGGATAAAGGTCAGCGTCTCGATAAAGGTGTAGCTCTGGGTGTCGAACAAAGGCGCATTCTCCACCATATTGAATACCACAAGAAATTCCGTCTCGCTGCCAAAGTTCCAGTAACCCACTGTATCCTTAATGGAATCATTTGCTGCATCATCAGGATTTGTAATATCATTCAGGCTGTTAAAATCGACACGACCCACCCGGTTGGAAGAAGACAGGCTGCCAGGGATGTCTGCTGTATCCACAGGCAGGATGTGCAGATCCACATAGCCGCCACGGGCACTGACATCATGCATCAGCTGTACTGTATAGTCGCCGGTGTTCGTGCTGTCCTTGCGCAGCTTGAACGCAATATAGGTGCCGGCACCGGAATAGGTACGCACACCTTTGCCGCTAAACAGCTTACCGCCGAGCTTTGGTGTATGGTCGACAATGGCAATGTCCAGCGCACCCTGATCATACAGAGAAAGGGTGTTGCTTGCCACCTCAGGGATATCCTTATCGCCCTCGCCATCTGTATCATCCCAAGAAGTTACCTTGGTATATAGTGTGCTGAAATCCAGCGTAAAGTCGGCAGCTGCCGCACTGGCAGTGTAGGGCACGCCAGTGAGCAACAGGCAGGCTGCCAACAGCAGCGCCGCAATTCTTTTGATGTTTTTCATACAGTTTCTCCTTCCGGGAGTAAAATATAAGTTCATTTGCAGGGTTTGATGGTAGATCCTGTAGGGACCGGCATCCTCGACGGTCCGCATTCGCCGTTTTCCTTTTTGCGGTAATAAGTGTTACGGATTGCCACACCAGTGACATCGGTCACTGGTTCGCAATGACAAGAATGTCATTCTGAGACCAGTGCGCACACTGGTCGTGAGAATCCGTTTTTCCCCTGTCATTACGAGGAGCGTCTTGCGCGACGCAGTAATCCGTTTTCCTTTTTGTGGTAATGAGTGTTACGGATTGCCACACCAGTGACATCGGTCACTGGTTCGCAATGACAACACCTTTTTGTCATTACAAGGGGCGCCTTGCGCGACGCGGTGGTCCGTTTTCCCACACGGGTAAATGAGCAATTAAAAAGCGGGAAAGTCCAAGACTTTCCCGCTTGGCGGTTCATCTGAGTTCAGCTTACAGGCTACCGTCGGGTGAGGTCACATCAACCCAGCCGTAATCGCTGGTTGTGGGTTCATTCATTACTTTTGTGGGTACACTCAAAACGCATGTCTCAAGCATCGGGCTTTCATAGATCTTCTTCATAATGACACCATCCTTTGATCGAAAATTAGGTACTGCACTGACAGCAATGTATCGCTGATTTTCCTTTGCTGCACACTGTTTTGCAACACTTCCCACAGTATACAACAAAACATATACACTTGTAGCGTAATTATACATTTAAACACGCTTTGGCGCAATATGCAAAACAAAGATTTAATATCGCAAAGCAAAGATTTCCGTTGCATCGCTACTTGTCGAACACCTTTGCGTGTACGGTGTCTTTCTTACGGATGTCATATTCAGTTTGACGAATTGTTTGACTATCCACTGTAGGGCGGGGGCTTGCCCCCGCCGTGGTGGATTACCAACTATTTTTGTTGCGGCGGGAGCAAGCCCCCGGCCTACGGGTGCGGTTATAATCTCGCCGTTAAACCGGAATATAGCGGACCGTTCGGAGTGGTATTCCCTACAAAGGTATCAAAAAAACAGGGGAGCCGGATGGCTCCCCTGCTTCGCGGTGTTATTAAAATGTGATGAACAGGAGAATTATCTGTTCTCGTCGTCCCAGGGAGTTTCGCCGTCCGCCCAGCCGTAGCCGTTGTCACTGACAGTGGGCAGATCGCCGTTCATCAGGCTTGTGCGAATATCCAGGATGCACTTCTCTGCAGAAGGGCTCTCATACAACTTCTTCATATTTTTAACCCTCCTTTAATTACTGTGCGATAGCAGCGCCGGTGATATAAGTACCACCAACATTGATCACAGGTGTGACGGACAGGTTCTCTACACCGGATACGCCTCTGACATTGACATACAGCCAGGGATCGGTTGCATCCTTTGCGAAGGCTGCATAAGCAGCTGCGAATGCTGCAGCGTCGTTTTCAACGCCGGCTTCCTTGCTGTTGACGAAGTCAAAGCCCTGTGTTTCGCCATTGTATGCCAGGGTCACGCCCAGAGTCAGACCGGAGGTACCGGAAGCGACCAGCTCGTAAGCCTCAGCAGCCTTGTCGCCTACGAACTGGAACTGGTACCAGAACTTCACAGCATCGTTTGCTGCGTCAGCTCTGGGAGTACCGTTGCCCAGGGTGTACTCGTAGAACTTGTAGCCGCCGACCTCTTCGTCGTACAGAGGCAGGGTGTTCTCGGCGAATACATCAGCATTGGTGAAGGTGTTGGCACCTGCGTAAGTCTTCACGACGCCCTCGCCAACGATCTTGCCCATAGGACCGACAGCAGCAGTGGTCAGGGTGTGACCGTTGAGATCCAGGGTCACGCCTGCGGGGATAACGACCTCGCTGAGCAGGACATCCTGCTGCAGCTTGATGATCTCGGTAGTTCCTTCAGCAGCAGCCAGAGCAGCAGTCAGAGTGGTGTACTCGACCTTCTCGTCAGCTTCGTCAGTGCACTCGAAGTTAATGCCGCCAAGATAGATGTTACCGGCAGAGTAGGTGTCAACACCCTCTGTGATCGTGGTGTCCTTATAAGTATCAGCATCTTCGTGGCCCTGCAGATAGAGGATGTAGTCAGCGCCTTCCTCGAAGTAGAACTCAACCTCAGTCTTGTTGACATCACCCTTCACAGTCATAGGTGTGGTGGTGGTGATGGAGGATGTGCTTGCAGAACCGTCGTGGAAGTACTCCTCGGTGATCTCACCGATGGGAGTTTCAGGCATAACATTCTTGAAGTTGTCGGCAGTAACGGTCTCGCCGTCGACCTTTACCATATAGGCATTGAGCCAGAGGTTTGCTGTCTTATAGCCGGCAGCATACTGGCAAGACATATCAAAGCTCATCTTGAAGTTGCCCTCACCGGGAGAACGAATCAGCATTGCTACGGTGCTGCCGACAACACCCTGATGCTTTGCCTGGTTACCCTTCAGCGTGTAAAGGATAATGGTGTTAGCGTCATAACGGATATCGGCGCCGCCAGAAACAAAGTCCAGAACCTGCCAATCCATTTCGCCGGCAGCGTACAGCTCCTTAGCCTTGTTGATCAGGTCTGCATTATAAGCATAAGTGCCGCTTGCCAGCGCAGCCTCTGTCAATGCGGAATTGGAGCGGAAGAAACGCCAAGTATTGCTCTTTGTATTCAGTGCAATACCCTTTGTTCCATCAAGCAGGTTGACCTGAGCACCGGTCTTCTGCAGGGTATTCATATAGGAACCCAAGGCAGTTGCAGTACCCATACCGGTAGCGTAAGCAGCATCCTCAGCGGGTGTTACATTCTCGCCGATGGTAGCTGCGGTTGCAGGCAGAGCAGTTGCAGTCAGACCACGGGGATATGCATTATTGGGAGCATAGGTATCATCACCATCGGTGGTGCTGCTATCAGTCTCCGGATTTCTACGCAGATACAGGATATAATCTGCACCCTCTTCAAAGGTATAGGTACCTAAAGTGTTGGAAATGTACTGATTTGTGGAAGAATACTCAGTGCTATAATCAGGATCGTAAGTACCGATTTCTTCTGCAGTTGCAATATAATCTGCGTAAGCTGTCTCAACCTTATTTTCATCCAGCTTCACGATCAACGCATCCATCCACATATGGGAGGTCTTCGCCTTAGTGGTGCTGGTTGCATCAGGTTTAGTCATAATATAGCCGGTAAAATCCAGCTGATATGCACCGTTGCCGGGGGACTTCAGCTTAAATGCAACATAGGCAGGAGCACTATTAGTACCGCCACCGTTCAAATACAGGTAGTTCTTGTCGATACGATTGTAGCTTGTAAAGGTAGAACCCAAGAAGTCCCAACCCAGAGTGTTGTAAAGCGCATCCAGCTTTTCAGCATAACCCTCTGTCTCAAAGTAGGTCTGATTGGTAAATGTACCATCGTCGATATAGGTATTCAGGGCAAAGCTATAATTTCTGTTATTACCTAAGGTGACAGGGGCCTCTGCCTGCTGGGTGAAGATCAGTGCCTCCAGATATACACGGGCACAGTCAGCAGTGGTAGTGCCGCCACGGTTCTTATCCGCTTTGAACACCAAGGTGTACTCTTCTTCCGGCTCGCTCAGGGTGACCGTGCCCAGAATAGTGTTGTCAGCAAGTGCCCTCTCGTCATTGGTTTCGGGCAGACCGGTGAGCTTATCTTCAGAGGCATCGATATTAGCGAGAGATTCAAAACAATTAAAAGAATTCTCCAGCTTATAGGTATCATCAGAAATGTATCCCTCAATAGCTGTCACATCGCTGACTGCACCGGGAATAATATAAGCAGTACTTGCCTGTGCGCCGTACTTGGTCTTCAGGTGGTCCAGAGAAACAGTGTAGGTGCCGACTTCGGGAGCCTTGATGGTAATAGCGACCCAGTGGCCCGGAGTTTCCTTTGCAGTGCGCCGCTCAGAGCCATCGTCGAATTCTCCAACCACTACGGTGTAGGGCATGAAACGGAGACCATTAAAGGTATGCTTTTTCGTTTCATCTCCCTGATAATAGCCACCGACTTGTACACGGTCCATATCCGCGGTACTGGTCGGATCGGTAGGCTGAACAGAAGCACCAGACTTATTGACTGTCTGAGTGGAATTATCAGTAACTGCCACAACACGCCAGTCCAAGTCCTTGTAGTAGTAAATGGGCTCAGCCTCGGTGTTGCCGTTACGGTAGCCGACTTCGTAGAAGTCATTCATCCAATACTGTGCGTTGCCTGCCTTATCCAGTCTTTGGTTGCCAAAGCCATACTTGGGCGCATCTACGGAATCAGAACTATACTTCCACATAGGCTCTGCGCCTTGTTCAGCAGTGATAGTCTGAGACAGATCCGAGAAGTCATAAACATATGTCTTCGGGCTGTCCACTGTGGGTTCTGCAAGGGCTGCGGCAGGCATTGCCACCAGACCAAACAGAGCGCATACCACAAGCAAGATCGCCAGGGTACGCTTTGCGAGTTTGTTCATAATGTTTCCTCCCTAAAAATTAATTACAATTCAATGCCACTGCGGCATAAATGTACAAAAATATATAGCGGCATGTAGGGACAGACATCTTTGGCTGTCCGCATTTCCCCTTTTTTCAGCCGCGGTACGGACTGTCCGGGAGGCCAGTCACTACAAGGGGGTCTATGTAAACAACGCCTTATAATGTTTGCTGCATCAGCAGCAAACACAAAATGCCGTACGGCATTTTCGCGGATTTTATCCTTGTATTCGTAATTATACCGCTATTGTTTGTAGAAAACAATGCGTAAAACAAAGATTGAATGTAGCAAAACAAAGATACTTTTCTATAGTATGAAATGGGTAAGAACCTCATCCACCGCTTGTCATTCTGAGACCAGTCCGCAGACTGGTCGTGAGAATCCGTTTTTCCCCTGTCATTACGAGGAGCGTCTTGCGCGACGCGGTAATCCGTTTTCCTTTTTTTGCGGTAATGGGTATTACGGATTGCCACACCAGTGTGAGCACTGGTTCGCAATGACAAGAATGTCATTCTGAGACCAGTCCGCAGATTGGTCGTGAGAATCCGTTTTTCCCTCATTGCAATATCATTTCATATAAGTCTTTCCACCGCGGATTCATTTCGCTGATCAATTTATTCTTTCGTGCCCGATTCCATCCCTTAATCTGTTTCTCACGCTCTATTGCTGAATGTACATCGCTGGTCACTTCAAAATATACCAGTTTATGGACACCATACCTTGCAGTAAAACTCCCTTCCGCTAAATTGTGCTTATGTTCATATACACGCCGTTGCAGATTGCTTGTTACGCCGGTATATATTGTTGTATTTGTATTATTCGACAGGATGTACACATAATAATTCATACATTAAATCCTTTTCAAGGCAACAGGTTGCGGTAGTATTACGGATTGCCACACCAGTGTGAGCACTGGTTCGCAATGACAAGAATGTCATTCTGAGACCAGTCCGCAGATTGGTCGTGAGAATCCGTTTTTCCCCTGTCATTACGAGGAGCGTCTTGCGCGACGCGGTAATGCGTTTTCTTTTTTTGCGGTAATGGGTATTACGGATTGCCACACCAGTGTGAGCACTGGTTCGCAATGACAAGAATGTCATTCTGAGACCAGTCCGCAGACTGGTCGTGAGAATCCGTTTTTCCCCT
>JAZNQK010000107.1:0-21820 GCA_045590135.1 Faecousia sp.
CGCCCGCCAGGCGGTAGAACCTCTCTGCCGTCGCTGCGGCTATGCAAAACGCTTTCGATAAATCATAACCACCGGTTGTGTTGGTGGTATAAACAAGCCCCCTTAGAGCCTTTTACCAGCCGAGCCTATAGGCGCACCGAAGGCTCCCTTGTGTAAAGGGAGCTGTCAGCCTAACAGGCTGACTGAGGGATTGTCACTATGAGAACAACCCCTCCGAGCAAAATCAAAGATTTTGCCCACCTCCCCTTACACAGGGGAGGCTTGCCGCTGCGGCGGGACTAGGCATAGCTAAAGCTTTTTGGAACCACCGGCACTGCCGGTGGTGTTCTCTTACAAAAAAAGCACTCGACCAAAATAGTCGAGTGCTTTTTACTTTTTTAAAAGCTGCCGCCGCCTCCGCCGTGACTGCGGCCGCCGCCGCCGGAGGAGGAATTGGATTTTGGTCTTTCTCTTCTGTGTACATTCCGGTATAGATAAATATCTCGGCTGTTTGTGATGTTCAAACTGCCCGGCACCACATAGCTGCCGGCATAGCGCTGCGCCCGGACGGATTTCAGCTGAGAACGCATTACCAGCACTGTGATCAGTCCTGCCGCGATGCCGATAACGGCGCAGATCAGAACTGTTTTACCGGAGATGCCGGCACTGCTGCTTTCACCATAGGTGATAACAGGACCTTCCTCCGCGCTCCCCTGAGTAAACAGCTTTTCACAGGTAAGTGCAAAGGATAAGAATGCATTATAGTAGTCTCCGTCGCCCAGATCGTCTAAAAAGTAAGAGGATATATAATCCGTTCCCAACCGGTCTACAATGTCGATACTGCTGCCGCAGGTGGAGATATACCACTGCCGCTCCTGCATTGCTACCAGAAGCAATATGCCGTTATCGGCATAGCCATTGTCATCGTAATAGCTGTCTGCAAAATTGCCCGGGCTGCGTCCGTTCAGGCTATCTACAGTCACCACCACTACATCGATACCCAGTTGCGCAGAGGTATCTGCAAGGATGTCAGCCAATTCCGCCTGCTCCCGGAATGTTAAAAGCTCCGCCTCGTCTGCCAGATAATTGGCAGCTGCGCTGACATTAAACAGCAGAGCGCCTATTAACAGCAAAGCAAAGATCGTTACTGTAAGCTTCTTCATAGCCGCACCCCCTTACAGCAATGCAGCGATGGCCAGTGCCACTGCGGCAACACCGGCAGACACGCCCAGAAGCCACATCCAGAAAGCGCCCATATCCATAGGCAGGTCGCCAACGAATTTGCCGGTTTGACCGTTCATAGCAAAGGTGTAGCGCTTATCTTTATAGGTGGCCGTCATCAGCCATACGGGAAGCAGCGCGTACTGCGCCCGGCTGTTATCCAAACGGACGCTGCCGCCGGAAGGCGTAACTGTGGTATAGCCTAAGCAGGTCTGGGCAAAGGTGCTTTCTGTACTTGCCCGGATACGCTCATTGGCTCTTTGCACACTGTCATCCGCAGTAACATCGTATTTGTCCGCAAAATAGCCTGCTAAATATGCAGTTTGAAAATCCACAGCCTGGGAAAGATCATAAGGCTCGATGGATTCCATCAGCGCATCCGGCATTTTCTGAGACCCGTCCACCGGCACACCGGCAAAGGCAAGGCTGCCGGAGCGCAGCAGGTGGTAATGGGAGGTTTCTGTGTAGTCATAGCGGCTGTCGCTCCAGTGGCGCACCCGGGTGGCGTGATAGCGCATATCCGCATCTGCATCTGCATCAAACAGCCAAAACGGCACATACAGGCCCTTGATCTGCTCCAGCTGGTGCTGCGTCTTAAAAGCTTTGGGCAGCAGCGGTTTTCCGGACAGGTGCTTCAAAAGCGCCTGCTTTGCAGCCTGCTTATCCAGCTGAAACGGGACCACCAGATCCGGCTTCAGGTGATTGGCAAACTGATCTGCCATCACCACCGGATTATCACAATAGGGACAGGCTGTGGCAGCAGTGGTGGCATCACCTACGATCTCGCCACCGCAGGAGGCGCACACATAGCTGCGCAGCTGCTGCAGCTCCTCTTCCTGCCAGGCAGTGCCGGCTTCCGTTTGCCAGGACATATCCTCTTGGGGGCAATTTTTCAGCGCCTCATCCAGCTCCTGCAGTGCAGACACCTCAAACTCTGTGTCGCAGTAGGGACATTTCATCATCTGCAGTCCACTGTCAAAGCTGAGCGCACCGCCGCAGGAGGGACATTTATATTCCAATAATACTGCCATTTGCAAATTCCTCCTGGAAATTTTGGGGATCGTGACAAATGAGAACTCTGTAATTTTCCCGGGAATATTCCTGCAAAAACGCTTTGCTCCGTTCTACATTTTTCGATGTACCGATGGGAATCTGCCGGGTGAGATTTTCACGGAAATAGCACTCATCCCCGCAAAGCACCCAAGTGGCGCTTTTATCCGGCAGTAAAATAACACAAGATCCCTTGGTATGTCCGCCGATACGCTGCACACGAACGCAGTCAGCAATAACGGTGCTGTCTTCAAAGATATTCACCGGGCATTCTTCCGGGATATACTGTCTGCCGGCAGCGTATTCCTCTTTTTGAATGTGGACGGTGCTGCCGGGAAAATGCCGCACCGCATCAATGTGATCGTGATGGGCGTGGGTAATGATAATATCTGTAACGGATTTTACATCAACACCTGCCTTTTTCAGCGCATCCACAGGCAGCACAAAATCCTCCATCTCAAAACCGGGCAGCGCATCGCAGCCGGGATCCACCAGGATCAGCTTATCACCTGTGCGGATACAGTAGATCACAAATACAATGGGGTAGGAAGTATCTTCCCTGCCCCCGGCAAAGGCCATCCTTTCCGGCAGATTAGAAGAAGCATACTTGATTGCCGTCAGTTCCCAGGAAATAGACTCTTCTTTATCAACGGGCATCGTCTTCGTCAAAACGGTCGCCGCATTCCGGGCAGAATTTGGGAGGATTCTTGGGATCTTCCGGCTGCCAGCCGCACTTATCGCAGCGATAAAGCGGTGCGCCGCTGGGACGGCGGCTGCCACACTCAGGGCAGAATTTCCCCTGATTGACTGCACCGCAGCTGCATTTCCAACCGGCTTCCGGCTTCTTTTCGCCGCACTCCTGGCAGAAGTTGCCCTGGTTGACTGCTCCGCAAGCGCATTTCCAGCCGTCGGTTGCTTTAGGCGCAGGCTGTGTCTGACCCATTGCGTACAAATTCTGGGCGTTAATGCCGCCCTGATTCATTGCCATACCCATACCCATAAAGCCGGTCATTGCACCTGCCTGGTTACCGGCAGCAGTCTTCATTGCCTCTGCCTGTGCATCCACCAGGGCGGCAGCCGCCATAGTGGGGTCGCGCATAATGGCAGCGCGCTGTGCCTGCTTGATCATATCGGCGTCTTCCTCTGTGAGGGTCACCGGATTCAATGCCACAGACACCACGCGAAGACCACGCAGCTGGCTCCACTTCTGAGACAGGGTCTCATTCATTGCAGACTCAATATCCGCATTGTGATTGGAAAGCTCATTGGGGCGGATCTGCAAGGCAGACAGCTTACCGAAGGCAGGTGCCAAAGCGCTGATAAACTCCGTTTTCAGCTGGGTCTCCAAGGTCTGGCGCATATAATTGGCTGTCACATTGCCGCAGACATTGGTATAGAACAGCAGCGGATCTTCGATTTTATAGGAGTACACGCCGCTGCAGCGCACAGACACATCCACATCCAGACCGATCTTATTGTCTACCACCCGGAAAGGAATGGGATTGGGTGTGCCGAACTTATTGTCCAGCAGCTCCTTGGTGTTGAAATAGTACACCCGCTGATCCTTGCCGGTGTCGCCGCCATAGGTAAAACGCTTACCCATGGTCTTAAAGGTATCAAGAATGCTCTGACCCAAATTGCCAGCAAAGATGCTGGGCTCTGTGGAAGAATCGTATGTATATTCGCCGGGCTCGGCGCAGACCTCCACCACCTTGCCCTGCTCCACGATCAGCATACACTGACCGTCTGCAACCGCAATGCCGGAGCCGTTGGAGATCACATTGTCGCTGCCCTTGGTGTTGGAGGAGCGGCCGGAAACACGCTTGACACCCTTGGCTGCCAGTACCTCGTTGCCCAAAGAATCGCAGTAGAAAAATTCCTTCCACTGATCCGCCAGGGTGCTGCCCAGCGCACCGATACCTGCTTTAATAAGTCCCATAATGATTTCTCCTTTCTGAATTGGCAAGTGCCATTGTTTTTTTCATTATATCACGGCTTTATTTTCTTGCCAAGTGGCGATATAGAAATTATAATAAGAATATACCGTATACGAAAGGAGCACTTCTATGAAACAGGCTTTTTATTCTCTTTTGAGTAAGTTATCCGGCTTTGCGCTGGACAAGCTTCTGCCCGTTATCATTATACTGGTTTTGGGTATTCTCTGTATTCGTCTTCTGATGAAATTGGTTGATACTGCGCTGGGCAAAACCAAACTGGAAAGCGCACCTGCAAAGCTTATCAAGGCGCTTTTGCGGATCGTGCTTTATGTCCTGCTGGCGCTGATCTGCGCGTCCAAGCTGGGGATCGATGTGACCGGCGTGGTTGCTCTGGCAAGCGTGCTGACATTGGCGGTTTCGCTTTCAGTACAGACCGCTTTGACCAATGTGATCAGCGGCTTTACCCTGCTGTACACAAAGCCCTTTGTCGCCGGAGACTTCGCCGAGATCGCCGGTCAGTCCGGCACTGTCAAGGAAGTGGGTCTGACCTACACCAAGTTAGCCACTGCCGATAACAAGGTAGTTTCCATTCCCAACAGCGCTGTCACAGCTGCGCAGATCGTAAACTACTCCGTGTCCGGTACCCGGCGTGTGGATATCGATGTTTCTGCCGCTTATACTGCGCCTGTGGAGGATGTACTGGCTGCATTGCGTTTGGCTGGAAATGTGGATACCATTTTGGACTCCCCTGCTCCCTTTGCAGCTGTTAAGAATTATGGAGAAAGCTCCATAAACTATGTCCTGCAGGTTTGGTGCAGGAGTGAAGATTACTGGACTACCCTTTTCGAGGTCAATAAAAATGTCAAGGCAGTCTTTGATGAAAAAGGCATCGCTATGACATATCCGCATATCAATGTCCATCTGGATAAATAAGGAAATGCCCCTGTGAGAATAAACTTTTCTCACAGGGGCAAACTGTTTTCGGACAGAAAAGCAGCCAAATCAATGCCTATGACGATAAGCAGCGAGGAAGCTATCCTTTTTTGTCAAGTGTATCGCCGGTGGGATACGAAAAGCAGGCAAATGATTTGGCTGGATTCTATAGATCCAAAAACGGATGCGTTTTACAAATGATTTGCCTGTACATATTTTTTGTAGGGACCGGCGTCCTCGACGATCTAAAAAACTGTCATTCTGAGACCAGTCCGCAGACTGGCCGTGAGAATCCGTTCCTATTTTTGCGATGATAGGATACTGCGGATTGCCACAGCCAGTTTGCGAACTGGCTTCGCAATGACAACTAAGGGTACAATATGCGGTCACCTTGCCTCCCTCCTTGAGGGAGGTGGATTTTGCGGAGCAAAAGACGGAGGGAGTGTCCTGTCGTTTGAGCGACACTCCCCCAGTCACGGCTCGCGCCGCGACAGCCCCCTCAGCGAGGGGGCCAGGAAAACGGATTGCCACACCAGTGACACCGGTCACTGGTTCGCAATGACAGGTGGGCAATAGGCCGGATCCTACAGTTTACAATGACAAGAGGGGTTCACAGCGACAATATCATTGTCCATTAAAAAAGAGCGGGAAAACCCGCTCTTTTTTATACCCGGAATCGGGTGAAGTAGTCATATAAGGGGATCAATGCTTCTAAGAATTTACCCACGCGCTGGCCCAGTTCCGGGCCAAAGGTATCGTCAGAAAACGGCTCATCGATGGCGCAGGATATCTTCCCTTTCCAGGCGTAAAAAGGTGCCAGCTCCGGGCTCGGTGCTACCTTAGGCCGCTTATAAAGCTCTGCTGTAATGGGAACACCGGTTGCTTTTTCTGTTTTACGGATCAGCTCCAAAAACTCTCTGGGTCTTGCCGCAATATCCGCCCGGAAATCATTCAGCGTGCTGACTTTGGGACTCCACAGACAAAAGCCGTAGGATATCCCCTCGGGGCGGATATCAAAATACAGGCACGGATTTTCCTGCCACCAATCCACATCCTGCCGGATGCAGATCCACAAACTCTCCTTATAGGGCAGCGGATGGTGCCGCCGTGCATCCCGATAAATACGGCTGACCTTCAGCAGCGTGCCGTCCTTTTCCAAAAAAGGCTGGAACAGATCTTTGCCCAAGGCCTTCATCGGCTCATATAGATAGTTTACATAATCTTGCTTGTGCTGTAAAAACCATTCCCGGTTATTGTTTAGCCGGATGCCCCACAGAAAATCCACTGTTTCCGGGGAAAAGCCTTCAAACATAGTTATATCCTCTTTCTGAATCAGGTTTCAATGTCCAAGACATAGCGCTCGCAAACATTGATGATCTGGGTGTCATTTCGCTGGTGGACTCTTGTGTTATCTGCCCCATAGCGCAGGTGAACATGTCCGTGGAGCAAATATTTGGGCTGATACTTATCGATCAGCTCCAGCAGCGCCTCAAAGCCCCGATGCGCCCGGTCATCGCTGTCTCCGTACCCTTTGGGCGGTGCGTGGGTCACCACGATGTCCACACCCTTATGCCGCCACAGCTTCCAGCGCAGCTTTTTGATCCGCCGGCGCATTTCCTTTTCCGTATACTGATGGGGGCCGGGCCGATAACGGTAGCTGCCGCCTAAGCCTAAGATCCGCAGGCCGTTATATACCACTATCTGGTCATCGATACAGTCGCAGCCCTCCGGCGGGGTCCGCTCATAGGATGCATCGTGGTTGCCGTGGACATACATCACCGGCGCTCTTGCCATGGTCACCACGAAGGAAAGGTACTTGGGATTCAAATCACCGCAGGAGATAATGAGGTCATATTCTTTCAGTCTGCCGGGTTGGTAGTGATCCCAAAAGGCGGGACATTCTTCATCAGACAATGCCAGTATCTTCACAGTGCACCCTCCTTTTCCATAGGGATCTGATCCCGGTAGACACCCAGCTCCCGGACAGTCTCCCGGGCAAAGGGTTCAATCTCTTCAAAGGCAGGGATCGTTCCATCCACATTTTCGCAAAGCCAATCCATATGCAGCAGCTCATCCGGAGTAAAAATATGGTCACCGGGATTCTTGAGCGTGCCATCCTGGGCAACGATCCGTCTGCGGAAGGGGTCGATGGTACGCTTTTGCAGACCCTTTCGCAGGATATCTGCCAGCTGGACCAGGCTGTCCGGCAGGTGCTTGGAAAGCTCCACATCAATGACTCCGCTGTCCATTCCCCACCAGTAGTTGACTGCGTGATTGGTGTCCTTGTTGCGATCCCACGCACCGCTTAAGATGCCACGGATCACATGCTCATAGAATTTGCCCCACATCCAGCAAGGGGAGCCAAGGGTGCGCATATTGCCATTGTCGTCCACAAAATATGTGCCGTAACTGCCAAACTCCAAATACATTTTATCCGCCGTGGGCACATCCCGGTTGGAAATGACCCGGATGCCGTCCCGAATGAAATCCTCCACAGGCGAGCCTTTCTGGCAGGACCAGCGCAGATCGATCCGCGCCCGGGGATTGGTCAGCTGTGCGCCCAGCGCGAAGGCATTGATGGACGCCGGAACACCGAAAATAGGATAGCTGCCCACATAGCCGATACGGTTATTATCCGACATTGCACCGGCGATGGCGCCGGTAATAAACTTGCCCTCAAAAATGCGGCTGTAATAGGTGCGGACGCTGGAATAAGGCGCGTCCACAGAGCAGTTCAGGAACTTAACCCTTGGATATTTCACCGCAGCTTTCAAGGTGGCGCGGCTGAGCTTGGGCGCTGTGGTAAAGACTACCTGTGCCCCCTCTTCCACCGCCTGCTCTATAATTGCCTCCGTCAGTTCCGGAGAATCTGCGTGGAAATAGCTGCGCACGCGCACCTGCTCCGGCAATACCTGCTGCAGATACTGCGCGCCCTCCTCATGTCCCTGTGCCCATGTGCTGGTCTCAGGGCTCAGCTGGTGGACAAATGCCACATTCAGATGGTCCGGGGCCGTCAGCATAGAGAGAATGCCCACCTTTGCGGTGTCATCCGGCTGGGTTTCCACTTGGACAGGGTCCGGCTGGGAAATGCTCACCAAATCCGGCCACAAGGCTGCCATTGCCTTTTTCAGCTGGTTTGCAGACAGCTTTCCCAAGTCACTAAAGGGATGCACCCGCAGCCACAGCAGCAGCGCCTCCTCCGTCAGAAGATCCAGCTTTTCACCCCGGACAGCAGCAAAGGCTTCCCGGAAATACTGGTAATATGCCCGGAAGGTCTTGCGCTCCCGTTCCGTCCATGCCTGATTTGGTTCTTTTCCCAAGAAAGACAAAAGCTTTGCATAGTCTCCCGGCTGACGGAACTGAATATCATAAATACCGGCAGCATTATAAAAGTCTATAAATTCATAATAGGCGCGGATCCGGTCATCGTCGCTGCGCGCCGGCAGAATGCGGTGGACGATACCGGGAATACGGGGTGCGTCAAAGTATTTCAGCACACTGACCCGTTTATTGCCCTCCTGCACATAGAAGTTTCCCAGATATTCAAAGCAGACGATAGGCTCCCGGATGCCCTCATCGGACAAATGCGCTGCGCAGAGATTGATCCACTTAAAGGCAAACTCCGTATCCGGATTCAGCAGCGGCAGAAAGCCTGCAGAAAATGCACTGATCCTGCCTGCAGATTTTGTTCCCACAATGCGCTCTGCCGGAATTTCCACAACACCGATTTCCATCGTTGTACCCACTGTTTGCCCTTTCAACAGCTCATCCAGCACCGCAGGATTGGGGTCAAGTCCCTGCTGCTGCAGCTCTTTATGTTCCTTTTGTCCCAGCTTCAGCGCCCGGCTGTATTCCAAAGCTGCTTCCTGCTTATCCATAGCAAGCACATCCTTTCATTTAGGATATCATATCGAATTTTACCGTTTTTTGCAACCGGCAATTCCCTGCGCAGGGTGCATATGTATTATCCTTGTCAAATTTCAGTTTATTGGGCAGGTTGATAGGACAAGGTAGGGCGGGGGCTTGCTCCCGCCGCAACGAAAACAGTTGGTAATCCAACACGGCGGGGGCAAGCCCCCGCCCTACACTGGGTTATCAAACAATTCGACAAACCGGAATTGACTAAGCACACAAAAAAGGATGCGTTTTGCAACGCACCCTTTTTATTCTTATCAGAACTCCAGCTCTTCGTCGTCATCTTCCAGAGAGAACTCCAGCAGCTCGCCGCAGTTTTCGCAGGTGATGCTGCCCTTTTCCAGAGTCTCCTCGTCGAAGTTGATCACATTGCCGCAAGCGCACTTGACTTCGTAGATGATGGAATCCTCATCGCCGAAATCAAAGCCTTCCTCATAGTCGTCATCGTCGAAATCGTCGTCGTAATCCTCATCGTCGTAATCATCATAGTCCTCATCCTCTTCGTCCAGGATGTAGTCCTCGATGGCGTCCAGATCCTCTTCGATCTCGTCCAGCTCGTCGGAGATGGCAATGGTGGTCTCTTCGATGTCGGTGATACGCTTGGTGACATCGCCCAGCAGGTCGATGATCTCGCTGATCAGCTGACCCTCAGGCTTGTCGGTATCCAGCTTCAGGCCATCCATCAGGCCCTTCAGATATGCGGACTTTTCAGAAATGGTCATAATAAACTCCTTATTACTTCGCACGGCCCAGATACTCACCGGTGGTGGTATCGATCTGGATCTTCTCACCCTCGTTGATGAACAGGGGCACCTTGACTTCAACACCGGTCTCCAAAGTAGCAGGCTTCAGGGTGTTGGTAGCGGTGTTGCCTGCAAAACCGGGCTCGGTAGCGGTAACTTCCAGCTCCACAAAACGGGGAGGCTCAACGCCAAAGACATTGCCCTTGTAGCTCATAATGGTGCAGGTATCGTTCTCCTTGACGAAGCGGAAGCTGTCGTCCAGAACGCTCTTCTCGATGGGGATCAGCTCGTAGGTCTCGCCGTCCATGAAGTAGTACAGGTCACCGTCGGAGTAAGAGTATTCCATCTTCTTTCTCTCGATGTATGCGGTGGGGTACTTGTCGTTGGGGTTGAATGTAGTTTCAGTCACGCCGCCGGTGATGACATTCTTCATCTTCACGCGGACGAATGCGGCACCCTTACCGGGCTTCACATGCTGGAACTCGATGATCTGCATTACCTTACCGTCCATATCGAAGGTAATACCGTTTCTGAAATCGCTGACAGAAATCATTTCTTTTTCCTCCTAAGAATGCAGCCCTTGCGGGCGCTTTATTTACATAGTTTTAGCGCATATATTCTACCTTAAAATCCCACCAATTGCAAGAGGGAAACAAGATTTTTTCAGATAATTATCAAATTTTTCGGGCTGTTTGTAATGTCGATGCAGCCATCTGCTGTGAAAATCACCACATCTTCGATGCGGACACCGAATTTTCCGGGGATATAGATGCCCGGTTCTGCAGATGCCACCATATTTTCCTGCATCACGGTTTCGCCGGAAGGACCGCAGCCGGGGTTCTCGTGGACCTCCAGGCCAAGGCCGTGGCCGTAGCCGTGGCCGAAGTAGCTGCCGTAGCCGGCATCGGTGATGACCTTGCGGGCAGCGCCGTCGATGTCCTTGCCCTTTACGCCTGCCTTGGTGGCGGCGATGCCTGCTTTCTGAGCAGCCAGGACGGTTTCATAGACCTTCTTCATCTCATCGGTGGCAAAGCCCACAGCGTCAGTACGGGTCATATCTGCGCAGTTGCCCTGTTAGACAGCGCCAAAGTCCATGGTGATGAAATCGCCGGGCTGGATCACCCGGTCACCGGCGACACCGTGGGGCACGCTGGTGTTGGGGCCGGACACCACGATAGGGTCAAAGGAGAGGCCGTCCGCGCCGTTTTTCAGCAGGCAGTAGATCAGCTCTGCCTGCAGCTGCTTTTCCGTCATACCGGACTTATAGCGAGTGAGAACCTCGGAGAAAGCCTTATCGGTAATATCCTGTGCCTTGCGCATCAGCTCCAGCTCCCACGGCTCCTTAACAGCCCGGAAGCCATAGATCTGATCGTTCATAGGAACAAGCTTTGCCTGCAGCTTGCTTTCAAAGCCCTGCAGCTCCACCACGGTCATATAGCTTTCTTCATATCCCAGTACGCTGACATCAAACTCTGCAATTGCTTCGTTGATCAGCTTGGAATAGGGGTTCTGGCGATTGACTTCGATCACTTCGAAGCCTTTGATGTTATTTTGCGCAGGCTCGATATAGCGGCTGTCGGTAAAGTAGCGGCAGCCTTTTTTCGTAACGATGGCAACGCCCTCTGCAATATCATACTCTGCGCCGTAATAACGGCTGTAACGGCTGGTAAGCAGCAGGCCGTCTGCCTCACCGTCCAGTAATGTCAAATACTTTTCTAAGTTTTTCATAGGGATATCCTCCTCTTTCTTGCTGCAAAAATAAACGGCTGCTCCGCAATATGCCGAAGCTTCAGCCAGATATTGTGATTGTGGATGGGCTTGACCAAGATTGCCCGGATCCCGGTGCAGCCGGCACCTAAGGTATCCGTAAAGATCTGATCGCCTGCCAGGGCGCACTGACCGGCAGCAATACCGTACTTTTCAAGGCATTGCTTTATTCCTTTGGAGAAAGGCTTTTTCGCGTGGGTGATACAATCGATACCGTATTCCCTGCAAAAAACTTTCACCCGGTCCTTATGGCTGTTGGACACCACGCAAAGTTTTATGCCGCTTTGGGTCATTTCCTTGAGCCAAATTTGCATTTTCTCAGTGGGTACATTGGTGGTATAGGGCACGATGGTATTATCAAAATCCAACATCAGCAACCGGATACCCTCTTTTTCAAAAAACGAAGGTGTCAGCTCTGTGACGGTGCTTATAACATAGGTTGGCAGCAGCGGAAATTTCATAAAAGCTTTCCTGCTTTCATATAGTGTTTTAATTGGAGACATTATAACACGGGAGGCTTGATTTGTCTATGACTTTCCCCGGATATCTTGCACTCACCGCCGCGGAGTTTGCCGGTTGTGAAACGCTGCCGGAGCAATGCGCCTGGATGGCCTGTCACTTTTCCTGCTATGGCACGCAGCTCAGTAACTGTCCGGAAATCTTACCGGAGAACGCAATGCTGATCGTAAATGACCGGACGCCACCGGCAGGCCACGATCCTCAGCGCATTGCCCAGCAGCTGACGCAGTTAATGGAAGAACTGAAGATTTCTTGCGTTTTGCTGGATTTTCAGCGTCCTGGTTTTCCGGAGAATGCACAAATTGCCAAAGCTCTGCAAGACCTCCCCTGCCCCGTTGGGGTTTCTGCGTTATATGGGGGAGATCTTGCCTGTCCGGTATTTTTGCCGCCTGTTCCTCTGAATAAACCGCCGGAGGAATATCTTAAGCCTTGGCAAGACCGGGAAATTTGGCTGGAAGCCGCATTGGACAGCCGGCTATATACACTGACAGAAAAGGGATGCCGGCAATTCTCCCCTGCCGATGTTCCTAATGAGCATCCCCACATTTTCCGGGATGAAAAGCTATATTGCCACTACTGTATGGAAGAAGATGCAGATAAAGTCCAGTTTACCCTTTGGCGGGATACAGAAGATCTTCTTGCGCTTTTGCAGGAGGCAGAAAAGCTGGGTGTTAAAAAAGCGATAGGACTTTATCAGGAGCTGGGAAAAGCTTTTATGAATCCGTGAGATTGCCACAACCAGTCTGCGGACTGGTTTCGCAATGACAGGTTGATCTTGAGGAGATTGCCACACCAGTGACACGGTCACTGGTTCGCAATGACATCCGGGGAAATACCAAAAGGCGTGTTGCAATGCAACACGCCTTTTGGTAATCAACAATTGCGGAAGCGGGAGAGGAAATCCTTTGTCTCCTGCTTTTGGGGATTGCCAAAAACTTCCTCGGGACTTCCCTGCTCGCAAATAACGCCTTCGTTCATATAGACCACCCGGTTGCTTACATCCCGGGCAAATGCCATTTCGTGGGTAACCTCCAGCATAGTCATCGCCTCGTGAGCAAGATCCTGCATGACAGAGAGAACTTCACCCACCATTTCCGGGTCAAGGGCAGAGGTCGGCTCGTCAAAGAGCAGTACCTCGGGGTTCATTGCCAAGGCTCTTGCGATAGCAACACGCTGCTTCTGACCGCCGGAGATCTGCCGGGGCTTGGCATTGATATAAGGTGCCATACCCACCTTCTGCAGGTAAAAAAGCGCATTTTCCTTTGCCTCTGCCTTGCTTCTGCCCAAAACCTTCATCTGACCTACCATACAGTTTTGCAGGACGGTCATATTGTTAAAGGGGTTAAAGGACTGAAACACCATACCCACATGGGAGCGGTATTCGTGAGGCTTGACCTTCCGGTCTGCCACATTTTCGCCGTTATACCAGATCTCACCGGCTGTAGGGGTCTCCAGCAGGTTAATGCAGCGCAGCAGTGTGGACTTGCCGGAGCCGGATGCACCGATAATGGAGATCACATCGCCCTTATTCACGGAAAAGTCGATATCCCGCAAAACCTGGTTCTTACCGAAGGACTTGGAAAGGTGGTTGATCTTCAGAATATTATTTTCCATCTCAGATACCTCCCTTTCTGCTGTGCTTGTGTTCCTTGCTTCTTTCATCAAAGGGTGTGCCACGGTGAGGATGATTGTAAGTGCCGGCAGTCATGGTCAGAGGATCTACCTGCACCAGCTCATAGCTGGAATCACCGTCCAGTTTCTTTTCTAACCACCGCAGCAGGAAGGAAGCCAGCAGCGTCATACACAGGTAGCCTACCATTTCCAACGCTGCAGAGGGGAAATACTTATAAGTGGCACCAGCCACGGAGCGGTGGGTAGCAAAGAACTCTGTAAAGCCGATGATGAACATCACAGAAGTATCCTTCAGATTGATAATGAAGTTATTGCCGATCTGGGGCAGAATGTTGCGGAATGCCTGGGGCAGGATCACATGCAGCATAGTCTGCCAATGGGTCATACCGATGGCCTTTGCGCCCTCTGTCTGACCGGGGTCAATGGAGATGATACCGCCGCGAACGGATTCTGCCATATACGCGCCGGTGTTAATGGACACCACCAGCAAGGAAGCCGTCCAGATGCCTTCATTACCGGAAAATTGCACCGCATTATCGGTAAAGTACGGCAGACCGTAAAAAATAAACACCGCCTGCAGCACCATGGGCGTACCACGGAACACCTCCACATAGACACGGACGATTCCCCGGACGATGGCCAAAAAGATCCGCTTCAGCAAAGGCTCATTCTTGCCGCTGGGTATGGTATTGACTGCGCCGCACAAAAAGCCGATGATACAGCCTGCAAGTGTTGCGACCACAGCCAATATCAAGGTGTTTTGTATGCCGGTTATATAGGATTGGCCGTACTTATCCCAAAGCTTTGCCACATCCTCAAACAGCTTGATAAACTTATCCATACACGCACTTCCTTTGTGTATTGTAGACCACAAGCCGAGGGAGATGTCCCTCGGCCTGCGTTGCATCATTTATTATTCCTCGATGGGCTGAACAGCGATAGCGTCTGCCATCAGATCGTTAAAGTCCTCAGCAGTCATCTCGCCCAGGACAGCGTTCATAGCGTCCAGCAGAGTGGTGTTGCCCTTCATCACGGAGATACCGATGTTGATCTCTTCGTCAGATACCTCGAAGTTATCCTCAGACTCGGAGAAGTCCAGAATGACCATATCGGGGTAAACAGCCACAGCGCCCTGTGCAGTGGGCATATCGGTGCAGACGAAATCAACAGCGCCGGTCTCCAGAGCCATCAGCATTGCAGGTGCGGACTCAGCAGCGGTCTGCACATCAGCGCCCTCGATCTGAGGCAGGCAGGTCTCGTACCAGATGGTACCCATCTGGCTGGTGCAGGTACCGGTGAGCTGAGAAATACCGGTAGCAGCAGCCTGCTCGCTGCCTTCCTTAGCCAGGCAAACGATGGAAGCGTACAGGTAAGGACCGGCAAAGTCCACCTGCTCCATACGCTCAGCAGTCATAGACTGACCGGCAATGGCGCAATCGATGGTGCCGTTCATAACTGCAGGAACCAGGGAATCCCAATCCAGCTGCATAACCTCCAGCTCCCAGCCGTTGGCTTCGCACAGCTTCTTTGCCATCATCACATCGTAGCCGTTGGCGTAGTTGCCCTGAGAGTTGACAATGGGAACAGCGCCGTTGGAATCATCGGGCTGAGACCAGTTGTAGGGTGCGTATGCACATTCCATACCAACGGTCAGAACACCGTCGAAGTCTGCATCCAGTGCAGCGGTGGTATCGGAGTTGGCTGCGGTGGTCTCATCACCGGAAACGGGTGCTGCGGTGGTTTCATTGTCGCCGCCGGGGGCGCAGGCTGCCATAGACAGCATCATCATAATTGCCAGGGTCAGTGCTAAGATCTTCTTCATTGTTTTTCAATTCCTTTCTTTTGTTTTGGCATAAGCCCTTGCAGGAATCAGAGAAAAGGGATTGTGCTGCCTCGCCAGGAGATTCTTTTGCAGATCAAGCAGTAAAAGCCGAGGGAATACTTTGTGTATTTTGAGGTTTTCACTGTGCCGAGCTGCGAAAGAAGATCCGGCGAGGTGGTGCAAGACATTTTATCTGCTTCCTGCCAAAAATAAAAATTGGATCGCTTCGTCAAGCGATCCGACAGTAACAGCAATACAAATAGATATTGCGACACTGCTTCGATAGCGCTTCACAAAGTTTGTGACAGTCCGGCAGATGTTATCTGACGACCCAGCAAGCAGAACTCAGGCATCCTGCTCACTTCGGCGGTATTCCCTTTCTCCTCCTGCGGCTGCCTGGCCTTACAAAAGGATACTGATAAATCCCGCGCCTCTATCTGAGCGATTCAATTTTTACATATACTAACACGGCAGACTTACCGTGTCAACAGTTTTTTTGCATTTTGGTATACATATACAATGTGCCTGTAAAAATGCATCGGTTCTTTTGATATTATGCAAAAAATACGCCAGTAGATTGCCACAGCCAGTCTGCAGACTGGCTTCGCAATGACAGTTTTGTTCCGGCACAGTAAAAAGAGTGGGAGTTATCCCACTCTTTTATACAGACACATTTCGTATTGAATGCCGTTTTCCTCGCCGGATTCCAGAATTTGCGTCATTTCCCACCGGGGGTCTGCATCCAGATCCGGGAAGAAGGTATCTGATTCCGGCTGCGCGTGAACTTTTGTTACATAAGCCGTATCGCAGTAAGCAAGCATCTGCCTGTAAACACTGCCGCCGCCAATCACAAAGGCCCGCTGGGCGCTCTTCGCTAATTCTGCGGCTTGCGCAGGACTGGCACAAACTGTGACACCGGGAAGTTCCTGCACCGTCCGGGACAAAACCACATTCACTCTGCCGGGCAGAGGCTTACCGCCGGGGAAATCAGACAAAGTCTTTCTGCCTACGATCACCATTGCCCCCCGGGTAATCTCCCGGAAAAACTTTCTGTCCGCAGACAGCGCCACCGGCTGGGTGCCGTCTTTTCCAATACCCCAGTCATCATAGACTGCTACGATCAGTTCCATAAAGTTGTCTCCTTTTTGTATGGCACGGCGGGAGCAGCTATGCGCCCTAAAATTACTTAGATTGCCACACCAGCGTGCGCGCTGGTTCGCAATGACAGATTAACTGCACCGAATCAGATCGCCATGGGGATCTCAAAATCAAAGGGATGGAACTGGTAGTTTTCTACCTTAAAGCTATCCTTGGTAAACTGGTAGAAATCGGTGATGCTGCTGTCCAGGGTTACCTTAGGCGCTTCAAAACCCTCCAGCTCCAGCATAGCCTTCACCGCAGGAATGTGGCGGTCATAAATATGGCAGTCGGCAATCACATGGACCAGCTCGCCTGCCTCCAGACCTGCAACCTGCGCCATCATCATGGTCAGCATGGCATACTGGCACACATTCCAGTTATTGGCGGTCAGCATATCCTGACTGCGCTGATTGAGGATCGCGTTCAGAGTGTTGCCGGTGACATTAAAGGTCATAGAGTAAGCGCACGGATACAGATTCATCTCGTGCAGATCTTCAAAATTATAGATATTGGTAAGGATGCGGCGGGATGCGGGGTTATGCTTCAGATCATAGATCACCCGGTCCACCTGGTCGAACATACCCTCCTTGTACTGGTGCTTGACACCCAGCTGATAGCCGTATGCTTTGCCGATGGTACCGTCCTCGCCTGCCCACTCATCCCACACATGGCTGCCCAGGTCGCAGATGCGGTTGGACTTCTTCTGCCAGATCCACAGCAGCTCATCCAGTGCGCTCTTCCAGTATGTACGGCGCAATGTCATAATGGGAAATTCTTCCTTCAGGTTATAGCGGTTTACTACGCCGAACTTCTTAACGGTATGGGCGGGTGTACCGTCTGCCCAGTGGGGACGGACCTGAAGATCTGTATCGTAAAAACCGTTTTCTAAAATGTCCCGGCATGTGGCGCGGTAAATTTCGTCTGCTCTGCTCATTTTTCTGACCTCCGATTCTTTATTTGGCTGACAGGTCCACCGGTCTGCGCAGGATGGTAAGCGCCGGTACCTGTCGGGGAAGCTGCATATAGAATTTCATTTGAGGTGTTTTCGGCTCATCCAGAGAATTGCCCTGCGCATCCTTCATCACAGGCACAACAAAGCCCTCAGGTCGGGTATCCGGGCCTACAAGCTCCAGCGCATCTCCTGCGGCAAACTTATTGCGCAGACTGCAAAGAGCCATTCCTGTTTCATCGCAGGATTCTACAATGGCACACACCTGCCACTGGCGGATATAACGGGAATTCTCGGTGTACTGTCCCGGCTCACCGAAGTAAAAGCCGGTGGAATAGATCCGGTGGGACACATGCTCCACTTCATTGCGCCAAACCGCATCCGGTTCTCTTCCGGCTGCCAAATCGTCGATCACATGGCGGTAAGCGCCGGTGACAATGGCGGCATAGTAGGCAGACTTTGCCCTGCCCTCGATCTTGATGCAGTCCACACCCGCGTCACTAAGCTCGCGCAAATGGTCGATCATACACATATCCCGGGAATTTAAGATATATGTTCCCTTCTCATCCTCATACACCGGGAAGTATTCTCCGGGCCGTTTTTCCTCCACCAGCGCATACTGATACCGGCACGGCTGGGCGCAGGCGCCCCGGTTGGAATCTCTGCCGGTCATATAATTGCTCAGTAAGCATCTGCCGGAATAGCTGACACACATAGCGCCGTGACCAAAGGTCTCGATCTCCAGTTCCTTAGGCGTGTTTTCCCGGATGGTGCGGATCTCCTGCAAATTCAGTTCCCGGGCAAGGACCACTCTTTGGGCACCTAAGTCATACCAGGCCTTTGCGCATTCATAGTTGGCAATGGACTGCTGGGTGGAGATATGCCGGGCGCAGTTGGGCGCGTATTTGCCTGCCAGGGTAAAAGCGCCCATATCCGCAAGGATCAGCGCATCCACACCGGCAGCATTTAACTGCTCCAAATAGCCGGGCAGCTGCCGCACCTCTTCGTTGCGAGGCATCGTGTTTACTGTTACATGGACCTTTACGCCGTGGCTGTGGGCAAATTCCACTGCCTTGGGCAGCTCCTCCGGGGTAAAATTCCCCGCAAAGGAGCGCATGCCAAAATCCGTACCTGCCAGATAAACGGCATCTGCGCCATACAGCACAGACATTTTAAGCCGCTCCATATCGCCGGCAGGACTTAAAAGCTCTATTTTATTCATCTAATCCCAATTCCTTCAACTTCAGCTGGTGCTCTCTGTAGGTTTCAGAGAACAAATGCTCTTTGTTTTCTTCGTCATAAACAAAGAAGTGGTAGTTGGTGTCCTGAGGATCCATCGCTGCACCCAGGCTGTTCAGTCCGGGGTTGGAGATCGGTCCGTAAGGCAGTCCGGGATTGGTGTAGGTGTTGAAGGGACTTGCGTTGATCTGGGCATCTGTGTTCAGCTCACCCTTATTGTAATACTCGATAGCATACAAAATAGTGGCATCACTGTCCAGTGTGGGGTAATCGCTGGGATCGGTCAAGCGGTTATAAAATACCGAGGAAATGGTGTAGCTTTCGATATTGTCGCCGGATTCCTTCTCGATGATGGACGCAATAATGATCACATCGTGCAGTGTCAGCTGGTGGTTCGCAATATACTCACTGCCATAGCCGTTGCCCCGCATTTTATCAGACAGATTCTGATTCAGCTCAATAAAGCGCTGACGCAGGTGGTCAGAGAAGCGGTCATCAAACTCATCCAGGAACTTCTCCAAAACATCTTCCGGGTCATCGTCTACATAGAATTTATAGGTATCCGGTGCCAAATAGCCCTCTAAGCAGTATTTGTGACCCCGCTTGACACCCTCTAAGAACCAGTAATCATCCAGCTCGCCGTTGGCTGCATAGGCTTCCAGATCTTCCACGCTGCAAACGCCGTTTTCTTCCAGAAGGGCAAATATCTGTGCGCAGTTATAACCTTCCGGGAACATAATTTCAACGGTTTCCCGGGCAGGACCGTAATCGGTCATCGCATTGATCAATGCATTGTAATCGTATACGGTTTTGTTTGAGAAGTTATGCGTACCAACACTGATATTATCGCCCTTGCCTGTCAGATCGGCAAAAAACTCAAACAAATTGGGGTAACGCACCAAGCCTGCTGCTTCCAGCTTTTGGGAGATATCCGAAACCGTATCGTCCAGAGTAACGGTAACGGACGCGGAAACAGGCTCTTTATGAAAGGCCAATACATCCGCTGCGCATACCCACAGCACTCTGCCCAGGGATATGCCCACTGCCACCACGATGGCAAACCAAATCACCGTGGACACGATATGCGGAAGACTTGCCACCATCGCCAGTAAACCCCGGTCAAAGGATGCCTTGGGACGCTCCTTCTGCTCCTCGGGTACGGTGTCCTGGGTCTTTGGCTTTGGGGAACGCCGGCGTCTTTGAAGAAGTTTTTTCTCCTCCTTAGGCTGCTCCGGCAGCTGTGACGGTTTGAACATTTGGGTAGCTTCTGCAGGCTCCTCGGTCGGAGTCTGAGAAGCCTGCTCTTCCTCCAGGATCTGCGCCAGCGTCTCCTGAACGATGCGCTCCACATCCATATCGTCCGGGTGGGTCAGGCCAGCCTGGGCCATTGCGGCTTCGTCCGCGCCCAACTCCTCAGTAATATGAGATTTTCCCAACAGCTCATCCAGCCAATTGTCGTTTTCCAAAAGCTCTGGATTCTTGTGTTCTTTATCCATAGTTTCCTCCTGTCAGCGGATCACGATCTGCTCCGCTATCGCCCGGGCTGCCGCCTCCCCTTTCAGGGCATTGATCAGCTCTAAGCCAAATTTTACAGCGCAACCGGCTGATGTGCCGGTAATGATACGGCCGCTGCGGACGCTCGCTGCATCCGCCACCATCTGGGCGCTGCCCATTTTTTCTTCGCAGCCGGGATAGCAGGTGGCGAGAGCGCCATCTGTGATATGCAGGTCTGCCAAAACGGTGGGACCTGCGCAGATAGCCGCAACAAATTTACCGTTTTCCCAGGCAAACTGCACTGCAGCCATTGCTTTTTCGCTGGCGCGGATAGATGCCACACCGCCCAGTCCGCCCGGGAGGATGATCATTTCCAAGTTTGTCAGATCCATTTCGTCAATGGTGATATCCGCCTCCACGCCGATCCCATGACCGCCGTATACTGTTTTTCCGTTGATGCCTACAGTAAGCACCGTAACGCCTGCCCGGCGCAGAAGATCCAAAGGCGTGATCGCCTCGGTTTCCTCAAAGCCGGTTCCCAGCAACATATAAACCATTAGTTTTCCTCCAAACACTGCATAACCGCAGCATAGATCTCATTGTGGATATCTTCTATGGACCGCATTGCGCCGTCCCGGACGCAGGTAATGACCTTCCAGTTATAAAACTGCGCCGCAGTTCTGCCGGTCTGGCGGCAGGTGGCAAGATATGCCATATCCTTTTCGTGAATATCCGCCTTGGTGTTGGTAGATGCCTCTCTGCCCCGGAGCATCTTTTCCGTAAAGTCCGTGGGAACATCCAGATAGATCACAAGATCCGGCTTGGGCAGACCCAGCTTATCATACTCAAAATCATACAGCCACTGCAAAAATGCCGCCTGCTTTTCCTGCGGCTCTTTGGACGCCTGATGGACCGCATTGGAGGTGGTGTAGCGATCGGAAAGGATCAAACCGCCCGCTTCATAGTAGCTGCCCCAGTCCATCTTATAGGAGGCAAACCGGTCAACGGCATAAAACGCAGATGCCGCATAGGCATTCACATCCGTTGGCTTCGTGCCGAATTCTCCGCCCAGATACATCCGGATCAGCGCGGAGCTGGGCTCAGAATACCGGGGAAAAACCAAATGCTTGAATTCTTTTCCGCACTTTTCCAAATGCTCAGACAAAAGACGAAACTGTGTGGACTTTCCGGAGCCGTCCGTTCCTTCGATCACAATTAGCTTGCCCATTTTCTCAATCTCCTGTTCTCAGGCGCGACCCTATAAAATATCAACATAGAATATATCATAAAATCTGCAATTTGTAAACCGCCATGCGATATATACTTGTAAATTCCGGTTTGACGCGCTGTCGCGCAAATTGAGAATTGAGAATGGAGAATTGAGAATCAAGGTTTTTCCTCCGGAAATAATTTAAATAGTTGCCGTAGGCAACACAATAATTCTACATTCTTCATTCTCCATTCTACATTATTTCAGTTT
>JAZNQK010000108.1:0-24958 GCA_045590135.1 Faecousia sp.
TGGTGCAGAATTTACAACACTCCCATCAGCTGCAGGTGAATCCGTAACGCAATCCCCCAGACAAATTGCCTAATATCGGCAATTTGCCAGCCCCCTTTACACAAGGGGGCCATTGGATTGTTCCTCTAACCAGCATCCCCAAAAACCGGAATTTGCCGGGATCAGGATGAAAAGGGTGCGTTGCAAAGCGCACCCTTTTCTTTGCACAAAAAGATGTGTCATCCCGGGCGTCAGCAGGTCAAGGCACCAGTTGTAGCACCATGTGCAAAAAAATGGCGAAATAGCGCATAAATACTGGATTTTTTTGTGCAACATTTTGTCGGTGAGAGGGGCAACAAGCCTTGCAAATTCCGGCTGAAAGAGGTATACTTTTGTATAAGGGAAATATTAACTGTTTGTGAATTTATATTTCGCTAAAATCTGAGAGGTGATCGATTATGAAGAGATTAGGAACACTGCTGTTGGCAATTGCAATGGTGTTTTCTATGGCACCGTGGTCTCTCGTAGTGGAAGCAGCAGCGACCACTGTCGACGGCAACTCGGCAGCTGTGGAAACATTGCCGGGGGCAACCGTTGCTCCGGGAGGGCTTGCCATTACCCGCCAGCCGGAGTCTGTGTATGTAGACGCCGGCACACAGGTGACCATTGACTTTGAGGCGGTGGGCGAAGGCCTGACCTATCAATGGTATTTCAGAAACGGCGGTGCAGGTGCATTTTATGTGACCTACACCTTTACCGGCAACAGCTATTCCGCAACAGTGGATAGCAGCCGTGACGGCCGTGAGATCTACTGTGTGGTTACAGATAAGTACGGCAATTCTGTCCAGACGGATACCGTCTCTTTGAATATCCGCAAGGTCGTAGACAGCGGCAGCTGCGGTGCAAATATCGCTTGGGAACTGGACAATGGAGGAACTCTGTCTATTTCCGGTATGGGTGAGATGACGGATTACTCCAGAGATAGCTCTCCCTGGTACGGCAATACGGCTATCAAGCACATTGTGATCAGCGACGGTATTGTCGTTATCGGCCGGCATGCATTTTCCGAATGCACCGGCTTACAGACTGTTTCTATTCCCAAAAGTGTAGCACAGATCGGCTACTGCGCATTCTATAGAAATATCGGTTTGACTGGTATCGATTATGCCGGTTCTCCGTCTTCGTGGAATCAGATCGTTGTGGGCTCTAACAACGATGAATTCCTGAATACAACGGTTAATTTTGCGGAAGAAGATCCTGAGACAACTGCCCCCCAGGAAACCACTGTTCCTGAGGAAACTTATCCTGTTCTGGAGCTGGATGTGCCTGTGGATGTAACAGTTTCCGAAGCAGGGGAAATTGTTATGCTGGCATTTATGCCTGCAGAAAGCGGAGTGTACTATTTTACATCCAACGCAATCGAGGAGGACCCCAAGGGCTACTTCTATGATTCTGACTTTACGCAGCTGGGGGTGGTGGATGATTATAATTCCTTTACAGACCGCCCCACAAGTAACTTCAGTATCGAGTGTTATTTAGAGGCGGAAAAGATCTATTATTTCGGCGCCGGTTGCTGGAGCGACGGCACCGGCACCTACCCGGTGACCCTGTCCCGGACTGCACCGAATACTTCTGCAACTCCCGAGGAGACTACCTATCCCGAGGAGACTTACCCTGAGGAAGATCTCCCTGTTCTGGAGCTGGATGTACCTACACAGGTTACCATCAACGAGGCATATGGCGATGTGCGTTTTCAGTTCACCCCGGCAGAAAGCGGCAAATATGTTTTTGAATCTGCCGGTGATATGGACACGAAGTGTGATCTGTACGACAGCGAAAAGAATTGGCTGACCGGCGATGATGATACTGGCTACGATTATAACTTCAAGCTCATCTACGAGCTTGAGGCAGGCAAGACTTATTATTTTGTTGCGTTTTTCTCTGGTAGTTCCACTGGCAGCTATACCTTTACGCTGAAGCAGTGGAATCCCTGGCCTGTGACCGGCCAGTGCGGTGAAAACCTGACCTGGGAGCTGACGGCAGATGGCGTACTTACCATCACAGGCTACGGTAATATGTGGGGGTATGGCTCTGACAGTATTCCCTGGAGAGAATATGCGCAAAACATCACAAGTGTTGTGTTCCCTGACGGTATTACCAATATCTGTAACTATGCTTTCCAGGGATGCACGAATCTGAAAGAGATCAATATTCCGGAGGGAGTTACCTACATTGGTCTGTTTGCCTTTGACGGCTGCACCGGCTTGTCTGAGGTGACGCTGCCCGGCAGCATTACCGCCATGGACAATTATGCATTCAAAGACTGTACTGCACTGACAAAGGCTACTATCTCCGAGGGATTCACTTGGATTCCCTGGGGCATGTTCTCCGGCTGCTCTGCGCTGACTACTGTGACGATCCCCGGCTCGGTTACAGAGATCCGGGAATATGCATTTGAGGGCTGTACCAGCTTGACAGATGTGTATTACGGCAGCTCCGAGGGAAAATGGATGCGCAGTGTTTGGATCAGCGACTGCGAAAACGGTGCGCTGGACAATGCCACCTTCCACTTCGCACCGGCAACCGTTGTTGCTGAGGGCAACTGCGGCGACAACCTGACCTGGGTTTTGACGGATGACGGTAAGCTCGCCGTCTCCGGCACCGGCGATATGTGGGACTTCGGCTGGGATGCGTCTCCCTGGAACAGTTACCGCCACGATATTTATACAGTGACCCTTTCCGACGGCATCACTACCATTGGTGACTATGCGTTTATGGGTTGCTATAATGCCTCGGAAATTACGATTCCAGAGGGCATTACCAATATTGGTACATTTGCATTCTGTGATTGCGGCGGCATCACGCAGCTGACTATCCCGGATAGTGTGATCACCATTGAATACAGTGCATTCCGTAACTGCTATAATCTGACCCAGGTCACCATTGGCAGCGGTGTTACTGAGATCGGCAATGAAGCATTTGCATACTGCAACCAGCTTGTCAATATCCAGGTGAGCGCGAACAACACCGCTTACACCAGCGATGAAAGCGGCGTCTTGTATAATAGGGATAAGACCGTGCTGATCAAGGCACCTGTGGCACTTTCCGGTGCATATGTGATCGACAATGGTGTTACCGAAATCAGCAACAACGCTTTTGAAAACTGCAAGAACCTGACGCAGATCACGATCCCCGACAGCGTTACCAATATCTATGATTATGCATTCCGTGATTGTACCAATCTGGAGACGATTATTATCGGCAGCGGTTTGTCTTATATCGGCTGGAACGGTGTGTTTAGTGGCGGCAACAGCCTCACCGGCATCTATGTGGATGGCGCAAACACCAGCTTCAGCAGCGACAGCTACGGCGTTTTGTTCAACAAGGATAAGACAGAGCTGATCAAGGCACCTGCAAAGCTGACCGGCAGATACGATATCCCCGGTACTGTCACCTCTATCAGAAACAATGCATTCTATAACTGCGATGCCCTCACAGAAGTGAGCATTCCCAACGGTGTGAGGACGATTGGATATGATGCTTTTAATGACTGTGACAGCATTACCGGCATCACCATTCCGGAAAGCGTAGAGAATATTGAAAGCTCTGCCTTTGCAAACTGCGAGCAGCTGACAAATGTTTATTTGCTGGCGGATAACTGCAGCTTCGGATACGGTGTGTTCTCCTGGAGCAATAATGTCAAGTATAATACCTACGACAATGCCAACTATTTTGGCACACCGGAAAATCCCTACCGGATGCTGATGAGCGTGACCGCACAGGACATCACCGCTTGCACCATCCATCCGGATACCAAGGTGATCGCAGGCTCTGCCTTCAGCGATTGCAGGAATTTGACGGAAATCGTCATTCCTGAGGGTGTTACCACCATTGGTGACAGCGCCTTCCAGAACTGCTCTGTGCTGGCTAAGGTTACCATTGCAGACACGGTTACAAAAATTGGCAGTCAAGCCTTTGACTACTGCTATGCCTTGGCGGAGATCAATCTTCCCAGCAGCTTGACACGGCTTGGCGGCTATGCCTTCCGTGAATGTGACAGCCTGACGGAAATCGTGATCCCCGAGGGCATTACATTCATTGGTCATTCTACCTTTGCGCAGTGCGACAGCCTCAGCAAGGTAACATTACCGGACAGCATAACCTCTATGGACAATACTGTCTTTGAGAACTGTACCGCTTTGACGCAGATCGTCCTGCCGGAGGGAATCAGCGAAGTTTCCTGGGGTACATTCTCCGGCTGCACCGCTTTGACTACAGTCACGATCCCCAGTTCTGTTACAAGCATCAACGGCCAGGCATTCTCCGGCTGTACCGCTCTGACAGATGTGTACTTCGGCGGTACTCAGGATATGTGGGACTACGATGTGCGGATCGAATACGGCAACGAGGCGCTGCGCAATGCAACGATTCACTGCGCACCGATGGCAACCATCGTTGCAAACAAAAACACCATTGCCCGTATCCGGGAAGGAGGGCAGAAAGCGTACTTTGCCTTTACCCCCAAGGAAAGCGGCAAGTATATCTTCAGTTCCCTGGGCTATAACGGCGTCGCCGGTGCCATTTACGATGCCGATATGAATGAATTGGCAACCGATAATGACGGTGATGGCAGACTGTCCGTTTCCTATGAAATGACTGCCGGTACCACCTATATCTTAGGCACCTGGTATAACTACGAGGATAACTGGGGCAACTACACTGTGAAGGTGATGAAGGCCATCACCCTGGAAGATACCACACCCATCACCCTAAATCAAAACTACCCTGTGAGCATCACCGAGCGTGGCACTACGGTATACTTCTCCTTTACACCGGCAAAGTCCTGCAACTATCTGTTCAGCGCCAGCTCCAACGGTCAGGATACAAAGGGTTGGCTGTATGACGCAAACTTCAATCACCTGACTGAAAACGATGACCGCTTTAATTTGGACTTTGGCATTTCCTACTATTTGCAGGCAGGAACTACCTATATCCTTGGCGCAGGTTATTTAGCCAGCGATATGACCGGAACATTTAATGTAACGCTGATGGAGGAGCCTCCGTTCCACTATATAGTGCAAAACGGTGAGGTCATCATTACCGAAAGCAACGAAATGATGGAGATCGTCCAGGTCCCCGAGACCATTATGGGCTATCCCGTTACCGGCATCAATGACCTGGGCTGGAATGTGATGCGCTTTGCCAAGGAGATCATTATTCCCGACAGCGTCACTATGATGGGCAGCTTCTTCTGGAATTACGGCTACCTGCCTCTGGAAAAGCTGACCTTAGGCAGCGGCATCAGCGAGATTCCTTACGGCTTGATCCAGAATGCCACCAATCTGCAGGAGATCGTTATCAGCGACAACAATCCTTATATGGTCTGCGTCGACGGCGCAGTTTACACGAAGGATATGACCACCTTGCTGTATTATCCTCCTGCCAAGGAAGGTACTTACATCGTTCCCGATTCTGTGACCGACCTGAGCGTGCTCTTTGAAAACTGGAGTGTTTACAGCCACCTGGATATTCAGTTTGGCGCAGGTACCAACTTTGTGATGGAAGACGGCATTATCTATAATGCTGACAAGACCGTCATCATCGCCTGCAGCACAGAAAAGACCGGCTCTTACACAATGCCGGACTCTGTCACACAGATCAATCCCCACGCATTTATGGACAGCCAGCTGAGCCACATTACTATGTCCTCCGGCATTACACAGCTGGTTTACGCAGAGTTTGCAGGCTGCATCGGTCTGGAGAGTATTGATCTTCCGGAAAACCTGCAGACCATCGGCAGCAACACCTTTGACAACTGCCGGAATCTCATGAAAATTGAGATCCCCGTTTCCGTGGAAACCATGGGTATGGGAGCATTTGCCAGCTGCTATAGCCTGCATAGTGTTTTGATTTCGGATATGAGTGCATGGTGCGGCATTTATTTTGAAGATGCTGCTTCGAACCCGTTGTGCTTTGCCCACAACCTGTATTTGAATGACGAACATGTTGATTACTTGCAGATTCCCAATGATGTAACCAATATCGGACAGTATGCGTTCTATCACTGCAATATGATCTCCGCTGATATTCCTGCCAATGTCCGGACGATCTCTACGCAAGCATTCTATGGCACGCAGCTGCGTCAGGTCACCCTGGCGGAGGGCCTGCAGGAAATCGGTTACCGGGCATTTGAGAGCAGCCACTTGCAGAGCGTGACTCTGCCGGACAGCCTTACCATTATGAGCGGCAACGCTTTCGCAAACTGCGCTGATCTGGAAACTGTGCATATCGGCGCAGGTCTTACCACCATCTCCTGGTTTGCATTCGCCAATGCAGGTCTGAAGAAGGTCACATTGCCTACCAATATTGCATCTGTGGAGGAAAGTGCTTTTAGAGAGTGCCAGCATCTGACAGAGGTTATCTTTGAAAACGATGCGATCAATATTGGCTACAGCGCATTCTACGGCTGCCCGCTGCGCGCACTTGACTTGGGCGCAAATGCTACCATTGATGCGACGGCATTCCAGGGAACAGCTATGACAACGGTCACTATGCCGGAGAATATCACCGACATTACTTACCGCAGCTTCGCATACTGCGAAAACCTCATCAGCGTTGTGATCCCCGAGAGCGTACAGTCTATCAACACTTATGCCTTTGAGGGCGACTACAACCTGCACCATGTGCTCTATAAGGGCGATCAGGCACAGTGGGATGCCCTGGGTGTTGACAGCGCCGAGCTGATCAATGCAAACCTGCACCTGGGTGCCAAGGGCGACGAGATCGCCATCATTGACAGCTGCTACGAAGTGCAGCACTACTGCGCGATCTGTGATGTGTGGGAGACTGTGCAAAAGAGCGTTCCCACCCATACCTTCGAAAACGATGTCTGTATCGACTGCGGCGCTGTGGCAAATTGGGATTATTCCATTTTGGAGGACGGTTCAGCCGTGATCTTCGGTTACCACGGTGATCAGCTGGACATTGAGATCCCGGCAACCCTCCAGGGTGCGACTGTCACCCAGATCGGCGGCCGTGCATTCTATGGCTCTGACATCCAGTCCGTTAAGATCCCTGCAAGCGTCTGGTGCATCAACGAGTCCGCCTTTGAGGAGTGCTATAACCTGCACACCGTTACCTTTGAGGTGGGCAGCCGACTGAGCTTTATTGCAAGCAATGCGTTTGCATATTGTAAATCCCTCACCGGTATCAAGATCCCCGAGGGCACCTGTGAGATCTATGACCGCGCCTTCTATGGCTCCGGTCTGGAGACTGCGGCAATTGCAGACACTGTAACCTTCATCGGTGAGAGAGCTTTTGCAGACTGCTACGACTTAGGCAACATTTCCCTGGGCAGCAGCCTGGAGTACATCGGTATGAACGCCTTCACCGGCTGTTACAGCCTTGGCACCGTAGAGCTGCCGGAAAGCCTGAAGATTTTGGAATCCGGCGCATTCCAGGATTGCATTACTCTGCAAAGCCTCACCATTCCCGATGGTATTGACCATTTGGGCGAGAGCGTATTCTACGGCTGTAACCTCATGCAGAGCGTAACGCTGCCGGAGGGCATCGACTTTATCGGCAATCAGATGTTTGACGGCTGTGAGAGCCTGACCCAGATCAATATTCCTGCATCCGTTACTGCCATCGGCTACCAGGCATTCCGTAACACCGGCCTGCAGAATGTGACGCTGCCGGAGAATGTGGCAAGTATTGATTATGAGGCATTCAGCTATTGCTACGACCTGACAGATGTCACGATGTATTCGAATCTTGCCAATGTGGGCTCCTTTACCTTTGGCGGCTGCGCAGCTCTGAGCAATGTTTACTATAACGGCAGCGCTGAGCAGTGGGAAACCATTTGGTTCGAGGATGGCAACGACTACTTGCTGAACGCAAAGCGTCAGTATGTAAACACCCTGCGGATCACCCGTCAGCCGAGATCTGTGGCGGTTCCCGTGGGCGAAAAAGCGGAGGTCTCCTTTGAGGTACAGGGCGAGGGCCTGACCTACCAGTGGTATTTCAAGAATAAGGGCAACTCGACATTCTATCCCACCGCCAGCTTCACAGGCAATACCTATTCCGTAACAATGGATGCCACCCGCGACGGACGCCAGATCTATTGTGTTGTTACAGATAAGGACGGCAACACCGTCACCACCAACACCGTTACCCTGAGCATCGGCACAGAGGTCGTGATCGACAGCGGTATCTGTGGCGTAAATGCTACCTGGAAGCTGAATGACCAGGGCGTGCTGACCATCTCCGGCACCGGCCCGATGGCGGATTACTATTACGGTGAGGAAACTCCCTGGCAGAAATACAGCGGTATAGGGCGCAGTTTGGAAGAACTTTGCATCAAGGAAATCGTTGTAGAAGAGGGTATTACCACCGTCGGTTCGTTCGCATTCCGGGATTGCTACTGGGTTGAGAAGGTTACTTTGCCGGACAGCTTGATTGAAATTCACGATTTGGCATTTGATTTCTGTACCAACCTGAAAGAAATCGTTTTACCTGAGAAACTCACCCTCATTGGTTCGGGTGCATTCCAGGCCTGCGAATCTCTTGAGCAGATCAATATTCCTGCCAGTGTGGTTGAGATCCGTGATTATGCATTTGGCTCTTGTGGACAATTGAACGGAATTTGGGTCGATGAGAACAATGCAAATTATTCTAACGATGAATATGGCGTCCTGTTCAATAAGGATAAGACCCAATTGATCTTGGCACCCGGTGCTCTGACCGGCACTTATGCTGTTGCAGATAGCGTACAGGAAATTATGCCCAATGCGTTTGTTGCCTGCTATGAACTGGAGGAAGTGATCATTCCTGATAGTGTTACCAGCCTGACATCAGGTGTCTTTGGCGGCTGTAAGGTTACAGTCAGCGAGGACAACACTGCTTACACCAGTGACGAAAACGGTGTTCTGTTCAACAAGGCAATGACCAGATTGATGTATGCACCCAATTCTCTGGAGGGCACATACAGCATTCCTGAGGGTGTTGTGTCCATCGGTAACGAAGCCTTTAACAGCTGCGGTCAGCTGACGGATGTGATCATTCCCAACAGCGTTATTACCATCAGCCAGTATGCCTTTATCGGCTGCTGGAGCTTGACAAATATTACAATTCCGGACAGCGTTACTTCCATTGGAGATCTTGCCTTTGCATACTGTGAGAGTCTGAAGATCATCACAATTGGCAGCGGCGTGACCCGGATCGGTCAGGGCGCATTCCTTGATTGCTATAGCCTGACGGATGTGTACTATTGCGGCAATGCCCAGCAGTGGGACAATATCGTTGTTGGCGAAGCCAATGAGGTGCTGCTTGAGGCGCAGATCCATTATATCTGTGATACTTTGGGTCACACCTTCAAGGATTATATCAGCAACGGCGACGCCACCTGCGATGCAGACGGCACAAAGACCGCCAAGTGTGAATACTGTGATGCAACCGATACCATCGTAGATGAATATTCTGCCCTGGGTCACAGCTTCACGGATTATGTCAGCAACGGCGACGCCACCTGCGATGCAGACGGCACAAAGACCGCTAAGTGTGACCGCTGTGACGCAACCGATACCATCGTAGACGAGCGTTCTGCCCTGGGCCACAGCTTCACCAATTACATCAGCAACAATGATGCAACCACGGAAGCTGACGGCACAAAGACCGCTAAGTGTGACCGCTGCGATGCAACCGACACCATCGTAGACGAGGGAACAAAGATCCCCGGAACACCTCTGGTAATTACCAAGCAGCCTGTTTCCACTACAGTGAGAAATGGCGAATATGTGATCCTCACTGTTGAGGCAGAGGGCGATGGCTTGACTTACAAGTGGTACTACAAGAACAAGAGCGCAACAGAGTTCAAACTGACCACTACCTTCACAGATAACACTTATTCTACCGCAATGTCCAGCAGCCGTGCAGGCCGCCAGATCTACTGTGTGATCACCGATAAGTATGGCAACAGCGTCCAGACAGACACGGTTACCATCGATATGATCGCTGAAACAAAGGTAGAGATCACCAAGCAGCCTGAAAATGCTACAGCGCCTGAGGGTGAAACTGCAACCGTTACCTTCGAGGCGACAGGTGATGGTCTGACCTACCAGTGGTTCTTTAAGGATAAGGGCGCCAGCGTGTTCAGCACCACAGCTACCTTCAAGGGTAACACCTACTGGGCAGTGATGAACAGTGTGCGTGACGGTCGTCAGATCTACTGCGTGGTTACAGATGCATACGGTAACAGTGTTCAGACAGAAACTGTAACACTAAGCATTAAAAAGGAGATTGCTCTGACAATCACCAAACAGCCTGAAAATGCAACTGCACCCGAGGGTGAAACAGCAACCGTTACTTTTGAGGCAGAGGGCGAGGGCCTGACCTATCAGTGGTTCTTCAAGGACAAGTGGGCTAAGACCTTTACTGCTACAGCAACCTTCACCGGCAACACTTACTGGGCAGTGATGAATGATACCCGCGATGGTCGCCAGATCTACTGTGTGGTTACCGATAAGAACGGCAAGAGCGTCCAGACAGAAACTGTAACGCTGAGTATGCAGAAGAAGGTTGCCCTGGCAATCACTAAGCAGCCTGAAAATGCAACAGCACTCGAGGGTGAAAAAGCAACCGTTACTTTTGAGGCAGAGGGCGAGGGCCTGACCTATCAGTGGTTCTTTAAGGATAAGTGGTCCAAGACCTTTACTGCTACAGCAACCTTCACCGGCAACACTTACTGGGCAGTGATGAATGATACCCGCGATGGCCGTCAGATCTACTGCGTGGTTACCGATGCCAACGGCAACAGCGTCCAGACAGAAACTGTAACGCTGAGCATGGAAAGAAAGACGACCCTTACGATCACCAAGCAGCCTGTGTCTGTGGCGGTGTTGGAAGGCGAGATCGCAACCGTCTCCTTTGAGGCGGAAGGCGAGGGTCTGACTTACAAGTGGTACTATAAGAATAAGGGCGCTACCGGATTCGCATTGACCACTACCTTTAAGACCAATGTATATTCCACCACTATGAACGCCAGCCGTGCAGGCCGCCAGATCTACTGTGTGGTCACCGATAAGAACGGCAACAGCGTCCAGACAGATACGGTTACCATCGATATTCTGGTGGAGACCAAGGTGGAGATCACCAAGCAGCCTGTGTCTGTGGCAGTACCGGAAGGTGAAACGGCTACAGTCACATTTGAGGCAACCGGCGAAGGCTTGACCTACCTGTGGTATTTCAAGAACAAGGGTACAAACGAATTCTATCCGACCTACACCTTTACAGGTAACAGCTACAAGCTGCAAATGAACAGTGCCCGTAATGGTCGCCAGGTCTACTGTGTGGTTACCGACAAGTTCGGCAACAGCGTTACCACCGATACTGTCACATTGAGCATTGAAGTGGATAACACCGTTGACAAAGGCACCTGCGGTGAAAATCTGACATGGAAGCTGGATGACAAAGGCACCTTGACCATCTCCGGCACCGGCGCAATGACGGACTTCGAGATGTACAAGTCTCCCTGGTATAATGATGCGCAGATCAAGAATGTGATCATTATGGATGGTGTCACTACCATTGGGTCTTATGCCTTTGAAGGCTGCGCCAATCTGACATCTGTTTCTATCAGTAACAGTGTCACCGGTATTGGTGATGATGCATTCTATCGCTGCAGCGGTCTGACAGAGGTCATTATCCCGGATAGCGTAACCACTGTGGGCATTTATGCATTTGCACGCTGCAGCAGTCTGACAACAGCTGCCATTGGCAATGGCACAACTGAAATCGGCGAAGGTGCATTCTATGAATGCCGCAAGCTGACTTCTGTTGCTATGGGTAACAGTGTTGAAAGCATCGGCAATGGCGCATTTAATTGCTGTACCGCCTTGACACAGATCGTACTCCCGGATAGTGTTAAGTCCATTGATGAGTATGCATTCTATAACTGCACCAGCCTGACTGAGATCATCATTCCTGACAGCGTTACCCATTTGGGCAACAGTGCGTTCTATTACTGCACCGGCTTGACCAAAGCGGTGATCGGCGACGGCGTTCCGGTTGTTGACTATGATGCGTTCCGTGAGTGCACCAGTCTGACTTCTGTTTCCATTGGCAGCAATGTCCATGCCATCAGTAATGGTGCATTCCTTGGCTGTACCAGCCTGACAGAGGTGGTCATCCCCGATAGCGTATGGAGCATTGGAATGGCAGCGTTTTGCGACTGCACCGCACTGACAACTGTTACAATCCCTGAAAGCATCACAGACATTCCTGATTGGGTGTTTGATGGCTGCACCAGCCTGACGGACGTGTACTACACCGGTACGCAGGAGCAGTGGAATAAAATTGCTTTTGGTATCTGCAATGAGAATCTGCTGAATGCAACGCTGCATATCCATCAAAATGCGGTTACCATCGTCAAGCAGCCGGAATCTGTGAGCGTTGCTTACGGAGAGCAAGCAGTTGTTACAGTTGAAGCAGTCGGCGATGGTCTGACCTATGAATGGTATTATAGAAACGGTACCACAGGCGATTTCTATCTGACCCAGAGCTTTAAGGGCAACAGCTATTCTGTAGAAATGAACGCCACCCGTAGTGGCCGCCAGATCTACTGTGTAGTTACTGACCAGTATGGCAACAGCGTCCAGACGGAAACCGTTACCCTGCGTGGAACCAAATAAGCAATTATCCAATTCAAAAAACGGCAGAGCTTCGGCTCTGCCGTTTTTTATAATGTGGATTAATTGCTTTTGCACAGGGATTATGATATGATTATCGGGAGGTGTTTTTATGACATTTTTATTTGACTTTGATGGAACATTGGTGGATTCTATGCCGGTGTTCGGTAAGATGATGAAGCGTATTTTGGATGAGCATGGTATAGCGTATCCTGCAGATATTGTGAAGATCATTACACCCTTGGGTCTGCAGGGGACGGCGAAATATTTTGTTGAATTGGGACTGAATAAGCCATTGGAACAGATCCAGCGGCTGATGGGTGAGTATTTGCTGGATGCTTATGTTCATTATATTCCTGCGAAAGAATATGTAATCGATGTGCTGAAACAGATGAAAGCGCGGGGCGACAGCCTGAATGTTTTAACAGCAAGTCCCCATCTGACCTTAGACCCCTGCTTAAAGCGTTTGGGGATGTTTGATCTGTTTGATAATGTATGGTCCTGTGATGACCTTAAAACCACCAAGGCGGATCCGGAAATCTACCGGCAGGCAGCGGCGCGTTTGGGCAAAGCTGTGGATCAGGTGCTGTTTCTGGATGATAACTATGGCGCAAATGAGACGGCAAAAAAGGCCGGAATGCGCACCTGCGGTGTTTTTGATGAGACTTCCCGGGAATACATTGAGCAGATCCAGGCGCTGACGGATCATTATATTTACGATTTTTCCCAGCTGCTGACATTGGAGTGGTTATGAATCTTTTGGGAATTTATCATAAGGATATTCCGGACTTGTTGCGGCAGCTTTCTCAAGCGGATGCAATGCAGCGGCTTTCGGATGTGGGGATGAACTGCGGCTGCGAATACACATCCTTTGACCGCTTTTCCGGCTTGCAACCCTATTCCCGGCTGGATCATAGTATGGGTGTTGCGCTGATCGTGTGGCATTTTACTGCCGATAAGACCCAGGCCGCAGCGGGACTTCTCCACGATATTGCAACGCCGGTTTTTGCCCACACAGTGGATTTCCTCAATGGGGATCACTTAAAACAGGAGAGTACGGAAAGCGCAACAGAAAAGATGATCTTTGCAGACCCACAGCTGCGAAAAATCCTGCAGGAAAACGGCATCGATGTGGAGCAGGTGACGGACTATCATCTGTATCCCATTGCAGATAACGATGCCCCGGGACTGGCGGCGGACCGCTTGGAATACACCCTGGGAAACGGTGTCAACTACGGTTTTATCACCCGGCAGCAGGCAAAGGCGCTTTATGAGGATCTGGTAGTAGACACAAATGAAAAACATCAGCCCGAGCTGATGTTTGCAGGTAAGGAGCAAGCACTTGGTTTTGCCAGGTTGGCGCTGCGCTGCTCAAAAATCTATGTATCTGATGAAGACCGCTATGCAATGCAGGCACTGGCACAGCTTTTGAAGGACGCTTTGGATGCAGGCATATTGACCCGGGAGGATCTGTATACCCGGGAAACGCCGGTGACCCAAAAGCTGCTCTCTTCCTGCCTTGCAACCCGTTGGCAGCAGTTTTGTAGTTATCGGCAGCTTTTGCACGCGGCACAACCGAAAAGCGGGGAAGGCTGGTATCAGATATTTGCCAAGAAACGCTATATTGATCCGTATATCCGCGGTCAGGGAAGAGTGTCAGAAGTAGTGCCGGCCTTTGCCAAGGAGATGACAGCATTTTTGAACCAGCCGCAGACGGGCTGGATAAAAGGAGTATAATATGAAACTGACATTGCAGCAGCTTCGGCAGATCGCCACCGGTGCAGAGGAAATTGAGGAGGAGAACGGAAAGATCCGCTTTTTTCGCTTCAACGAGGCACAGCAGGAACTGTACCGGCAAAGGCAGGCCTTAGGCCTTCGCAGCCGCAGCACTGCCGGCATTAAGCTGCAGTTTATCACAGACAGCAAGACCCTGGCTCTGGATGTAACCGCACAGCCCGGCAGCAGCCGCACCTACTTTGCTTTTGATATCTGGGTGGATGGAAAGCGGATCGGCTCTGTGGACAATTATTCTGACACGGATGTTCCTGCAGTGTATGCCGATATGCAGTTGCCTTTAGGCGATTATGAAGGCAGTTTTGATTTAGGAGAGGGAGAAAAACGCGTTTGTATCTACTTCCCTTGGTCTGTGGACGGACAAGTGAATGCACTTTATTTGGATGACGGCGCAAAGCTGATCCCTGCCAAACGCAGCAAAACGCTGCTTGCTTTTGGCGATTCCATTACCCAAGGGTATGATGCCCTGCATCCGTCCAATGCCTATCTTGCCCAGCTGGCAAGGAATCTGGACGCAGACGAGTGGAACAAAGCGGTGGGCGGCGAACATTTTCTACCGGAATTATCAGCGATTCCCAATGCAATAAAACCGGATATACTTGTGGTGGCGTACGGCACCAACGATTGGAGCGGTGTTGCAGAGGAAGTGTTTACTTCTACCAGCCGCAGCTTTTTCGTGAATCTGCAAAAGCAGTTCCCCAATATTCCTATGCTGGTGATCACACCTATCTGGCGCGCCGATGCGGATCAGGAGTTTCGATGCGGCGATTTTTCCAATGCGCAAAAGCTGATCCGACAGGCAGTACAGGATATGCCTCAGGCTCGGATCGTGCCGGGAATCGATCTTGTGCCCCATGACAGCACATTTTATGCAGATGAAAGGGTGCTGCATCCAAATGATGCCGGTTTTGTAGAATACGCTAAGAATTTAATGCAGTAAAAAAGGACGCGTTACGCGTCCTTTTTTCAACCAGTCCCAGTCAAATTTCAGTTTGTCGAGCAGATGTATCTGCTCGACAAACTGAAATAATGTAGAATGTAGAATGGAGAATGTAGAATTATTGTGTTGCCTGCGGCAACTGTTTAAATCATTTCCGGAGGAAATACCTTTATTCTCAATTCTCCATTCTCAATTCTCAATTTGCGCGACAGCGCGTTAAACCGGAATTTATGCGTTTGTTAGAATGCTTCTTAAGGTGTCTGCTTCCCGGGGAAGTAGTGTTTCATCGTCGTTGGGCATATGCTCCAGTAAGAAGGTGCGTTCTTTACCCAACGCCCGGATATAGTTTGCCCAGGCATCTTCTGCATCTGCCAAAGGATGGCGAATGTTTCCTTCCCAGTAAAATACATGTACATTTGTAACATAGGGCGCAACAACTGAGGCAAAGGCAACATTCTCTTCAAAAGTAAAATTTTCATTGGGCTGCCAGTACATCCGGAATGCCGGGGAATCCACTGCCTGCATAAATTCCAGAGACGATCGGGCGTTGTCCGTCAGATTGGCGCTGTGGCACTCAGCGCACAACACGACACCTTCCGCTTCGGCGATCTTTGCAAGCTCCCGGCAGACGGCGAAGCGGCGAAATTTTTCCTCCTCGGATATGGCAGCAGGATTACCGGGACACCAGATGCGGATAACATTTGTGCCCAACCGCTTTGCTGCGGTAATATAGCCGTAAATATCCGAAACTTCATTTCGGTCAATGCGAAAATAAGCGCCGTAGGAGCTGCAACGCAGGCCGGCAGCTTCCGTAAGCTCCCGGATACGGTCAATGTTTTCAAGGTCATCCTTGGGTGCGTGGATATCGCTGCCCCATTCAATAAAGGATAGTCCTGCTTTTTCGGCAGCATCTATGATCTGCTCCACATTAAGATGACGAAAAGCAATGGAACAAACACCTATTGGATACATAAAAACCCTCCTGGTTTTTATAAAAGCGGCAGGTTTTTACCTGCCGCTTTATTGGATGTAGGAATTAAGCCATCTTGCTGAGCATTGCGAAGTCTACCTTGGTACGCAGCGCTTCGCCTGCATTGTGACGCTCGATCTCCTCGCAAACATGCTTTGCAATGCGGCGCATACCGTTGGTGACGCAGCCGGCGATGTGGGGAGTCAGGATCACATTGTTCAGGTTACGCAGCTCGTTGTCCACAGTGGGAGGCTCGGGATTGGTAACATCGATACAAGCGTAGAAACGGTTCTTCTTCAGCTCCTCAATGAGCGCAGGCTCATCGATCACGCTGCCTCTGGAAGTGTTGATGAGGACAGCGTTGTCCTTGATAAGAGGCAGGTTGGAAGCGTTGAGCATCTTGTCAGTTGCAGGAATGGAGGGAGCGTGGATGGAGATCACATCGGACTTGCTCAGCAGATCGTTCAGCTCAGCCTTGGTAGCACCCAGAGCAGCAACCTGCTCAGCAGTCATAGTGGGATCGTACAGCAGCACATCCACATTGAAATTCTGCAGCAGCTTAATGAAGTGACGGCCAACGAAGCCACCGCTGATAACACCCACGGTGATGTCGTAGAAGTCCACCAGGCTCTGGGAATTATCCTTCCACAGACCGTTGTGGGTATCCTGGCTCAGCCAGTAGAAGTGCTTGGAAGCGGAGATAGCAAAGCCCAGAGCGGTCTCAGCAACGCCCTCGCCCAGTGCGCAGGCAGAGAAGGTGGTGGGGATGTTCTTGGCGATCACGGCGTCGGACAGAATGGGCTTGGGAGTACCTGCAGCGTGGCAGATCAGCTCCAGATCGGGACACAGAGCCAGGATCTCCTCGTCGATAGCGGGAGTACCCCAGGAGGTGATGATAATGTTGGCACCCTTAACGGTGTCCAGCACCTTCTGACGGTCGTCAAAGTTATCGCCGTCATAGATCACCAACTCGCCCTGAGCGCGCAGACGCTCATAATACTTTTCGGCAAAGATTTTGCCCTGATTAAAGTTGCTTGCAAGAAGTACGATTTTTTTCATTTTAGATTCCTCCAAATATTAAATACTATTTGATCCTTACTTTACCTGTTGGGTGTAGTAAGGTGCATTACAGAAGATACCGCCGCTGCAGCTGTAAAAGCTGTCGTCCAGCTGGTAAATGCCGTCCTTGGGATCCAGGAAACCGGCTTTGTTGTACAGGGGGTGGTAGCTGCGCAGACGGTCCCAGTCGGCATAGTTTTGCGCGCCGTTGGATTCCAAAACACCGATCTTCATTCCGGGCAGGGGAGCGATCCGGGCGGCGATGTTCTTATTGAAGTCCACCATCCAGGGGTTCACAGTCAGGTCGGCGCAGAAGCAGGGGATATGGCGCTTGCTGGCCTCTGCCAGGATGCGAATGGACTCAGACATAGTCTTTGCAATAGGCTTCAGAGCAATGGCGGTGTAGCCCAGCTCAATACGCTCGATCACATCGGCAACGGAGTGGGCAGACTCGTCTGCAGCGATCCGCACCGGCAGATCAGAAACATCCACCAAAAGCTCTTCGGGGAAGGGCTCTTCTACAATGGCGATCCGCTCCAAAGCGCCGATCTCGTCTGCGTAACGCAGCAGCTCTGCCAGACGCTCCTTAGAGTCGTACCGGCCATTGGCATCCAGGTAGTAGGGAATGTGACCGCTTTCGGTGTAGGGAGTGGTCATATCCTTCACAGCCTCGTGGATCTGGCGCAGCCGTTCTTTATCCCAGGCAAGCATCTTTTCCCGATCGCCGTCTTTCTCGGGGTCGGAGCCGATCTTGACCTTCAGGAAGAAGTAGCCGGCATCGACCAGCTTTTTCACATCGTCGATGCTCATACCGTAGGTCACCAGAGGAATGCTGCACAGCTTTTCCTGCTTTCCGGAAAGGGGAGCGCGCAAAGTCTCAGGCAGGAGCGAGAGCAGATCCTGTGTGCCGTGCATGTTGGCATATAGCTGCCAGGCGGCGTTGTCAACGGCAACCAGTGCGTTCAGCGCAAAAGTCTTACGCAGGTTGGGGTTGCCGGTAATGGTCTTGCCATACGCATAGACCTTGGGGAAGATCTCGTCCAGCAGGGCAAAGGGATCGGTGAATTCCATACCCTTGATAAGATTCAAAGCATAGTCCGTCATAGCGAACATATAGGCATTGCCGCCAGCTTGAGAAGTGCCGGTGAATACGCTGGCATCCGACCACAGAACGCTTTGCACGCCCACGCCTACACCGGTGTGGTTTTCCGTGCTGATCCGGGCAACGCTTTGCCACAGTTCGCTTAAGTATCCGCCCTTGAAGCCCATAGGAGAGCCCAGGGGCTCCCGGACAAAATTGGAAGAGGTAGCAATAATCTTCATAGCGACCTCCTTAGAACAGCTCGTTCAACAGGGCGTTGATGCGCTCCATAGAGATCTTGGAGGGCATATATCCGCCCTCGGAGAAGGCAGCACCGCCGGGCCGCTTCAGCAGCTCTTCGTCGATCTCACCCTCCAGCCGGAAGTGAGGTTCCAATGCAACCCAGCCGGTATAACCATCATCTGCCAAAGCGCGAAGCTGACCTGCAAAGTCCATCCAGCCGTCACCCAGGGCGACACCCTTGCCCTCGCCATTTACATGGATGGCATCTTTTACATGCATATGCCGCACGAAAGGCTTCACAGCATTATATTCGTCGGGATAGGGCTTGACTTTGTCACCGCAGGTGTAGATATCGTTGCCCGGATCCCACAAAATACCGATGTTGCGGAAATTGTGTTTACTAAAGAACCGGGCAAGATCAAAGCCGGTGCTTAAGTTTACAGAGGGGTCATTTTCCAAAGTCAGAACGATACCTTCTTTTTCCAAAATAGCATCATATTCCTGCAGATAATCGGCAAACTTGTCATCGGTGTAGCTTTCGCTTGCCCAGAAGCTGAAGCCCCGCAGGTGGTCGCACTTGCAGATGTGGCAGACCCGGATCAAAGCGTCAAACTTTGCCCGGTCATCATTGCCCCAATCGTCTTTCAAAAAAGAGGAGGCAATGCCGGAGATCTTTAAGTTGCGCTTACCGGCCTCGTCCATCAGTGTCTGCAGCTGCTCATCGGAGAGCTTTTCTGCCGGCGTATCCCAGGCAGAACGCAGCTCGATGCCGTCAAGACCGTGTTCGGCAGCCAGATCCATAGCAACGATCGGATCCTGAGAGATCTCATCGGCAATGACAGAAAGCAAAAACGGATGTTTTTTAGCCATAGAGATTCTCCTTACAGATAGATTTCCTTACCCTCGGCAGAGGATTGATAGATGGCCAGAATGGTGTCCACAGCCTTTCTTGCCTCCCGGGGACCGATGGAGGGGGTGGCGTCTGTTTCGATGCAGCGCACCAGCTCGTCTACCAGCACACCGTGGTTATTGCTGAGCATCTTGGTGGGATCGTCGTTGGCGGCGGTCTCCTTTTTGCTGTCAGCAAACTGTACATCCTCGCCGTTTAAGTGCCAGCGAATAATGCCGGCATCGCCGAAGATAATGCAGCCGTTTTCGCAGTAAATTTCAAAGCGGGTGTTTTCCGCAGGATTGGCGCAGGTGGAGCCTTCGATCACACCGATGGCGCCGTTATTATATTCCACACTGGCAACTGCGGCATCCTCTACCTCAATGGCGTGCTTCTGGGTGCGGATCATACCGCTGACCTTTTTCACACCACCCATAAGCCACTGGATCAGGTCAACGCCGTGAACACCCTGATTCATCAGGCATCCGCCGCCGTCAAATTCCCAGGTGGCGCGCCATGCGGAGCTTTTGTAGTACTCCGGGGTGCGGTAGTATTTTAAGTAAGCGCTTGCCATCAGCACCTTGCCGAATTCGCCGCTGTCCAAAGCAGCCTTGACCTGCTGGGAAAGGGGCTCAAAACGACGCTGATAGACACACTCCATTTTTACATTGTTCTTCTCAACCACTTCCACCAGGGCATCGATCTTGTCAGACTTGGTCTCGATAGGCTTTTCACACAGAATGTGCTTGCCGGCAGCAGCTGCTGCCATAGAGATCTCACCGTGGGTGCCACTGGGAGTGCAGATGGAGACAGCATCAATATCGGGGCAGGCTAAAAGCTCGTGATAGTCAGTATAGACTGTGCCGATGCCGTATTCCTCGGCAAAAGCCTTCGCCCGCTCACCGTTCATATCACAAACCGCCACAAGCTGTGCCCGATCGTTGCCCTGAATGCCCAGCGCGTGCTGGCTGGCGATGACGCCGGTGCCGATGATCGCAAATTTAACCATAATGTACCTTCCTTACTTATCGGTCTAAAAGCTGTAAAAGCTTTTGACCGGAATAGATTTCGTTGATGGCTTCCTCTCCGATCTCGGAAGTGTTGAGCAGCCATACTGTAGCGTGCAGTTCCATCAAGGATGCGCCGGAGCCGTAGACCATACGCCCACGCATAACATCCTTTTCCTGCATCTGGTCAATAATAAAAAGACCGTCCTTAAAGCCGGAGATATCTGTAAACAGATTCTTTCTGTCCGGGAACTCTGCCAAGACTTTTTCTGCCTCCAAAGCCCGCAGATGGGTAAGAAGCGTAATGATATTGGGATTCTTGTCCAGAAACGCAATGATGTCGTCTATCTGCACAACTTCCGGCTGGATCATATACATACAACGCTCATCGCGCATCCTTGCGGTGATGATCAGCGGCAGATTGTATTGCGCAACAAGAGCGCTGAGTTCATCCATAACAGCATCCGTCAGACAGTAGCCGTGGAAACCCGGGACAAGACGGACTGCTTTAATGTCCAGATCCCGCACAGCCCGGGCAAGATCGTCCTTCCAGCCGGGGAGGGTGGGGTTCAGGATCATTGCATGGCGGTAGGCAGTTCCTTTGACGGCTTCGGCAAGAAGCACTTCTGCTTCATAAGGATCCTGATAGAAGATGGATTCCAAAGCGGATACAAAGCCACCCTCAATATCGCAGCTGCGGTGCTTTTCCATAAGCTTTTCCAGAGTGTTGCACCGGACCCGAAAGAAGGGCCAGTTACCAACAAAACAGTTACAGTCAAATCGCATAGTGCATTCCTCCTTATAACCGGTAGTTTCGGTCCAAAAGGCTCAGTGCGTTTTTGTAGAAGATCTTATCCCGCTGTTCTTGGGTCAGATCAGCGCCCATCACCTGTCCAATATTGGTGATATATGCATTATCTGTACCAAACACCACCCGGTCTTCACCCAGCTGCTCTACTGCATAGGTGATCTCCTCACCGTGGTAGGGGGAGCCGCTTTGGTCAGACCAAACATTTTTCAGATTCCGGATTGCCGGGATACCGTCATAAGCGCTGCCACCGAAGTGCGCCATCAAAATTTTGGTTTTGGGATGACGGCGGGCAATATTTGCCTGTTGGGCACCGGTATATTCTGCTGCGCCGGGGCGGTCATTACTCTTTTTAAAAGCGTGGAACAAAACCGGCAAGCCGTTTTCCTCGGCGTAGACCATAATGGGGTCTACGGAAGGGTCATCCAATGCAGTACAGCACCAGAGCTTGATCATTTCAAAACCCTGCTCTTCCGTAGCGCGCTTGATCACATCCAGTACATTTTTGTGCAGAGGATTGACATAGACCACACCGCCGATACGCTCGGGTTCTTCTTTCATAAATTCATATACAGCATTATTCAGAAAAGCGATTTCTTCCTCGTCGGAAATGTGGTTTTTCAAACCGGAGATATACACCCTGTCGATGCCGTAGCGGTCAATACCCGCCATCACACGACGCTTATGCTCTTGTATATTGCCGCCCCAAATATGGGCATGAATGTCAATGATCATAGCTATTCTCCTTACAAACGGAAATTCCGATCTAAAAGTTTCAAAGCATTTTTATAAAGGATCTGCTCCTGCTGCTGGGGCGTCAGATCAGCGCCCATCACCTGGCCGTAGTTGGTGATGTATGGGCCGGGCATATCGGAGCCGAACAGCACCCGCTGAGAGCCCAGCTGCTCTACCACATAGTCAAGCTCTTCTGCGTGAAAGCCGGGCCCGCTCATATCGCACCACACATTTTTAAGATCCCGGATCGCCGGAATACCGTCATGACACATACCGCCGAAATGGGCCATCAGTATCTTTGCTGTGGGATGCCGACGGGCAATGTTGGCAATATGACTGCCGGTAGAGCAGGTGGAAAACTGCCGGATGGAGTCCCGGATGGCGTGCATCAAAACGGGAATACCGTTCTCGGCGGCATATTCCATAATAGGGTCCACAGCAGGATCATCCGCCAAGGTCGCCACCCAAAGCTTGATCATCTCGAAGCCTTGCTCCTGGGTGGCTTTTTGGATGGTATACAGTGTGTTTTTGTTGTTGGGATTGACATAGACGGCACCACCCATCTGTTTGGGATGACGGTGCATAAGGTCTGCAACACAGGCGTTCAGATGCGCAACCTCTTCCTCATCAGAGTAGAAACTTTGCAGACCGGATACATAGATCCTGTCGATTCCGTAAAGCTCCATAGCTTTTAAGAGCTTGTGCTCACAGTCTGCCGCTCGGTTGCCCCAGATATGGGCGTGAATGTCAATGATCATAAGCTGACAGCTTTACCGCTTTCCATAGATTCCTTGATGGCGGCGATCATATGTACAGGCTTTACCAAGACCTCAGCACGCAATGAGGGGTGGTTGCCTTGAATAAGCGCAGCAAATGGCGCTGCCTCCAGGTCGTAAAGACCGGTGATATCAATGTCAAAATAATAGTTCTGTTCTTTGCCGAAAATTACACATGACTGCTTGCCTGCGCGGACAAAGTGTAGCGACACGGCGTCATTTTCGTACTGGGCGGTAACGATCATACTTTTACCTGTACGGGTCGCCTGTACAGTCTTCACATCCATACCGAAGGCTGCAAGGCACATTTCCACCAGATGCGGCGTGTAGAAATAAATACCGTCATAAATGCTGTCCAAGTCTACCCGGAAGCTCATAGCGGCGCTGATGAAGCTGTCTTCGCTGCGCAGCTTTGCCACCAGGTCCCGGATCTCAAGGATCGCAGGCAGGTATTTGCAGGCAGAGCCGCCGGCAACCGGGCAGTCATTGGCGATGATCTCAGCGATCAAAGCATCTGCCTGGCCAGGATCAGAAGTAAAAGGTTTATCGATGAACAGTGGGATCTTGTGGGGAATAAAAGGCTTGGCATACTCCATATGTACAGAGCCGCGGCGGCTGGTGATCATCACGGCATCCACCTTGCCCAGCATTTCCTCGGGACTGTTTACCACCAGCTCCACGCCGGTCTCCCGGACGATGGCAGAGGTGCTTTCCTCGTCGCCCATCACAGCCACAACGCGGACATTTTCATGGCGATACTTGCCGGTGTCCGGATGGGGGAGGTTATAGTATTTGGCAAATGCCATTGCATGAGAATTTTCTGTTCCGATAATGCCGATTCGGTACATAAGCAGAGCCTCCAATTTGTGCAAACTTTTTCAAAAAAGCAAAGGAATGTGAAAATGCGGTGGGCAGGCATAAATCCTTTGAATGCCTTTACTTTTCGCCCATTGTGTATTATAATACGAAATACAAGAATAAGCAACAAATAATCAAACTTCGGCAAATTAACAAGCTTCTAAAGAAAAATACGCAACAATACGCATTCCGGAGGTAGGCTATGTTCAAAAACGAGCGGCAGAATGAGATCGTTAAGATCCTTGCCAGTGACGGCTATGCCACAGTGGAAAAGCTGAGCAAGCTTTTGTACACCAGCGAATCCAGTATTCGCAGAGATCTCATCGAGCTGGAGCAGGACGGTATGGTCATGCGCAGCTACGGCGGTGTGGAGCTGGCAAAAAACAGTTCCCGGGCGGTACCGTTTACTTCCCGCCTGCACCGACGGGTACAGGAAAAAAAGCGAATTGCGGAAAAAGCAGCGGAGCTGGTAAGTGAGAAGGATATTGTTTTTCTGGATCAGTCCTCCAGTGCGCTGTTTCTTGCCCAGGAGTTGGTGAAAACAAAAAAGATCACCATCGTTACCAACAATATTGAGATCCTCAGCTATGACCTGCCCGGCGGCATTTCTGTCTATTCCAGCAGCGGCAGAGTCAGCAGCTACCGACGCTGTCTTATCGGCGAGGATGCCGGCACTATTTTCCAGCGTATCCGAGCAGATTTTGCCTTCTTTTCCTCCAAATGCATAGCCGCTGACGGCAACATTTATGACAGCACCCTGGAGGAGGTGCTGGTAAAGGAAGCAATGCTGAAAAACACCGCGAAAAAGGTGTTTTTGTGTGACTCGGAAAAGTTTGATCAGTACGCAGGCTTCCGGCAGTGCGCCCTTGCAGATGTGGACTATATGGTCAGCGAGATCGACTGCCGGGAAAAATATCAGCGCTTTGCACCGAATGTGACATTCCTGTGAGATAAATTCCGGTTTATGGGGATGCTGGTTAGAGGAACAATCCAATGGCCCCCTTGTGTAAAGGGGGCTGGCAAATTGCCGATATTAGGCAATTTGTCTGGGGGATTGCGTTACGGATTCACCTGCAGCTGATGGGAGTGTTGTAAATTCTGAACCACAATCCCTCAGTCAAAAATCAAATAGATTT
>JAZNQK010000109.1:0-10882 GCA_045590135.1 Faecousia sp.
GGGGGAGGGCTAACCCCCCCCCCTGCACAAACTTTATGCAAAGGCCCCTGTGCAGAAGCACAAGCGCTTTTATATCCAATTCAAATTCCGTCCAACTTGTCCAGTTTGCGCTGATTACGGATCCGGCGGCGCTCTTCGCCGTGGGCCCAGGCAAGACGCTCCTCGTCTGTCTGCAGTATCAGCTTGGGGACAGGAACGGGATTGTTGTTCTCGTCCAGCGCCACCATCATAAAATGGGCATTATTGATCCGGTCGCGCTGTCCGCTCAGTGTCTCCACATAGGTATCTACGCAGATTTCCATAGAGGTGGTGCCCACCCAGGTCACCTTGCCCTGGATGACGATCATATCATTTTGAAATGCGCCGTGCAAGAAGGTCAGGTTATCCACGGAGGCGGTCGTCACATTGCACATGGAATGCCTTTTGGCGACGATACCTGCCACCTCGTCGATCCACTGCATCAAAATACCGCCAAAGAGACGGTTTGCGCCGTTGAGATGGTTGGGCCGGACAATATGCACCGTTTCCACACGGGAATCATCCACTGTTTTTGAGATCATATGCAGTTACCTCCCTGATGCTGTTTTGGTTATTATAGCATTTAAGGACACATATGCAAAATGTTTTTTTAGAAATTCGCTGCTTGGGTGGATTTCAGCTGCAGCTGGAGCTTGTCTGCGATGAGGGCGATAAACTCACTATTCGTGGGTTTGCCCTTTGTGTTACTGACTGTGTATCCAAAGAACCGCTGCAAAGTATCAAGATCGCCTCTGTCCCAGGCAACTTCGATGGCGTGGCGGATGGCGCGCTCCACCCGGGAAGGGGTGGTCTGGAAGGTTTTTGCTACCTGGGGATACAGCACCTTGGTGATGGCATTGATCACATCCATATCCTCCACCGCAATGATGATTGCCTCCCGCAGGTACTGGTAGCCCTTAATGTGGGCAGGAACACCGATCTCGTGAATGATCCCGGTGACCATAGTCTCAATATTGTCTGTGCTGTGGCGTAAATTGGTTTGCCGCAGGCTCTCCCCACCGCGGATCTCTTCCATATGCTCCACCAAAGCGGTCAGATCACAGGGCTTAAGCATCATATACCGCACACCTAAATTGGCGGCTGTGGATGCCACATAGTCGGTAATGAATCTGGATGTAGCCAAAACCGCCGGCTTCCGGTCCATACCGGAAATGGCCTTCAGAACGGCGATGCCGTCCTTCTTTGCCAGCATCATATCCAGTACTAAAACATCGGGCTTTCGCTCGGTGACTAACCGGATCGCCTGTTCCCCATCTGTGGCGGTACCGATGACCTGAAAACCCTCGCAGCGCTGCAACACGGCCGTCAGATTTGCGCAAAACTCCTCTGCATTGTCTGCAATGATTACACTTGTTGAATTGTCCATAACTTCCTCTCCTGACATATAATGATAACTTCCCCATTGCGCCTGTCAAGCATAGCGCTGCGACAAATATAATTTACCATAATATACCTGCTTTTGCAAGAATAAATCGCAACAATCGCACGACTTTATTTTACATAATTCGCCCGTTTAGTTGTCATAATTAAACTTTTCGATAAAATTCGACATAATTCGACAAAGTGCGGCAAATGTGACAGCCGCGGTGTTGAAACCTTGACGCATTGCGCTAAATAAGGTATGATAGATAAAAACTCTGAGAGGAGATATATATGAATACTGTATGGAATCTGGATGTAATCTATCGCGGCTTTGAGGATCCTGCTTTTGCTGCAGATATGCAGAAGCTGGAGCGCAGCGTGCAGGAGCTGAATGCCCTCGCACAGCAGCTGGAGGCAATGCAGCCCCTGGAGGGCCTGAAAAAGGGGATCGAGGTGCAGGAGAAGCTCTCTGCCCTGGCAGAGAAGCTGGCAGGCTATTCCAGCCTGCGCCAGTCTGCCAATACCCGGGATCCGGAGGCAGGCTCTCAGCTGGGCCGCATTTTAAGTATCTACAGCGGCGCAGCAGCGCCGGAGGCTGCCTTCTGCGCCTGGGCAAGCAAGCTGCCGAATTTAATGGAGCTGGTGCGTTCGGACGAGCAGCTGCAAGTTTATGAATATCTGTTCTCCCGGATCGTTACCGACAGCCGCTACCTGCTGCCGGGTCTGGGTGAGGAGATCATGGCGAAAATGCATCTGTCCGGCGGCAATGCCTGGAGCGATCTGCAGTCTTATCTGACCAGCACCGTCCCTGTAAATTATAAAGGAGAGGTTACCAATCTCTCCTCCATCCGCAATCTTGCCTACGATGCTGACCCTCAGGTCCGTAAAGCTGCCTATGAAGCAGAGATCGCCTGCTATGAGCGGATCCGGGATGCGGTGGCGTTTGCCCTGAACTCCATCAAGCTGGAGACCATTACCGACTGCCAGCTTCGGGGTTACGCATCTCCCCTGGATCGCACGCTGGAAAAATCCCATATGGAAAGAGCCACTTTGGAGGCAATGCTCTCTGCTATGGACGATTATCTGCCTAAATTCTGGCAGTATCTGAAGGCAAAGGCAAAGGCATTGGGTCACGAGAAGGGACTTCCCTGGTATGACCTGTTTGCACCTATGGGCAAGGCCTCCGGCGGCTTCACCCCGGAAAGCTCCAAGGAGTATCTGGTAGAATTGTTTTCCGGCTTCGATAAGGAGCTGGCAGATATGGTGGCAGCTGCTTACGATCAGGAGTGGATCGACTTCTATCCCCGCAGCGGCAAGCAGGGCGGCGCATTCTGTGCCGGCGTGGACTGCATCGGACAGAGCCGGATCCTTACCAACTTTGACGGTATGCTTACCGATGTGGTGACGCTTGCCCACGAATTGGGCCATGCCTTCCACAATCAGTGCATCCGCAGCCATAGACCGCTGAATCACGATTACTCTATGCCTGTTGCGGAGACAGCATCCACCTTTAATGAATGCGTGGTTATGGCAGCCGCCATTGAGCGCGCAACGGACAAGGAAGAAAAACTGGCACTGATTGAATCTCAACTGCAGGATGCCGCGCAGATCATCTGCGATATCTATTCCCGCTTCCGCTTTGAAGCAAAGGTCTTTGAAAACCGGGAGCAGCAGTTTATGGATGCAGATACCCTGTGCAGCTATATGACCCAGGCGCAGAAGGAAAGCTACGGCGACGGCCTGGACGAAGGCTGTATGCATCCTTATATGTGGGTGTGCAAGAGCCATTACTACGGTCCTACCTTCTATAACTTCCCCTATGCCTTTGGCGGTCTGTTCGCCCGGGGTCTGTATGCCCAGTATGAAAAGGAGGGCGCAGCCTTTGTGCCTAAGTACAAAAAGCTGCTGTATACCACTACTGTCGCCAGCGCAGAGGACACTGCCAAGGTGGCGGGTATTGACCTGACGGACAAGGCGTTCTGGTGCAGCGCATTGCAGACCATTGCAGATCAGATCGATGAGTTCTGTCAGTTGGTTGAGGGAGAGTAATTATGGATTATATGAAAAATTTGCAAGCCTTTCTGGATGGCAGCTGCAGTATGTATCACGCAGTGGCACAGCTGGAGGGTATGCTGAAAGAAGATGGGTACACCTGCCTGTCTGAAAGTGCAGACTGGAACCTTGTGCCTGGGGGTAAATATTATCTGACCCGGGGTGGCAGCTGCGTGATGGCATTTCGCATCCCCAAGGGCACGCCTGCCGGTTTTATGATGAGCGCCAGCCATTCTGACCGGCCCTGCTTCAAGGTCAAGGAAAATCCGGAGATGACAGGCAGCTATATCCGCCTTGCCACGGAAGGCTACGGCGGTATGATCATGAGCACCTGGGCGGACAGACCCTTGTCTGTTGCCGGCAGAGTGATGGTGGAAACCGAAGACGGTGTAGAAAGCCGCTTGGTCAATATCGACCGGGACCTGCTGCTGATCCCCAATGTGGCCATCCATATGAACCGGAAGGTCAATGAGGGTATGGCGTGGAATCTTGCAGTGGATACCGTTCCTTTGCTGGGTGGCAAGGACGCAGCCGGAAAGCTGAATGAAGAAATTGAAAAACTTGCCGGCGGCAAGGTGTTGGGCAAGGATCTTTATCTGTATGTACGGCAGGCATCCTCCCGGTGGGGTGCAGAAGGGGAGTTTTTGTCTTCTGCAGCGCTGGACGATCTGGAATGTGCCTGGTGCTGTACCCGTGGCTTTATGGATGCCAAGGAAAGCAGCAGCATACCGGTGCTTTGCGTATTTGACAGCGAAGAGGTGGGCTCCTGCTCTGTGCAGGGCGCGGCCTCGGGCATGCTGGAGAGCGTGCTGGGCCGTATCTGCCGGAGCCTGAAGCTGGATCTTGAGAAAATGTGCAGCCAGTCCTTTATGGTGTCTGCTGATAATGCCCACGCGCTGCATCCTAATCATCCCGAGTATGCCGATGCTGCCAATGCCCCCGTTATGAACGAGGGCGTGGTACTGAAGTTCAATGCCCGGCTCAGCTATGCTACCGACGGTGCGGCGGCTGCCGTGTTCCGTAAGGTGTGCGCCCTGGCGGATGTGCCGGTGCAGACTTACCACAACCGGGCAGACCTGCCCGGCGGCGGAACTTTGGGCAGGATCTCTTTGGAGCATATCAGCGTGCCCACAGCAGATATCGGTCTTGCCCAGCTGGCAATGCATTCTGCCTATGAGACTGCCGGCGTAAAGGATGTGCAGTATCTGGTGAAGGCGATGCAGACCTACTATGGTTGCACCTTGGAAAGTCCTGCCGACGGAATGTATCGAATTTTGGCAAAATAGCTAAAACATATGCCAAAAATTGTATAAAATCACCATTGCACCCCTTGCGTTCTTATGATATCATAATACCATCCGAGCATAGGGCATTCTACTCCACTAATTAGGTGTCCTGTGTCAAAAAAAGGAGGAAATAAACCCGTCGGACTCACGGTGCGGCAGTGTGGAGACCTGTCGTAAAGCTGCAGCTACATTTTCCGGGCTGCGGTAAGAGCATATGCGAGGAGTCGGTATGCTTAGAGTCAGTAATTATGGCAAGTTTGACCCTGAACAACATCAAGAAGATCTACCCGTTCAATGGCGATGACGAGAAGGAAGCCAAGAAGAAGGCAAAGAAAAAGAAGAAGGACGACGAAGTCCACCACGACGAGCCCAAGGCAAAGCTGCAGGTCACTGACCAGGGCGTTGTCGCTGTGCAGGAGTTCAACCTGGAAGTTGCAGACCACGAGTTCATCGTTCTGGTCGGTCCTTCCGGCTGTGGTAAGTCCACCACTCTGCGTATGATCGCCGGTCTGGAGGAGATCTCCGAGGGCGAGCTGTACATCGGCGACAAGCTGGTCAACGATGTGGCTCCCAAGGACCGTGATATCGCAATGGTCTTCCAGAACTACGCTCTGTATCCCCATATGACCGTGTATGATAATATGGCATTCGCTCTGAAGCTGCGTCACACCCCCAAGGACGAGATCGACCGTAAGGTTAAGGAAGCAGCTGAGATCCTGGACATCACCCAGTACCTGGGCCGTAAGCCCAAGGCTCTGTCCGGCGGTCAGCGTCAGCGTGTTGCTATCGGCCGTGCTATCGTCCGTGACCCCAAGGTCATGCTGATGGACGAGCCCCTCTCCAACCTGGACGCAAAGCTGCGTAACCAGATGCGTGCTGAGATCATCAAGCTGCGTGAGCGTGTTAACACCACCTTTATCTATGTTACCCACGACCAGACTGAGGCTATGACTCTGGGCGACCGTATCGTCATCATGAAGGACGGCTTCATCCAGCAGATCGGCACTCCTCAGGAAGTGTTCAACCACCCCTACAACCTGTTCGTAGCAGGCTTCATCGGCTCTCCCCAGATGAACTTCTTCGATGGCAAGCTCATCAAGAAGGACGGCAAATATGCTGTTGAGCTGGGCGGCCATGTCGTTGAGCTGTCTGAGGAAAAGCAGGCAAAGCTGGCTGCCAACAATGTTGAGGAGCAGGAAGTTACTGTGGGTCTGCGTCCCGAGCACATCACTCTGGATGAGAACGAGGGTATCGAGGCTCGCATCGATGTGCACGAACTGATGGGTTCCTCCATCCACCTGCATGTCAATGCCCAGGGCAAGGATGTTGTTATCATCGTGTCCACTATGGATATGACCGGCGCTGAGATCGCTGCTCTGTCCGCAGGCAAGACTGTGAAGTTCAACTTCCACGGCAATATCTGCCATGTCTTCAACAAGGAGACCGAGATCAACCTGGAAGCTTAATCGCTTACATATTACAACCCCGCCAATCGGCGGGGTTGTTTTTTACAAATTCCGGTTTATCGCGCAGGTTAAAATTGCGCCGCGCCGATTCTTGGCCCCCTCTCTGAGGGGGCTGTCAGCGAAGCTGACTGGGGGAGTGTCGTTACAGTTGTAGGACACTCCCTCCGTCACGGCTTACGCCGTGCCACCTCCCTCAAGGAGGGAGGTAGGTTGCAGTGCAAATTTTATCAGACCGTCAAACTGAAATTTGATATCTGCAAGGAAGATACCGGGCGCAATCCGGATGCGTAACGATTACTGCGCAAGTATGTGCGAATTGGGAGCGGCGACTCGCCGCCAAACCGGAATTTCACTGCCTTTATCAGCGTGGCATATAAACTTTGGCGAAAAAATGAAATACTTTTTGTAATAATGATGAATTTAACTGTCACACAGCGGCTTTTCTTGACAAACAGTGGGAAAAATATTAAAATTAAGAAGTGTTTATGAAACGCGCATCCGGTTTGCTTAAGGCGTGCTGCGGGCATACTCCCGGGGAAACATTTTCCGGCAAACCCCATACATTGTTTCATAGAAAAAGTGAGGAAACCAAAATGCGAAGCAGCGGCATTTTAATGCATATTACATCCCTGCCCGGGCCCTATGGCATTGGCACTATGGGCGAAAAGGCCTACGGATTTGTTGACTTTTTGGAAAAGGCTGAGCAAAGCTGGTGGCAGATCCTGCCGTTATCTCCCACCGGTTATGGGGATTCTCCGTATCAGTCTGCATCTGCGTTTGCAGGGAATCCTTATTTGATCGATCTGGATCTGCTAAATAAGGACGGTTTGCTGCAGCCGGAGGATTATCAAGGCTTGCAGTGGGAAAGTAAAGAAAATACTGTGGATTACGGCCTTATTTGGCAGCATCGGCAGGCAGTTCTGCGCAAGGCATACAGCCGGTTTACAGGCAGTGAAGAATTTGACAGCTTTTGCCGGGATAACAGCAGCTGGCTGGCAGATTACGCCTTGTTTATGGCGCTGAAGGACCGCTTTGGCGGCGCGCCCTGGTATCAGTGGGAGGAACCTTTGAAGCACCGCAGCAGCGATGCCTTGTGGAACGCCCGTCAGGAACTGAAAGATGAGATCCGGTTTTATAATTTCCAGCAGTTTTTATTTTTGCGGCAGTGGCAGGCGCTGAAAAGCTATGCCGCAGAAAAGGGGATCCGGATCATTGGGGATGTGCCTATCTATGTGCCGCTGGACAGCGCCGATGTCTGGAGCGATCCCGAAAGCTTTTTATTGGATGAAAACCTGCAGCCTACAGCAGTTGCCGGCTGTCCGCCGGATGCCTTTTCCGAGGACGGTCAGCTTTGGGGTAACCCTCTGTATGACTGGAAGGCAATGCAAAAAGACGGCTACAGCTGGTGGCTGCGGCGGTTGTCTTATGCAGGTAAGCTGTATGATGTGGTGCGGCTGGACCATTTCCGTGCTTTTGAAGCATATTGGTCTGTGCCCTATGGCGACAGTAATGCCCGGGGCGGTCACTGGGTGAAGGGCCCGGATATGGACTTTATCCGCGCCGTGAAGAACGGTCTGCCGGAGCTGTCCATTATTGCAGAGGACTTGGGTTTTCTGACCCAGGAGGTTCTGGATCTGCGGGATGCATCGGGTTTTCCCGGTATGAAGGTGCTGCAGTTTGCTTTTGACAGTATGGACGATTCCCAGTACCTGCCCCATAACTATATCCCCAACACGGTGTGCTACACCGGAACCCACGACAATATGACCACAGCCCAGTGGCTGCAGAGTTTGCCGGAAGAAGTCCGCGCCTATGCGGTCTGCTATATGGGTCTTAAAAACGAAAAGGATGTATGGGGCGTGATCCGCACAGCACACAGCAGCGTATCCCGGCTGTGCATCGTGCCTATGCAGGACTATTTGGAGTTGGGCGGGGAGTCCCGGATGAATTTCCCCGGTACGACAGCAGCAAACTGGACCTGGCGCGCCCACTACGACTTTGCCGGCGATGATTTGGCGAAGCGTATCGCAGCTGTTACCCAACTATATTATCGCGCAAAACAGTGATTGAGAAATGGAGAATGATCTATGAGTTATAATTGCCTGAATATTTTGAAGTGGACAGAGGCAAAGCTGAAATATACCTATGATGTATCCCTTAAGGAAGCATCTGCACAGGAACTCCACGAGGCCCTGGGCGAGGCTGTGATGATGGCTATCTCTGATAACTGGAATCACAGTAAGCATACCCGTATGCATCAGAGAAAGGCATATTACATTTCCGCAGAGTATCTCATCGGCAGACTGGTGTATTCCAATTTGTACAATTTAGGCATCTTAGATGAGATGAAGCAGCTTTTTGCCGAGCAGGGTGTAGACCTGGCAATTTTGGAAGATGTGGAAGATGCTGCTTTGGGTAACGGCGGTCTGGGAAGACTGGCTGCTTGCTTCTTAGACAGCGCCGCCAGCATTGATATCCCTCTGTCCGGCTACGGCCTTCGTTACCGTTTCGGTCTGTTTAAGCAGAAGTTTGACGAAAACGGCTCGCAGGTTGAGGCTGCAGATGACTGGGCAAAGTTCGGTGACCCCTGGTCCTACCGCCGGTATAACCATACCGTGAAGGTCAAGTTCCCGGATCATACTGTTTTGGCTGTGCCCTATGATGTGCCGGTCATCGGCTACGGCACCAAGAATATCAACACCCTGCGCCTGTGGCAGTGTGAAGCAGAGGAAGAACTGGACTTTAATGCATTCAACGATCAGGACTACCTCCGGGCGCTGACGCAAAAGAATAAGGCAGAGGATATTACCCGTGTTCTGTACCCCAATGACTCCACTTGGGAGGGCAAGCGCCTGCGTATCAAGCAGCAGTATGTGCTCTCCAGCGCATCTTTGCAGGATATGCTCCGGGTGTATAAGTCTGCCCACGGCACAGATATGACCCATTTTGCCGACTACTACGCAGTGCAGCTGAATGATACCCATCCGGCAATGTCCATTCCGGAACTGATCCGGCTGCTGATGCAGGAGGGTATGGACTTTGATCAGAGCTTCAGCGTTGCCCAGAAGACCTTCTCCTACACCAACCACACCGTTATGGGTGAGGCGCTGGAAAAGTGGGACTTGGATCTCTTGCGCAGCGTGGTGCCGGAGATCGTGGATATCATTTTGCGCATCGATCAGAAGTTGCGCAGTGAGCATCCCAATCTGTTCATCGTTAAGGACAACACCGCCCATATGGCAAACCTCAGCGTGTATGTGGGTACCTATGTCAACGGTGTTGCCGAGATCCACTCTCAGATCCTGAAGGATGATGTGTTCAAGGCCTGGTATGAAGCCTTCCCGGAACGCTTCCAGAATAAGACCAACGGTGTTACCCCCCGTCGCTGGATGGGTCTGTGTAACCCGGAGCTGACCCAGCTGATCAAATACCGTATCGGCGGCGACTTCCTAAAGGATCTGGATCGCATCAGCAAGCTCAAGCCTATGATCGACGATGATATGGTCCGCCAGTTCAACGCCGTCAAGCGCCAGAAGAAGGAGCAGCTGTGCGCTCTTGTCTACGAGCGTGAGGGTGTGAAGCTGAATCCGGACTTTGTATTTGATGTGCAGGTCAAGCGCCTCCACGAGTATAAGCGGCAGCTGCTGAACGCGCTGTCTATTGTAGATATTTACTTCCGTTTGAAGGACGGCAGCCTGACGGATTTCCAGCCCACAGTTTTCCTGTTTGGCGCCAAGTCTGCTCCCGGCTATGCCCGGGCAAAGGCTATCATCCGTTATATCAACCGCATCGCCCGTATGATCAACAATGATCCCGAGATGCACGATAAGCTGAAAGTGGTATTCGTTCAGAACTATAACTGCTCCTATGCTGAATATATTATTCCTGCAGCAGACATCTCCGAGCAGATCTCTCCTGCCGGCACGGAAGCCTCCGGCACCGGCAATATGAAGCTGATGCTCAATGGCGCAGTGACCCTGGGTACTATGGACGGCGCCAATGTGGAGATCGTCAAGGAAGCCGGCATCGAGAATAACTATATCTTCGGTGCCAATGTGCAGCAGATCAACGAAAGCCGCGCCAACTACAATCCCCGCTGGATCTACGACCACGATCCTCGCCTGCACCGCGCCATCGATACTCTGGTGGACGGCGCTGTGCCCACAGATGACGACCAAAGAGAGCTGTACCACGCTCTGCTGGATGGCACCCATTGGCATCAGGCAGACCACTACTTCCTGCTGATGGACTATGCTTCCTATATGGATGCAAAGCTCCAGGCAAACCGGGATTATAAAGATCGGATCGCCTTCGGCAGAAAATGTCTGATGAATGTGGCAAGCGGCGCCAAGTTCTCCTCCGACCGCACCATTCGCCAGTATGCCGACGAGATCTGGCATATCAAACCCACACAGTATTAATAAAAAATGATCCGGTATTGGTTTGTCTCACAGCAGGCAAACCAATACCGGATTTTTTATTGCATAAAGAAAACCACCGGCGGTGCCGGTGGTTCCAAAAAGCTTTAGCTTTACCCAGTCCCGCCGCAGCGGAAAGCCTCCCCTGTGTAAGGGGAGGTGGGCAAAATCTTTGATTTTGCTCGGAGGGGTTGCTCTCATAGTGACAATCCCTCAGTCAGCCGTTCGGCTGACAGCTCCCTTTGCACAAGGGAGCCTT
>JAZNQK010000110.1:0-6443 GCA_045590135.1 Faecousia sp.
AGCACCCTCATCCATAACGATAACGCGGGTGGCAAAAGGAAATGCTTCCTCTAACCGATGTTCTGTCAGAATGATGGTGGTGCCCAGTTCGCGGTTGATCTTGCCAAGCAGTGCCAGGAAATCAGCGGCGGCAATGGGGTCGAGCTGTGCGGTCGGCTCGTCCAGTACCAGCACACCCGGCTGCATCGCCATAACCGATGCAAGGCTTAGCAGCTGCTTCTGTCCGCCGGACAGCTCCGTGACATTCTTATAAAACCAATTCTCAATACCGAATAATGCGGCAATCTCAGCCACACGACGGCGAATGGTGGGAGTATCGTAGCCTAAACTCTCCAGACCAAAGGCCAGTTCGTGCCATACTTTATCGGTGACCACTTGGTTTTCCGGGGATTGGAGGACATAGCCGATTTGCTGCGCCTGCTCCCGTTGGGAAAGTTCTGACAACAGCGTGCCTTGATAGCGAATCTCACCGGAGAACAGGCCGTGGGGTGTCAGACAGGATTTTAAGTGTCGTAGAAGTGTGGATTTGCCACAGCCGGAGGGACCGCAGAGGATCACAAACTCACCTTGCTGAACGGTGAAGCAGATTCCGCGAAGGGCTTTTTTCTCGCCCTCCGGGTATGTAAAATCTACATTTTTGAATGAATAGCTTTCCATTTTCTCTCCTCTAAGTAGTTCAGCACCACGGGCATCAAACACATAATCAAATACACAAACTGAAAAGAAAGGGTCACGCAGTTCAAGCCGATGTAGCGGATGCTAGGGAAATACCGGAATCCAAAGGCAGACACGATCATTCCCGCAAGCAGGTAAAAACCACAGAAACCCAAGTAGAGCAGCGCCATCTTATCCCGGTCATCAAAGCGGTAGATGGAGAAGGCAGTACGACCCTTCAGACCGTAACCCCGGCTTTTCATGCTATCGGCGGTTTCGATGGCATTTTCCAGTGCCCAGGTGACCATGATGGACAGCACCGTGATAGCAATCTTCGTTCGGTGCCAAAGAGATCCCTGCGAAACATCTCTGCCGATGCTCCGCTGAGCATCCACCACCGAATCCATCTGTGCCTTAAATTTGGGGATAAACCGCAGCGTCATGCTCAGCACTAGGGACATTGCCGGGATGATGCGCCCAAAGAGGTAGATAAACTTATCGGAGGTGATGACCCGGTTGAAGTTCAGAAACCACAGCATCACAGTAGCGATCATTACACCGGCAGCCAGACCATAGAGAATGCTCTCCAATGTTAAGGGGTTTCCCGTGGGGAAATACAGCAGAATGGTAATGCCCTCATGGCTGAATGCAGGGTTCATAAAGGCTGTCAACAGCATAATGGGCAGGCACCATTTCAGGGTAAAAAGAACAGCTTTTTTCCCCTCTGCCTGCACCGCATAAAGACAAGCGCAAACAAGGGATATGCCCTGTGCCAACGGATGGGTCAGCACCATAGAAAAACCGATCACCAAGGCAAAATACAGAAAGTTCACCAAGGGATGATACTTTGCAAAACGATCCATTTTAGCCACCAACGGCATAACCGCCGCCTATATCGTTACCCAGATCGCAGGTAAACCGCCACTCGACTACATCACCGTCCTGGAGTTGGTAGCGAGAGCAGCCATAGTTGGGATACCAACCGTTGACCCGGTACATCCAACCGGACAGACTGCCACAATCAAACTCATATAGGTTGTGGATGCCCTCAATGTAGGCGCTGTTATATATGGGCGTCCAGGAAGATTCTAAATGGATGCCCTTTTCCTTGCAGACCCGCTGCAGCACATCAAACACAGATTCTCCCTCGTAGAAGGTGACGGTTGTCTTTGCCAGGATCGTACCTCCGGAGGGGACCATTTCCAGCTTGTCGGGGTCCAACTGATCCAGATTGTTCAAAATAGTGGAACACTCAATGGAGAAGGTACAAGTATAGGTCTTGCCCTTGTCCACTTCCTGATCTTCCGGCTCCACCGGCTTGGGTTTGCCTTCCGGTATTGGATCAGTAAGGTACTGATCCTTGCCCTGCGTTTCCTTCGGCTTAGTAGGTTCGGTAGTTTCTTCCGGCTCAGTAGCTACAGTCGTCGGAACCGTTTCCGTTTCAGGTTCGGTAGGTGCGGTAGTAGGAACAGTTTCCTCCTTCGGTTTGGTGGGTGCAGTGGTAGAGTCAACCGAAGCTTCCGGCACAGAAGGCTCTGTGCTATGGGTTGGCGTTTGATCCTGCGGTATGGGATCAGGATGGATAACAAAGGTATCCACAGTGCCGTCTAAATTAAGGTTCAGAATCGTGCACTCACTGCCGGTTATAGAGACAGCTGTAAAAGCATTGTTACCTGCATAAGCAGTTGCGCTTTGAGCATCCCATTGCTCGTCCAAATAGATGGCCAGCGTTGCGGAAAAACCAAAGGCGTGTACTTGCCGCAGAGTAACTTGTATATTACCTTCGGCGGTTTTACTGATTTGTACGCCGAGATTGATCTCCCGGGCTTGCGCAATGTCGCTGCCAAAGACAGTCCACTCATATCTCAAATCGCCGGATTTGCCAACAAAAACGGCGATGGTATTTTCGTTTTCAATTTGGGCAACAGTGCTTTTTGATATCACACCGTCTTCAGGAATTTGCACACGATCTTTTAAGTTCACGCTGCCAAAGTTTCCCTGACAGGCAGAAAGGAAAAGCACTGTAGCTATAATCAACAAAATGCAAAGGAATCGTTTCATAGTTCTCTCCAATCACAAATCCAGTACTTTGGATTTGTATGCAGGTGGCAGGACAAGCCTGCCACCTGCGGAATATTATTTTACGTATTTTTTCTTACTCAGTGTCAAAACTGCCATGCAAGCGACAGAAATGACCATCAGGATTGCACAAAGAGTAATCGGGGTATTGTCACCAGTCTTAGGATTGCTGGGGGTTACCGTAACTGCAGTATCCGTATACACAAGTGCATAGGTAGAGAAGCAATCGGTCTGGAAGGACAGCTTGCCGGTTGTTGCATCATAAGCCGTATCCAATACATCTGTCTTGCCCTCGTGTATGCGAATCACCTTGTAGGTGCGGTTCACTTTGGAATCTGTATTGCGGAGATTTTCGGGCACAACCACGGTGACGGTAACCTCGCCGTTGGTTTCGGTGATCTTCACAGCCTCAGCGTTACCCAGTTTCTTGGACAGGGTAATATCCAGATACAGGCCTACGGTATTCTTATCAAGGGCTTTTTCAATCAGTGCCTTATCTGCAGCAGAAACATTTTGACCGATATCCTCCACAGACAATTCGATACTGATGTTCACGCCGGCTGCTACCTGCTTTTCTTCTTCCTGAGTCAGCAGCTTATCGACAAGCTCTGTTGCAGGAATATCCAGCGCGCCGGTATAGGCATTTTCCTTTGTATCGGTGGTATTTTCCACCTTGCCTGCCCCGGTATTATTGCTGCGGAGAATTACGTCGCTCATATTGTACAAGGTGGTTTTTCCTTCCTTAAAGCGGAAATAGGAAACCAAGGCATACTGGCCCTGTTCGGTGGCCATACCATTAACACCACTATTGGGAACATGGGCAAAGCCGCCGTCTTCTACAGCAAATAAGCACATTGCATCTAAGACAGAAACGCCGTTCTTAACAAACCGGGGATCGGTTTCCGGGTCAATGCCCAATGCAGTCAGCGCCACAATAACCTGCGCGCAGGACTCGGTGCAGATACCATCAATAGAGCCGAAACCGCCATTTGCCAGCTGCTTATTGCTCAGGCAGATCAGTGCCTTATCAACTGCCGTCTTTACAGCATTGTTTGTATTGTAGTAAGGAGCCAGCGCCTGAATGGCCATACCGGTCATATCCGGGTCCGCTGCCCGATTGGCAAGGTCCCAGCCACCGTCAGCAAGCTGTTTTTCCAGAATATAGGCTATCAGCTTTTCCCGGGTTGCCTGTTCGGTAGCATTGGGGTTAACGGGAATTTCATAGTTGTGGGAATCAAAGGCGATCAACGCCCAGATAGGACCGTTGATGCCCTGCTTGGGAATGTAAGTCATATCTGTCAAGCCCATCAGCAGGTTGTGACCGTCTACATTGGTCACATCATAACCTGCGGCAGTCAAGGCAAGAATCACACGGGCATTTTCCGTGCTCTTGACTCTGTGGAGCTGCTCTTTGTCGTTAATTTCTGCTTTCAAAAAGTCTACCACATTCTGATAATAGCCCTCGGGGCAGGACTGACCGGCACGGGCCAAAGCAATGACCATCCATTCGCCGCCGGTAGAACCTACGCCTGGAGTGCCCAGATTTACAATGTACTTGCCGGTTGCATCAAAAATTGTCTTATGGTCAGCCTTGGCAGCTTGTATGTAAGCTTCTGCCAATGCGCTCTCGGCAGCGGTCAGTTGATTTGCATTTTCAACCAAGGCTTTTTGTGCGTCAGTCAAAGCATCAAAAGCAGTGCAGGCCGTATCAATTTTCTTTCCGGAGAAAACTGTTACCGTGCCAATGGCTGCAATTTGTTCTTCAACGGCGTCTGCTGCAGCCTGGTCTGCAGCTGCTTGAGCTGCTTCGTCTTTCAGCTGCTGCAATTTTTCTTCTGCGGCAGTGAGCGCAGCATAGTTACTGACCAGCGCCTTGCGGGTATCGTTCAGGGCATCGTAGGCTTCTCTTGCTGCAGTAATTGCAGCTTCCTTGGTCAAGTCCACGGAGCCAATGGCGGTGATCAAAGCTTCTACCGCATCGGCAGCCTCCCGGTCATCCAACAGTGTGTTGTATTCTTCCTGTGCTGCTTCCAAAAGCGCGGTGATTTCCAAATAAGCGGCCACCTCTTTTTCCATATCGGACAAAGCGTTGTAAAGAGCAGTCGCATTACGGATCGCTTCGCCACTCTCCAGCGTAATCTGTGCGCCATCAGCATAAAGGTCATCCACTGCTATCAGCAGTTCCAACACCTTATCTGTTAGTTGCAGGGGTTTAATGTCCCAGCTGCCGGCAGTGTTATAAGCACTCTCTGATCCCAATTGGAGATAGAATTCAGTGTATTCCTTGCCGGTATCCTCGTCAGTATAACCAAAGCCGTAACCGGCCAAGCAATCGTTGCCAAGATCCCAATCCACATAGCCGTCACCGGGATCATCGGCAAAGTAATTCTCACCGTTTACATTCCAGCCAATCACATCGCTGTCTGTGTAAAAATCCACATAGAGGATGTACTGGTCATAGTCTGCCACAGAAAAGCCGAATTTGACGTTATCACCCGCCTCGCAGGTGTCGTCCAGGTATGCAAAATCGGTATCGTTCAGATTGTAGTAGGTAACAATGCCGCCATCATAAATAGGATCGGTCAGATCACTCAAATCCAGATTCAGTTCCAAATCCGGCTCACCCTTTATATTTACAACAGCAAACGCCGGCGCGGATACAATCGCCTCAGAGTTCTCCATACCATAGCCGCCGTCTGCCCAGACATACCAAGTGCCAGAAGGCGGGAATCCATACTCCAAGAAGGTGTCATCCTCGGGGAATTCTACCTCCACAATACCGTCTTCATCTGTATAAAAGCGTGCGAAGGGTTCGCCGTAGGTAACACCGCAATAGACGGCATACTCTGCCTCCGGATCAAAAGCAGGAATGCCGCCATTCATCCAATCGGAGTAGCTGCGGACAAGTCCCAGCTCCAGAGTTTCACCTACTTCTAATTCGTAAGTATGCTGCAGATTGCCATCAACATCGGTGAAATAATGGAAACCGGTGGCGCTGTCACCCCAGAAAGCCCAGTCGTTATAATGGGCAACATTCAAAAAATCACCGTCAGACAGTACGATCTGGTCTGCAGTCAGACCCCAACCGTCAACGGCAGGATAAGCGCCATTGAGGTCATAGCGGAGATTCTCGTCAGAGAAGCCAAACAAGCCGCCGGCAAAGTAAATGCTTCCTGCGCTACCGGACACATAGACATCCGACCAGTCCAAACCCAAAATCACTTCGTGAATATAGATGTACAGGTGCAATGCCGCAATATCAGGCGCACCGTCGCCGTCAGCATCGTAGGCATATTCGCCCAACTCGTATGCGTCAAGGTCCACGCTTGCCAGTTCCTCTAATGTGACGGAAAAAAAGCCCATAGGCGTTCCGTCCGGTGCGGTAATAAACTTCTCATCATCGCTGATAGAGATGTATACCGTTCCTGTCCCAGTTGCCGATGCCGCAAAGGGGATCATACCGATCACCATAGCCAGCACCAGCATCAAACTTAAGATACGTTTTTTCATTGTTAGTGTTACCTCCAATTCGTTTGGACATAAATCAGTTCTTTTCCTTGGACTGTTTCAGTCCGGCAGACTCCAATGCACGGGGCCACGGACCAAGGTATGCCTTGATCTGGGCGCAAGAGGCACTGTCGAAGTCTTTTTTTGTGGGGAGCCTTCCAAGCTCCGCAAACTTTTGTCGCAGAAGGTCCTCCGCCCAGGCC
>JAZNQK010000111.1:0-37099 GCA_045590135.1 Faecousia sp.
CTACTCCAAGGTCAACTTCAAGGTCATCAACGAGTACGTCAAGAATATCCGCGAGAAGCGGTTCGAAGGCTACTACGGCGGCATCCACCCCGTTGGGGGCAAGGAACCCACCGAGCACAAGGACCTGGTGGTCTTCCCCGCTCCCACCACCGCTGTCTTCCCCCTGTCCATGCACCTGGGCGCTCCCGCCACTGCCATCGTGCAGGTGGGCGACTATGTGAAGGTGGGCCAGAAGATCGCAGAAGCCTCCGGCTTCATCTCCGCCCCCATCCATTCCTCCGTCAGCGGTACCGTGGTGGCCATTGAGGACCGTCCCCACGCCAACCGCGGCACCTGCCCCGCCATCGTCATCGAGTCCGACGGCAAGGCAGAGCTGCACGAGTCTGTGAAGCCCAATAAGCCTCTGGACGAGCTGACCCCCGACGAGATCGTGAACATCGTCAAGGAAGCCGGTATCGTGGGTATGGGCGGCGCAGGCTTCCCCACCTACGTCAAGCTGAAGCCCGGCAAGCCCATCGATGCCGTTCTGGTCAACGCCTGTGAGTGCGAACCCATGCTGACCGCCGACCATCGGGTGCTGCTGGCCTACGCCGACGAGATCATCTACGGTCTGAAGGCTATTATCAAAGCAGTGGACGCGCCCAAGGGTGTCATTGTCATTGAAGACAATAAGCCGGATGCCATCGCTCTGTTTAACGAAAAGCTGGCAAATGAGACCGCCATTGAGCTGGTCACCGCAAAGACCAAGTACCCCCAGGGCGCAGAAAAGATGCTCATCAAGCGGGTCACCGGCAAGATGGTGCCCTCCGGCGGTCTGCCTGCGGATGTCGGCTGTGTGGTATGCAATGTGGCGACTGCAAAAGCGATTTCTGACGCCATTCAATTAGGTATGCCGCTGACCCAGCGCATCATCACCGTTACCGGCGACTATATTGCCCGTCCCAACAACTTCCTCGCCCGGATCGGCACCAATATGGCTGACCTTGTAGCTTACTGCGGCGGTATTACCGACCCCGATGCTACCGACAAGGCCGGCGGTCCTATGATGGGCTTTACCCAGAAGGCGCTGGATATGCCGGTTATGAAGGGCTCCAACGGCATCATTGCCATCAACACCGATCACGCCCAGGCTGTAGAGTGCATCAAGTGCGGTCGCTGTGTGGATGTATGTCCCATGGAACTGAAACCTCTGCACTTTGCGAAAATGGCAGACGCCCAGGATTGGGAAGGTATGAAGAAGCTGAATGTAATGGATTGTATGGAATGCAGATGCTGCGAATTCATCTGTTCCTCCAAGATCCCGCTCTTAAGCAAGATCAAGGCCGGTAAGGCAGCAATAAGGGGGATGAAGTGATATGCTGATGACTGTGATGAAAAAGCGCGAAGATATCCTGTCCCAGGCACAGGGTAAGATCTTCGTCATCTCCTGCTTTGGCTGCAAGGAAGTGAATCTGTCTGAGGCAGAGCATCAGGCTGAGGTTCTGCTGAGCGAGCTTCGCAGCAGCGACCGTTTGGCAGGTTTTATGACCACCGATTACATCTGCAATCCGGAATACTGGAATGCCCGGATGGAAAAGTATGCAGACCAGATTGCACAGGCAGACACGGTGCTGGTATTTTCCTGCGGTGTTGGCGTGCAAACGGTTGCGCAGCTGCTGGAGGGCAAGCGTGTTTGCCCCGGCTGCGACACCTATCCGCTGCCCGGCTTCCAGGGCGTTACACCTCTGGAATATGACTGCAAGCAGTGCGGCGAGTGCTACTTAAACCTCACCGGTGGCATCTGCCCCATCACCGCCTGCTCCAAAAGTCTGGTCAACGGCCAGTGCGGCGGCGCTAAGGACGGCAAATGCGAGGTCGATCCCAATATGGAGTGCGGCTGGGAGCGGATCATGCGCCGACTCTCTCAGGTAGGCAGACTGGACGCGCTGAAAAGTCCCATTCAGGTGCGTAATTACGCCACCGACGAAGCCGTGAAGAAATAAGGAGATATGCACAATGAGAATTACTGAATTATTTGATAAAGGTCAATTTGTGGTCACCGCCGAAGTGGGTCCTCCCAAAGGTATCGACGCAAGCCATATCGTAGAGGAAGCAAAGCAGTATCTTTCCGGCATCACTGCCGTCAATGTAACCGATAACCAGTCCTCCGTGATGCGTATGGGCAGCCTGCCTGCCTGTGTCGCTTTGAAAAACGCAGGTCTGACCCCCATTTTACAGCTGACCTGCCGCGACCGCAACCGCATTGCGCTGCAGTCTGAGCTGCTGGGCGCTGCCATGCTGGGCATCGACAATATCCTTTGTCTGACAGGCGACCACACCAAGATGGGTGACCATCCCGGCGCAAAGCCTGTTTTTGACCTGGATTCCGTATCCCTGCTGCACACCGTTTCCCAGCTGGAAAAGGGTGTGGACCTGGGTGGCAACGAGCTGGTAGGTGAAGCTCCCAAGTTTGCCAAGGGCGCTGTTGTCTCTCCCTGCTCCGACTCTGTGGACGCGCAGCTTGCCAAGATGGAGCGCAAGGTGATGGCAGGTGCGGAGTATTTCCAGACACAGGCTGTTTTTGATTCCGAGAAGTTCATCCGTTTTATGGAGCAGGCAAAGCAGTTTGGTAAGCCTGTCCAGCTGGGTGTGATCATCCCCAAGTCTGCGGGTATGGCAAAGTTTATGAACAACAATGTGGCCGGTGTCCATGTGCCGCAGGATATGATCGACGAGCTGGCAGCCGACAAGGAAAAGGCAAAGGCCGGCATCACCGGCGTAGAGATCGCCGCCCGGGTCATCAAAGAATGTATGCCCTACTGCCAGGGTCTGCACATTATGGCACTGGGTTGGGAAGCCAAGGTCCCCGAGCTGCTGAAAAAAGCAGGTCTTTAATTGAATGTAAAACTGCAAGGAAGCACAAAAGTGTTTCCTTGCAGTTTTTCTATGTGTACAAAATCCAGTTTGGCGGTCTAAATAATCCAAACTGTCATTCCGAGCCAGTGCGCAAAAGGGCCCCCGCAAAGACCGCTTGTCTTTGCGGGGAGAGGAGAAGCCAAGATGTTGTCGGAATTTTCTGCTTGCAGAAAATGAAGCATTACATCTTGTGCTTCGACGAGGCGTGGGAATCTACGATAATAACTTCTGATTTCAGATTGCCACACCAGTGACATCGGTCACTGGTTCGCAATGACAATGTTGGTTTACCTGCCCGATAATTTTGAATTTGGCAGCAAAAAACAGGGCGTGTTTTACGCCCTGTTTTTTATGATATTACTTACTGCCGGGGCCGCTTTCGCCGTAGCCGTAGTCACCCAGGTCGGGTTTCGTATTGTTGATAAATTCGATCTGTCCGTTGGTGGCTGTTACACCGTTGGCGCTGACGGTGGGTGTGATCTGCAGAACACCGTCACCCGCCTGCCGCAAACCGCCAACCGTCACATAAAGCCATCTGTTCTCCTTGGCACCGTCAGCCCACGCCTGAACAAAGGAATCTGTGTTTCCTTCAATGCCAAAGGCAACCGTCTGCAAAAGACGATCATTCCATACGACCTGTGTGTTGATACTTAGACCGGATCCACCTGCCACTACGATGCTGTAGGCATCCGCATCCAGCTGCGTGCAGGTGTCGTCGGTGTAGAAGTGGAACTTAAACCAGAACTTTTCCTTTCCCACACCCACATTGGTGGTGTTGCTGCGGCACTCCAGCTTATAGTCAAAGAACCGGTAACCGCCGGCAGCGCTGTCATAAAGAGGCAGGTCGCCGTTATTTTCGTTAAACGCCGCATCAGCTGTCATTTTCAGCAAGCCTGCGTTTCCGACGCTGTCGTCCACAACATAGCCGTCTGCATTCAGCGCACCTGTAGATGCAAATCCGCTGACCGTCAAGGTATGACCGTTAAGATCCAATGTGATGCCGTTTGTCAGAATTACATCGACTTCCACTGTATCGGTGATCAGATCGATATGACCACCTTCACCGGCAGCTGCTACAGCATCCTCCAATTGAGCAAACATACCGCCGCCGGGCAGACTGTAGTGAGCCTGACGGATCACATCCCGCAGCTGCGCCAGTTTCTTATAATTGATGATCTCACTGCGGCGCTCTATAGGAATTGCATCGTATTGCCGTGCCAGCGCATCTACCTGATCCAAATTATCCGCAGACAGCGTTGCTTCCAGCGCATCGATCTGCGCCACCAGTAAATCGATCCGGGCATCCTCCAGCTTCGTATCATTCTGCACCAGAGCCTTTTCCTGTACAGTCAAGGTCTCGTAGGCTGCCTGTGCCTGTCTGATCTGCTGCGCATCTGCAACATCCACATTTGCCGGCAGCGCATCGATCAAGCTATTAACATAGGCTGCATTTTCGCTTTCGTGCGCTGTGGGGTTCCTGTTCAGCATATACAGGTGACCGTTGAGGATATAATACAGATCTCCATCCTCGCTAAGGGCATACTGGTTCGGGATCTGTGTTGTACTTTCATTGCTCAACAGAACCTCATAGGTATCTCCGGCTGTATTATAGCACACCAGCATCGTATCAAAGGAAACATACAAATCATTTCCGGAAAACACCATATTCCGGTGGAACCACTGCCGGGAACCGTCCTGCTTGTAGGAATTTCTGTTTCCGAACTCACCTTTCTGTGTCACATAGAAGGTCTGACTGTACTTATTGTAGGAGAATGTGAACAGGGTATTGGATACGACGCCCCAGAGCGTTCCGTTATCGTCCCGTGCGATACCGGCAACATAGCCCACATTGGCAGTAACGCTGCTCAGCTTACTGCTTAAATCGCAAGTGGCCAGCATTTCCATATTGTTCACATCATACACAAACAGCACCGCATCCAGATCGTTCTGCATAGTCGTGTTTGTGCCGCCTGCAACAGAACTTGTGCCATACAGAAGGCCGCTGCCTTCCTCATAAATCAGATTGTTGATGCTCTGACCGGCAACAGGACCGCCGTTAAAAGACTTCCTGTCCAGAGTGACTTCCTCATTGGTAGCAGCGTTATACCACTGGGGCTGCGCCACCAGGCCACTGCTCACTTTGCCTGCAGTATAAGCAGCTGCATCAAAAGTTTTGGCATAGTACACTTCGCTCTTGGTGGGTCCAACCGCTACATAAGTATAGCCGTTTTGCGTGTCATACCAGGCGATCGTGCCGCCATAGCAGTACATATCCGGGGTTGTGCCGGCAAAGATCTTACCGTCACCGGCGGTAATGGTGTGGATTCTCGCCTGTTCAAACACCGTATCATTCAGCTGGAATAAGGATTTGGAATTGCCGTCAACGATCTGCGTCAAAGAACAGACATTATAGTTACCACAGTATAGTTCACCGTCATACCAGCAGAAGGAATCCGTCTGACTTCCGGCCGCATTGGTGATCTTTGTCTTCTCACCTGTAGCGGTATTGTAAGTCCAAACTGCATTGGTATCATAAGCACCGAAATAAATTTCGTTACTGCCTGCCGGGCCGTTGGTAATGGCACGCAAGCTCTGACCGGCGCCCTGATCGGCTTTAACCGGGGTGTCCTGCGTATGCGCTGCATTCTTTATGTCATCCGGATCTGTCAGATCATAAGTAACAATATTCTGGTTTTGAATGGTAACAATGCACTTGCCTTCAATTCCCAAATAGTCAATGCCATCGACTATATTGCGCGCATTGCCCCGGAGGATATTGCCGTACAGATAGCTGCCATCCGCCTTGACTACCGGCGCAGCTGTCTTTTCCTGAAGATCGTAGGAATACAGCAGATTGGTGTAACTCTTGTTTCCCACTATAACGCTTTCAAAAGTGGCAAAGTAGACTTTTCCGTTATCGCTCTCTGTTACACAGCCCTTGATCGGCTTGTCGAAACCGCCCAGTGTGGTCTTTTCCATCGTGGCAGAATCCACAATGATGCTGCCCATTGCCGCACTGGAACAATAACCCACCAAAATATCTGTACCTTCAACAAAGCTCAAACCGCTAAGATATCGATTTGTACTCATATCCGCGGTGATATTTAAGGATTTCACCAAGTTGCCGTTCATATCCAGTTTCACCAAGTAGTGGGTGGAGGTACCATGGACAGATGCGTAAATGTAATCCCCCTTCTGCACTACCGCAGAGGCATAGGACATACCCGCCACAGGAGAACCCAGATCCGTAAAGGTATCGGTGGCAATATTATAGCGTACGATTTTGGCATTGGAATAAGTACCGAAATACAAATTGCCGTCCTCGCCCTGTGCGATGGCAAAGGCGCTGCCTGCGCCCAGATCCATATCCGCGCTGATAAAGCAGGCACGGGTCTTGGGGTCATAGCAGCACAGCGTCCGGGTATCGCCGCAGACCCAAACCCGGCCTTCTGAATCTACCGTTGCTCCACGGGGGTTGGAAATACCGGTGTAGACCTCATCCGCTACGATCCAGTTATCCAAATTGTAAATGACCATCTTTCTGCCGTAAAGGGGTACTGCCAGCAGATCCTCCCCCTCAGCATTTTGGGTCAGTCCGTGGAACACACCGTGCTTATATTCCTGAATAACCGTATCCGACACCAATGTGCCTCCGGTAATGTCCTCTGCCTGCACCACCAAGGGCAGTACCGCGCTTACCATCAGGCAAACACTTAACAGCAGCGACAAGCCTCTTTTAACGGAAATTTTCATAGTAATATCTCCTTTCGGGAGTAGATTTATACTTGCAGGGAATGCATATATCCATTCCACGCGTGCGAAACAGATATATCCGTTTCCTTCTATCATTTCTTTCGAGCTAAAAAGCAGGGGAGCCCAAGGCTCCCCTGCTTGGCAGGTTTTTCGTTAATATCAGTTGACAGGGTTAATATTCTGAACAGGACCCTCGTCGGACCAGCCGTAGCCTTCGTCGCTGACGGAAACCATCATATTATCCCGAACAGTCAATTTGCACAGCTCAAAATCAGGGCTTTCATAAAACTTCTTCATATCCATTACCCTCCTTTTGATCATTACGCGATAGGTGCACAGGCGATCTGTGCGCCGTTCGCCTCAATAACAGGTGTGACGGTCACGCCCTCGACAACATTCAGAACATTGACCCAGATCCAGGGTGTCTTTGCAGTCTTCATAAACTCGCCCCAGCCTGCAGCAAAGGCAGCAGCAGTGTGCTCTGTCTTATCCACAAAGTCAAACGCCTTGGAGTCTGTGTCCCAATCCAGTACGACACCGATGGACAGACCGGAGGTGCCGGTGGCGATCAGGTCATAGGCGGCAGTGTTGTCAAAATACAGCTGGAACCAGTACTTCTTTGCATTGTTCACAGCTGCCTCGCTCTGGTTGTTGTCGCCCCAAGTGACGCTGTACAGACGGCAGCCGTTGACCGCTGCATCGTACAGAGGCAGCTGTGCCTGTGTACCTGCCAGGATCATCTCACCGGTGACAGTCAGAACACCTTCGCCGTCCTTGCTGTCAGAAACCGTCGCAACAGAGGTCATATCGCCGTAAACAGTCAGATCATTACCGTTCAGGTCGATATTACAGGTAACACCCAGATCTGCGACTTTGATGTCAGACAGCAGCTTGACAGTGGGATGATTCTCATCTTCCTCTGCGGCTGCCAGCGCAGCGCGGAAGGAATCATACTGGCCGGCGCTCTTGTAGGAAACTGTGGGCGTCAGTTCGATCCCACACATATACAAATAGCCGTAATTTACAGTGCCGCCAGCGGCAGTGGACAATGTAGTACCTTCCGTCACCTTGGCGATCAGCAGATATTCCTGACCTGCGGTGAAAGTATACCGGAAAGAATCCAAAGTCTTAACATCACCATAAACCAGGTTATTATTCGTGACCGTTCCGCCGGTAAAGTTGGTGGATGCCACCGCATTGCTATTAGCCATCAGGTCTTCCACTTCTGTCTCTGTGTAAGCAGCGTTCGGCGCGGGAACCAGATAGAATTCACCACCGGTAGCACCTCTGGTACTGGTACCGTGGGACAATGTAACATCGTACTCACCGGACACAGGAGACTTGATCCGCACAGCCAGGAAGCCGGCAGTACCCATCCACTGCTCAATGCCTGCAGCTGCATCCTTGAAATAGCTTCTGACGGTGGAATCAGTGTAGTAGTAATCCGGATTCTCACACATCTCGAAATTCCAGCTGGCCGTACCGCTGGAAAAAGCCGCGTCCATTGCTGCCTTGTTTGCATACAAACCTGTGCCATTTGCATAACCGGTAAAGTTAATTTCGGCACTCTCCGGGCTCTCGATGACGGCCACACTGTTGTCCACAACTTCCGTAAAGGTCAACTTGCTGTTATACAAATCACTGCCGGAGGTAAACTTAAAGACAACGATATACTCATCTGAATAGTTGTCCGCTTCTACCGCAGGGAATGTAACCAAAGTTTTGGATTCTTCGCTTTTGGTCGTGCTTGTTTCTGCATAGTATATCACCCCGGTAAACAGGGTAGTGTAGTTCCCCGCTGTCAGCACATCGTTAATGGGTGTTTTCAAAGCAGTATTGATTGCATTGCCATCGCTTCTGCCCAATGTGCTCCACATATCCGCTGCTTGCAATACGCCCAGCTTGTCTGCTGCTGCCTCACCGGTAAGTGTCAAATCTGCGTCTGTCAACGAACCCTTGTTGATCAACGCTGTCACTGCAGTATCTGTGGTGCTCAGCTTGGAGAGATCCAGTGTTTTGTCCACAGCAGATGCCGGGAACATATACACATCACCGACACCGGCTTTGCCCTTGATCTGGCCGTAATCCAGCTTCACATTATAAACACCTGCTGCAGGCGCTTTGATGCGAATCGCATACCAGTTGGCGCCGCCTGCAAAGTAACGCATACCCTTTGCAGTACCGTCAAAGGTGTTGGAATTGTCCATCTGGTATGTCGTAGAAGCAGCCTCATAACGCCAACCGGAGGTTTCGTAATTGTCATATACCTTCTGAGAATTATCATACCAGGTTCCGCTGTAAGCCGTTCCACTGGGCTGATAGTAGAAATCATAAGCCTTGACATTGACATCTGCAGAATCCGCGCTGGTCTTTTCCAATGCCAGCTTATTGGTATAGTGCTTCATTGTAGTCGCACCTGCGACAGTGCAGTTTGCAGCAGCCAGGACGAGGATGTATTCCTTCTCACTGCTCAACTCAACGCCAGTCTTGGTAAGAGTTCTCACCTCATACGCTTCAACATCAGCATCATAGCAGGAATAAGCACCCAAATAGATGATACCATTGGTATCCGTACCGTTTTCTGCCTTATCGTCATTGTTGGAGATCATATACTTCCACTGTGTACCCTCTGACACGCCATTTTCCACGAAGGTCGCGGGGAACAAATAAGCCTTCATTTCCGTAGCAGCCTGCCCATCATTGGTAACACTGTAATTCAGGGTTACATTGTATGTACCGGCACCGGGGCTCTTCAAATACAGTCCATAGAAGTTATTACCGGTGGACTTGCCGATCTGAACATAATGATAGGGGCGACCGGCAGAGAACAAAGACTTACCGGTGCAGCTATCGGTGGTGCTGGAGGTGTAAGCGACCTTCCAGTTCAGCTCACCTTTCGCGTAATGCTCACTTATAGTAGTGGTCATATCAGTAGCGCCAAAGTTATACACGAAGTTGCTGTCAGACGCATACTTTTCCTGCCAGAACTCGTAGACCGTGACAGTATCGGTGTTCACACCGCCGTTCAGAGCCACTTCGGTGTCCTCAGCGCTAACGCCGATGACGCATACAGACAGCAGCATCACGACAGCCAGTGCCAGAGCCAATGTCCGCTTGAATGTGTTCTTCATAATATTTTCCTCCTTAAATAATACCTTGTGCCACCCCTGTCTGCTGCAGCGGGGCACATCGCCGCAGCGGGGAAAATTACATTTTATAGGGGTTTTCGTCCCTGACGGTTCCGATCCCGCGTCATTGAGAAAGCACAATAACAGAGTCGTTGACAGGTGTCCATTGTGCTTGCTGTTGATGCAGCAAGCACAAAATGCCATATGGCATTTTTCTCTTTTGAAACCACCGATCAAAGCCTATCAAATATGTAAATCGGTACATTATTATGATACCTCTGTTTTCTCGAGAAGTAAACCTACGCATAAGATAGTTTTTCCCACTATTAACGAGGCAAATGCCGGGGCATCTCCACGATTAGTAGATATTTGAAACATTTTCCAACATTTTACAAGGATGCCCCGGCTCATTTGGCAATAAAAAGGCGTGCCGCAAGGCCAATGTCATTAAGTTAAAAGAAAATGTCATTCCGAGCCAGTGCGCACACTGGCGTGGGAATCTCTAAAACCGGGGTTGGTCCGGGAGATTGCCACACCAGTGACACGGTCACTGGTTCGCAATGACACTAACTTAATGACATTGGCCGCAAGGCACGCCTTTGATCATTCACTTTTTCCGGTCACGGATCAGAAACGCCGTGACACTGATCACCACAATGATATTTGCGATCACGCCCACAACATTCAACACCGCGCCGTTGAAAATACCGAACAGCACCGCATTGATCAAAAAGGCGATCTTCAGCGAGCGTTCATCGTTCTCGAAGAAGTATACCGCCAAGGCATATTCCAGGCTGGCAATGATAGGCAGCAGACCCACAGCGCCCCGGTTATTAAAGCACAGCCCCAGTACTACGCCTGTCAGGATCAGCAGCATTTCCAGCCATTTCAGCCTTTTCCGGTATTTACTCACCGCCAAAATGTTTCGCAGCAGGCTTACACCGTTTTGCACCGCAGCCGAATACCCCTTTAAGATGATGGCACTCATTCCGTAAAACAGCTGGCTCAGGGTCTGTACCAGCAGCACGCCCCGGGCAGTCTTTCTGGACGCGCTGACGGAATCCGTTACCATTGCCATCAGCGAGCAGATATTGCCCGCGATCAGTTCAATCATTGCCTTTGCTCCTCAGCTCAAAAAATAACTTTGCCTTATTATAGCACAGGCAATTAAAAATGCAATACGGCATATATTCTGTCAAATTTCAGTTTGACGAACTGTACAATCTAAACTGTCATTCCGAGCCAGTGCGCACACTGGCGTGGGAATCTCCTGAAAAATGCGCATAATCCGGGAGATTGCCACACCAGTGACTCGGTCACTGGTTCGCAATGACAGTGAGGGTTGTGCTGCCCGATAAACCGGAATTTCTTAACCCCGTGCCACCCGGTCGATGGTTGCTGCCGGGTCTTTCTGCAGGGCATCCACAAAGGATAGAATATTCTGATACAACACATCCGTTTCCTGCAGAGCGCACAAGTTTTTCAGAATGTCCGGGCAGCTGTTTTGTGTATGCATTTTCGTCCACGCAGCATCGGATGCATCCCGATACAGCAGCGCGGCAGCCGCCGTCAGCTCCAGCACAGTCGCATCCTCCCCAAACTGGCGCAGCAGCTTGGCAGCACCGATGATACGCTCATTGGCGCCCAGCTTTCTGTGGGGCTCCCGGGCATTCCGGGCAACGGTGTCTACGATAGTCCGGTCGCAAAATTTGGTCTTGGACAGAGCGGCAAACTCCCTTTGATCCGCCTCGTCATAGCCGAAGCGCTTGCACATTGCCCGATTGGTGGCAGCATAGTTTTTATCCAGCAGCGATAAGATCACCGGCATATTGGCTGCCTCACCGTAGTCGGTCTGACCCAGCATCGCGCCCAGATATGCGATCACGCAGCTGGCTGCGTTGTAGGTAAACAGCTTCCGGGTGAGAAAATCCGCAAAGTTGTCGATGGTTTTCACCGTTGCCACATCCGGAACAAACCCCTCCAGCAGCTGGGCATTGCACTGCAGATACGGATAGTTTTCCGAATTGATATGCAAGCCGTCGGCTTCAATGGTGGTGCAGAAAACAGTTGCTTCACTTACCGCTACATCTTTGCCCACGATGGCATTTTTCAGGGTTTGAGAGGGGTTGGAAGCATTTTCGCAGGTGATGATATAATACTTTTTGCCCGTTTGCAGCAGCTGAGACAGCTTTTCACCCACATCGGGCAGATTTTGACCGCACACGGACACAAAGATAAGCTCCGCATCGTCAAGGTCTGCATTTTCCCAGGTGTATGCCTTATAGCCATCCACCGTCAAAGGCGCTCTTTTGTTTCCGAAAAAGGCAACGGAAAATGCGCCCTTTTCATTCAGTGCATCTACAAGCGCTTCATTTTTATCAATAAAAATGATTTGCTTGCCGCATTCTTTCAAAAGTCTTCCCACAAAGCCTCTGCCGGTCTTACCGGCACCGATCACTGCAATTTTACTCATTTTATCCAACCCCACTGCTTGATCAATTCGATTTTTTCCAAAATGAGCTTTGCAAGTACGCCGTCAGGTGCGATCTTGCACACATTTTCCAAAATATAGCCGATGCCCTTTTCCTGCCGCAGCTGCTTCAGCTGCACAGCAAATTCATCGGTGGGCTGCTCGTAATGAATTGCGCAGGCTATGGCGATGGCCAAGTTTTCCGGCATCACACCGTATTCCAGGCACAGCCGGGCAGAGCCCACCAACCGGTCATCAGGGCCAAGCTTGCGCATAGGGTCTCTTGCATTGCGCTCGATATAGTCCACAATGTTTCTGTCCCTGAGCTTATTCAGGGATGTTCGGGTAAATGCCCACTGCTCCTCAAAGGGGAAATTGTGCTTCTTGGAAAGTGCCGTTGCCGTTTCCTTATACACACCGTCTAAGATCTGCAGGATCCGCTCATCGAATGCTGCATCGGCAATGTACTGATAGCCAAGGATCGCACCCACAAAGGAGGTAGTGCCGTTGGCAGCATTGTAGGTGTAGAACTTCCGCTCCAAAAAGCCTGTGAATTCATAGATTGGCTCCAGACACATCATCCCCTCCGGCATAGGTGCTTTGATCCGGGACGCGTCAAAGGGGAATTTCCAGAAATCCTGGACATTCACCACCAGCGGATCCTGCGCCAGCAGCTCCGGGGTGGATTCAATGGCAGAGCGCATGATCACCGCCTCGGTGATGCCCACATTTTCCTCAAAAAACGCCTTGTGTGCCGGATCTATCGTCTGGGCAATGCCATCCTTCAATACATCTGCAGGTTTTTTCCAGTTCTCGCAGGTGACGATGTTCATAGGTTTGGGGTTTACCTGCGCCCGTCTTTCAATGCCCAACCTCAAGAACGGCACGATCTCCATCAAATTCTTGCCGCCCACAGAATCAAACACACAGTCTGCCCGGGCGATCGCCTCTGCGATCTCCTCTTCCTGAGAAAATTTCAGCGCGCGGGCATTTTTTACCACAGTATTTTTGGAGCTGTCTCCCAAAATATTCACCAGATATTGCTGCCGACTGTTGATCTGGTCACACAGCGCATCTACCTTCTCTACAAATACAAAGTCGATGCCGCTTAAATACAGCAAATGCCCCACAAAGCCACGGGCGATCTTGCCCGCGCCAAAAATCACACAGCTCATTGTTTCTCATCCTCCAATTGCGCAAATCGTGCGAAGGTTTCTTTTAAGTTTAGATAGAGATTCTTGTATATCCCATAGCGCTTTTGCAGTACGGTTTTCAATTTCTCATTGGGGTGCGCCATTTCTTCGTAGTGAACCAAGGACTTGATCCCCTCCTGCACAGATGCAAACGCACCACCGCCCACCATAGCCAGCATTGCCGCTCCCAGAGCAGAGGAATCGTTTTCCCATAAGCGCAGCACTGTGGTTTCAAACAGCGCTGCCTTCAGCTGCGCCATCAACACATTCCCTGCAGAGCCGCCGCCGGTGATCAGTCTGGATCCCGGCGCCACGCCCAGGGTTTGACTGATATGATATAAGCTGAACACCACGCCCTCCAACACGCTGTATGCCAATGCTTCTTTCGTGGTGTTTTGGGTGATCCCGAAAAATACGCCTCTGGCATTTTCGTCATAAATGGGAGCGCGTTCCCCTTTCAGGTACGGCAAAAAGACAGGCGGTGCTGCATACGCCTGATCGGCTGAAAGCTCCTCAATGCCAAAGTGTTTTCTGGCAAAGTCGCAGGACATTCCGGAAGCCTTTGTGCCGCCGTAGGTAGCATAGCCGTTAAAATACGGGCCGCTGACCGCATATCCGTCCTGCCTGTCCCGGGTGATCATGCCCAAATGCTCACTGGTGCCGGAAAGCTCAAAAACGCTCCCGGTCTCCCAAACGCCCATACCCAGTAAACCGGCATAAAAATCGTTGCAGCCTACATACACCGGTACACCCTGAGGCAGACCGAACTTTTCTGCTGCCGCCGCCGTGACACAGCCTGCTATATCTGTGGGCATAGCCAGCCGGGGCAGCTGAATGTGGATACCAAAGCGCTCTAAAAGATCGCTGGCATATGCCTTCTTTTCCGGGTGGCACAGTCCCCGCCAGCTGAAAATATCTGTCACCGTTTCTCCGGTCAGCGTCCGCAGCAGCAACTCTTTTGGCATTATGACCGCCTTACACTGCGGGTAATGCTTCTTTATGTACAGTAACCGGGGCAGCGGATAGGATACCAACTCCGGATGCACCATTGCGATCTTTTCAATCCACTCATCCGTAGATACAGCCGCCCGGATGGCAGCCAGCTCTTCCTTGCCTGCCGGCGCATCCCAGGATATCACTTCCCCGGTGTCGGTGATATATGTGCCCACTTGCGCACAAAGACCGATACCCGCGATATCCCTGCGATCATCCGGTGTAATTTTGGCTACAGCAATGCGCAGCGCATCCAGCCAGGCATTTATGCCCGTGCCGTTATATGCGCACTTTGCCCGCTGCTGCACGCCGTTTTTACCCACCAGCAGCACCTTGAGGGCAGATGTGCCCAAGTCAATGGCTAAGTAATTATCCTTCAAAGGTAAACACCGCCTTCACAAAGCCGGCCGGGCGGCGGCGGGCATCCGCAAGACCCTTTTCATAATCCTCCAAGGGCAGCGTTTCCGTAACGAAAAGATCCATATTAAGCTTCTTTTCGCTGATAAAAGCAATGGCCTTTTTGTGCTGATTCCAGTTGTTACCCGCGCCAATGACCTTTAGATTGTTGATATGGATATCATCCATACGGATGGACATCTGCTTACCCCGGCCATAGCCTGCCAGCACTACCGTACCGCCTTTTTTGCACAACTTCAGGCTGTTTGCGATACACTCCTCAATGCCGGTGGCTTCAATAATGTAATCTGTGCCCTCGCTGTGAAGCTTTCTTACTTCTTCCATAACATCCTGCTCCCGGGAAGCGATCACATGATCCGCGCCCAGCTCCTTGGCGATCTGCAGCCGGTCCCGGGTAGTCGCCACCACGATGATCTTGCGCATTCCCAGCGCCTTGGCAACACACAAACAGCACAAGCCGATGGAGCCTGCGCCGTAGATCAGACAAGTCTTGCCGAACTTCGGCTCTGCCTTTTCCCACACACCTAAGGCAACACCCATAGGCTCTGCCAGCGCCCCGTAGGTAAAGGGCAGGTCGTCGGGCAGCTCTACCAAGCCGTAAACAGGCACATCTATATATTCAGCATACGCGCCGGGCTGCTTAAAGCCGATCTCTTCAAACTCCTTGCAGTAACGCCACGCACCGCTTCTGCAGGCATCACACACACCGCACACCACATCGTTGGAGCCGGTGACCCGCTTGCCGATCCAGGCGCTGTGGGCAGGATCTTCCACCGCCTCCACCACGCCGGACCATTCATGGCCGGGTACAAGGGGATAATTTGCAGGAATATTGCCGTCGAGCACCTCTAAATCGGTAGCGCAGATGGCAGCCGCCTTGACCCTGATGCGGGCAAAGCCTTTCCGCAGGGAAGACAGAGGCCGCTCCTGCAAATGTACATTCCCGGGAGATTCGATCACAACACACTTCATAGCGCTTACTCCTTAATATATAATTCACCGGGCGCGAAGATATGGTATTTCCGAAAGGGATCCAGCGTCTGTACCGCATCCACGAAATGGGCGGGGCTGACCCGGTTGATGGCATACAGATCGTGGTGCATGGGCACTAACATCTGCGCGCCGATCTCCTTAGCCAAAAGCACCGCTTCCTCGCAGTTAAAATTGCCGATGATATCGTTATGGGTGCGGAAATAATCTCTGCCATTGATGGGCAAAAATGCCACATCCACGCCATAGGGCTTGACGGACTCGATCAGGCCGTCATACATACACATATCACCTGCGTGGAAAAAGGTCTTTCCATTGGTGCGGATGATATAGCCCAAAGCGCTGTAGTTGCCGTTTTCATCCGTCTGCAGCGTCTCATGGGCAGAAGGGATAGGAATGATCTCAAAATCACAAATTTTGATGGGTTCAAAGGCGAGCGCTTTGATAATATTCTCCTTGGCAACACCATAAGCGGCAACAGTATCCGCCTCCGGTGCCGGGATCACGAATTTTACAGCAGGATTACACTGTGCCAGCCGGGAAAGGGTGTCCGGATCTGCGTGATCGTAATGGGCGTGGGTGCATAAAACCACATGCAAAAAATCCAACTTCTCCGCCTCCACAGGAGGTGCATAAAGCCGCTGCCAAACTACGCCCTCCCGGCAGCAGTTGCGGTCCACATAGTCGCTTAAATAGGGGTCTGTCACTAAGAAGCTCTCTCCGCTTTTGAGCAAAAAACCTTCCTGTCCCAAATACCAGATGCCCACCTGGGTAGGCAAAAGCCGGGTATTCAAAATATGCTCATAAAGTTTCATATCCGTCACCTCTAAAAATTGTCCATTGCCATTTTGGCTGCGCCGTAGGCAGCATCTGTTACTTCCACCGCGCTGATGCGGGCGCTTTGGGCAGGTAAGACTACCCTGCTGTACTGCGCAAGCATAGCATTCTCGAACCGGGGATAATAGCTGATCATATCGCCGCAAAGGTATATTTCATCCAGCCGCAGCAGATTACAGATATTGCCCAGCGCTGTTCCCAAATAAAAGCCTGCCTCCCGGAAATATGCGTCATCTGCATTATGCTTTTTCATCGCTTGAAGAGATACGATCTCGTGAAGCCGCCGTCCCTGGGTATCCATCACCAAATGGCCCACCTCCAGCAGACCGCTGCGTAAAAAGGCGCTCTGCGTATAGACCGCTGCGCCGATGCCGCTGTCCAAACGCAAAACCATCTTACTGGCCTTATCGTCCTCCAGGCAGCCGTACAAAATACAGTTAGGGTCGTGCTCAATGGTGATGGGCACGCTGAAGTGCCCGGCAAACGCCTGACTCAGATCCACAGTAAAAGGCTTTTGGGCGGGAAATTCCCATTCATTTCTGCCCGGGTCAAAAATGCCCTGAATGGCAAAGCCTATGCCGGAAATACCCGGATGCTTTTGCACAGCCTCCTTTGCAAAACCAATGACCGAGGACAAAAATGCGTCCTTGTTGGAAAGGCGCAGTACGCCGCTGTAATCGGCAGTCTTTTCCCCTAACAAATTGCAAACACAGGCGCGCAGGCCGTTTAAGTTGATGTCCACACCTAAGAAGCAGATATCCGGATTCAGCCGCAGTACAGCGGGGGATCTGCCTTTGGTCCCGGTACTGACAGCGTCTTCCTCCCGTAGAATATTTTGTTGGAGCAAAATCGAAACCAGTTCAGACACGCAGCCCCAGCTTAAGCCCAGCTCCTTGCACAGCTGCCGCCGGCTGCTACCTCCATGGGCGCGGATATAGCGCAGAATAGAAGCAATATTATCCTTGCGCTCCCGGTATTGCTTTTGACTTGGCATTTTGATACACCTCTTTTATATCGACGGTTGATAAATTAAATATACCACGCACTCCTTCCCTTGTCAAGAAAAGAACGCAGCGGCAAAATACCGCTGCGTTCCGGCTGTACGCCCATACATTATGACTCCCAGCCGTTGGCAAGGCTTGCCACCAGCTTGTACATCTCCATTTCGGAGCGCACACCCCGGGCGTGGGTCAAAAGGTCTTGCTTTGCCTCCTCGGATAAAAGACCGTAGCGGATCATCGCCGCCTCATTCTGGGAAAGTGCCATACCAAATCCAATGGGAACACTGTTAAAGTCCATAATGCCACCTCCGTATATAATCTCAGAGCAAAATTTTCTCCACGATTATAATACCCCATTGATGCGCGTTTGAACAAAGATACACAGCGGCAATTCTCACCGTTTCCGCAATTGCGTTGTTATGTTAGCGAAATGGCCGATTTTTCTAAGCTTTGCAGTTCCTTACGGTAAGCATTGGGTGTCTTACCGCAGCTGCGGTGGAAAATTTTTGTGAAATAAGAATTGCTGTTGAAGCCACAACGCAGTGCGATTTCTGTAATGGAATGATCTGTTGTCTCCAGGAGCTTTTTGGCAACCCGAACCCTGTATTCGATCAAATACTCCATTGGGGATTGACGAATGGATTCCCGGAAACAGCGCAGACATTCCCGGGTGCTAATAGATGCGGCATCGGCAATGTGTTCCAAAGTCAATTTTTCAGCATAGTTTTCCTGGATAAAGGACATCATTGTCAGAATGCGATCTTGATTTTTTGCTGCAGTTCGGTATATGCTGCTGTCCGCCTCCTGAATCGCTTTTAATAGAAACAGCCAGATCTCACCTATTAAACTCCGTGTCTGGAATTCTACATCTGGTTGCGACTGAAGAGCGGAGAGCATCCGCAGTTTTCCAAGGAGCTTGCGCTGTGCATCTGTTTCTCCGCGGAGGCACAATATATCCAGGTCTTTGTTCTGGATAACCGGATTTAGATATTTGGTTTCAAATACACTCTTGAAATGCCCTCCCAAAAAAACAGGGTGGAATAAATGAGAATCCAGAATGCAGTTTTCTATATTTTCCATGGCAGTTAAAGTATTGCTGTTTGTAAAGTAGGCTTCGCCTTTTTCAAGCGTCAGTGTTCGTGTGCTGGTGGATATCTTTACTCGCCCCTCTACCACATAGCCAAATTCAAGCGCCTCATGCCAGTGCCATGGAACAGTTGTCTCATGCATATCCGTATGGTGAAAGGCGTAGGGGTATTCATTGTGAAGGCCTTCCACCTCTTCCATCATATTTCGTCTGATCTGCAATTTCATGGCGCAATTATCCTTTCACGAAAACAACAATGTTGGCGATATCGTTATATATTTTGGCGGTAATTTGCTTTCGTTTTTGATGTATCCTGCTATAATAATTATAGCAAAGGAAATTCGTTAAGTAAAGGTGCTTTTCAAAAAGAAGGAGGCTTTTGTATGATCATTGTTTATTTTTTACTTTCTGGTTGTGTAATTTTTGGATTGGATTGTCTTGAGCACTATCTTTCACATTGATTGTTATCCGATAAATACTCACCCCTTTTGAAACAGACCACACCGTACGGTGTGGGCTTTCTTTATGCCGCCGCATCCAGCATATTTTCGATAAATATCCCGTATCCCGTAGTGGGGTCGTTCACAAGCACATGGGTCACGGCGCCTACCAGTTTTCCGTCCTGTATAATCGGTGAGCCGGACATCCCCTGCACGATACCGCCGGTGGCGTTAAGCAGTGCCGGGTCTGTGATCTTCAGCAGCATATTCCTGCCGCTGTCTTTGCCCAGCGGATAAACCTTCACTATTTGAACAGAATATTCCTGTACACTGTCACCGGAAACGGTGCTGCGGATCACTGCGTCACCGGTGTGGACCTGATCTGCCGAACACAGCTCCAACGCCTCACCGTTCCACCGGCGAGGTGCATTGCCGAAAACACCGCAAGGGGTGTTTTTTGAGATCGTTCCCAAAGGATACTCTGACTTCAGCGCCCCCATAAGCTGTCCCGGCGCACCACAGCGCCCTTTCCGCACCGATAGGATCTGCGCTCTGTATGCCTGTCCCCGGCGCAGCTGCAGCAGCGCACCGTCGGCAGTGTTAACTCCATGACCCAGGGCGCCATAGTTTCCCGTATCCGGATCATAGTAGGTCACCGTTCCCACACCGGTGATCCCCTCTTTCAAATAAACACCCAATTTAGGACCTTGGGCTGTGATCACCGGCGTCAGTGTCAGATTTTTGTTTTTTCCGTCACGCAATATCCGCAGCTGCACAGCTCCGTCGGCAGCATTCAGCGCTTTTCGTACATCCGCAGCGCTGCGCACCGGTTGTCCATCCAGCTTCACAAGCCGATCCCCCACCTGCAAACCTGCTTTGCGTGCTGCCGTGCCCAATTCTTCATCAAACGCCGCCACGCAGACCGTATCGTCTGCCAGCTCCAAGCCGATCACTTCCCCTACAGGGATCAGCCTTTCTACGGCGGATACACTCTGAGGAACTGACCATAATATTAAAAGCAACGCGATTACCGCCGAAGTTGTTTTTTTCATTTTTCACCCTCCTTTTCGTCTGCTTCTTTAATATTCCGCACAGCAGATTTCATAACCGCTGAAAAAGTCGATAATTATGGACATGTTTGGCTTTAATGGATTATTTATATTTGCACGATTTGCCTATTGACAAGATAGGCAAATAATGGTATATTACCCACAGATTTAGTAGGCAAATACCCATTGGAGGAATTTTACTATGTATGTATATGCGGATAACGCCGCCACAACGAAGATCAGCACCGTCGCGCTGGACGCGATGATGCCTTGTTTTGATAAATTTTACGGCAACCCTTCCAGCCTGCACACCGCAGGTCAGGAGGCAAAGGAAGTTTTGGAAGATGCCAGAGCGCGCATCGCCAAGTGCCTTGGCTGTGAGCCCCGAGAGATACTGTTCACCTCCGGCGGTAGCGAGGCAGACAACCAGGCGATCATCTCCGCCGCCCGTTACGGCGCACGGAAAGATAAAAAGCACATTATCTCCACCGCCTTTGAGCATCACGCAGTGCTGCACACCCTGCAAAAGCTGGAAAAAGAGGGCTTTGAAATCACCCTTTTGGATGTCCGGGAGGGTCACAACATCACTGCCCAGCAGGTCAAGGACGCCATCCGGGAGGATACCTGTCTTGTGACCTGTATGTATGCCAACAACGAGATCGGCTCTGTGCTGCCCATCGCCCAGATCGGCGCTGTGTGCAAGCAGGCCGGTGTTCCCTTCCACACCGATGCGGTGCAGGCAGTTGGTCACATTGCCATTGATGTGAAGGCGCAAAATATCGATATGCTCAGCCTGTCCGCCCATAAGTTCCACGGACCCAAGGGTGTAGGCGCGCTCTATGTCCGCCGGGGTTTCCCCCTGGTCAACCTCATTGACGGCGGCGCGCAGGAGCGTGGCAAGCGCGCAGGCACAGAAAACCTGCCGGGCATCTGCGGTATGGCTGCCGCTTTGGAAGATGCCTGCGCCCATATGAAGGAAAATAACGCCAAGGTCACCGCTCTGCGGGACAAGCTCATCGCCGGTCTTTCCAAGATCGAGCACTGCGCCCTGAACGGTGACAGTGTAAACCGTCTGCCCGGCAATGTCAGCTTCTGTTTTGAGGGTATCGAGGGTGAATCGCTGCTGCTGCTTCTGGATATGCAGGGTGTTGCGGCATCTTCCGGCTCTGCCTGCACCTCCGGCTCTCTGGACCCCAGCCATGTGCTGCTGGCCATCGGCAGAGTCCACGATGTTGCCCACGGTTCTTTGCGCCTGTCCTTAAGTCACTATAATACCGAGGATGAAATCGACCACATTCTCGCCATCGTCCCCAAGGTGGTCAGCCAGCTGCGGCAGATGTCTCCGGTATGGCGGGACCTGCAGACCGGAAAACGCGAATACATTTTATAATGAATATCCGTTCCTGGCTCCCCTTGTCAGGGGAGCTGTCGAGCGTTAGCGAGACTGAGGGGTAGTTTCTCTCCCTCCGGATTTGCCCAAGGCAAATCGACCTCCCTCATCAGAGGGGGGCTTGCATCTCGCCGATCGCTTAGAATAATGTATAATTTTCAACTTTTAGGAGGTTTTACTATGGCTTTATACAGTGAAGTAGTTATGGATCATTTTATGAACCCCAGAAATGTGGGTGTCATTGAAAACGCCGACGGTGTCGGTGAGGTGGGCAACGCCAAATGCGGCGACATTATGAAGATCTATCTGAAGATCGACGGCAACATCATTTCTGATGTAAAGTTTGAGACCTTTGGCTGCGGCAGCGCTATTGCATCTTCCTCTATGGCGACGGAGATGATCAAGGGTAAGTCCATCGATGACGCCATGGCCCTGACCAACAAAGCGGTTGCCGAGGCGCTGGACGGTCTGCCTGCCCACAAGATGCACTGCTCCGTGCTGGCAGAGGAGGCTATCAAATCTGCCCTGAAGGACTACTACGATAAAAACGGCATCGAATACGATAAGAAGCTGTTCCCCGACTGCGCCAACTGCGCTCACTGCCACGAATGATCGTATCTACAAAGGGCCGCTATGCCCTGCGGGTGATGGTGTATTTTGTGCTTCACGGCGACGGCACATACATCCCGCTGAAGGAGATCGCCGAATCGGAGGACATCTCCCAGAAATATCTGGAATCCATTATGACCACCCTTTCCAAGGCAGGCTTTGTGGATGCCGTGCACGGCAAGGGCGGTGGATATCGCTTGAACCGCAAGCCGGAGGAGTACACCGTCGGCAGCATCCTGAAGCTGACAGAGGGAAGCCTGAATACGGTTTCCTGCACTACACAAGGTCCTAACGCCTGCGGCAGAGCCACTTGCTGCCACACGCTGCCCATGTGGGAAAAGCTGGACGCTATGGTGGATGACTTTTTCGAGAGCATCACCCTTGCGGATCTGCTTTCTGCGGAAAAAGTATAACCCCCACGAGTAAAAAAACACTGTCATTCCGAGCCAGTTCGCAAACTGGCGTGGGAATCTCTCAAGCCGAAGAAGATTGCCACACCAGCGTGCGCGCTGGTTCGCAATGACACGCAAGCAGGAAAAAGTATAACCCCCACGGGGGCTTGCGCGTGTTGTTTTTTCGGTATATAATCAGCAAAAAGTAAGGAGGGATGTGCAATGTCCCACGAACATCACCACGAACACCATCACGATCACGCCTATATGCACGAGCATGGCATTGCCCATTCTCACGGCCATGTCCACGAAAATCAAAAGGCTGTTATTAACCGTCTTGCCCGGGCGCTGGGTCACTTAGAAAAGGTCAAGCGTATGGTGGAAGAGGGCTATGACTGCTCCGAGGTGCTGGTGCAGCTTGCAGCGGTACGATCTGCATTGGATAATACCGGCAAGGTCATTTTGCAGGACCATCTGCGTCACTGTATGGTGGATGCAGTGGCTGCCGGTGACGAAGCTGCCATCGACGATTTGTGTCAGGCTATTGACAAGTTTATGAAATAAATGAGATCCGGAGCGTATCTGAGATACGCTCCGGATTTTTTATTCTTCTTTAAGACTTTGATAATTGGTATACATTAAATATATTATCGCTACGGCAAGAATATCCGACAGTAAAGAGGCAAGAGAGTAGATGGCCGCTTCTGTTTGGAAAGCGTAAGAAAGCACCACCGCCACAGTATGGCAAAGCCACAGATAAAACAACGGCTTTCCCTTCATATTCTGCTGCAGGTCCTGCTCTAATTCCCGGAATGCCCGGGTGATCATAAACAGAAGTACCACCATCAGCACCAGTTCAAAAATTTCCATAAGCAGAACGGTCATTACCGCAGTAGTGCCAAAGCCCAGTGCTTTTAATCCGTACAGGATCGCACTTGCCACCGCGCCGCAGAGAGAAATCAGCATTGCCTTATGAAACACAGCAGCGTGTTCTTTCTCCCGGCGGATACCGAAAAGCACCAATCCATAGCCAATAAAGTCCGGCAGCAGTTCAATCATCGCACCTGTATCTCCCGGCGCAATGGCAATATCCAGCAAAATCAGTACCAGACCAGTGATAATCCACAACATAGTATTTTCTCCTTATTAAAAAATCTTTTGAATGGCTTGTATACCCTGCTCCAGTTGAGCATCGGCAATGCCACACTGGGAAAGCAATTCATATTCTGTAGTCACGCCGTGGGGAACTGCCCAGGCGCCTGCGTCTGTTCCCGGAGCAACGATACCACCCATCGCAGCAAATTCCGCAACCCGGGTCATTGCATTATCCAGTATTTTTCTCACTGCGGTTTCCGAGAAACGACCCTTACCCCGGAGATTGCCGACGGTACTCAAGGTTGGCACCCATATCGTACTTGCCTGAGCCATTGCCGCCAAAGCCTCCGTATCGGGATAAGCGCCGTGTTCCACCGAGTTCACCCCGGCCTCTGCCGCAGCCAAAATGGCATCCGCGCCGTTGGCATGGGCCATTACCGGAAGCCCGGCATCGTGGGCAATGTGTATCAGCTCCCGGATCTGCGCAGCCGGTAAAGCCGGCTCCGTCAGCACGCCAAACTGATCAAAGTCCATCAGTCCGGAGATCATAATTTTAATGAAGTTGCCACCCTGCTTTTTCGTCTGCTCCACCAGTTTGGCATACTCCTGCAGATTCTCATAGCAGGTGCCGATAAAGGCGCCGTAATGTCCCTTTTGGCACAGGGGCGACAAGGGTGTGCGATAGCAAATCCCATACTCCGGTGCAATTTTTGCTGCCGCTGCGCCTGCACCGCAGTGGTCACCGCCATCCCGCAGATAAGTGAAGCCTTTTTGGGCATATTCTGCAAGCCGCTGCCGAATCCAGGAAATATCCGGTGCCGGCGTATGCCGGGCAAAGGCGGCTTTCCAGTCCACGCCATCCAGCACCATATGCATATGGCAATCCGCCAGCATTCGCCCATCCCCCTTCTTTTTCCATAGTATAGCAAAAAAATCTCTATACCGCAACCAACAAATTTCAGTTTATCGAGCAGATGTATCTGCTCGATAAACTGAAATAATGTAGAATGTAGAATGGAGAATGTAGAATTATTGTGTTGCCTACGGCAACTATTTAAATCATTTCCGGAGGAAATACATTAATTCTCAATTCTCCATTCTCAATTCTCAATTTGCGCGACAGCGCGTTAAACCAGAATTTGACACGCTCTTTATACAAAAAAGTCCGACCGGTTGGTCGGACTTTTTTAATAGATCTTATTTCACCAGCAGCTCTGCGATCTGAATCGCATTGGTGGCAGCGCCCTTACGGACCTGGTCGCCACAGCACCAGAGACTGATACCGCAATCGTCCGTCAGATCCGGACGGATCCGGCCAACAAACACAATATCCTGATCCGTGGTATCCAAAGGCATAGGATACTGCTTATTCTGCAGATCATCCACCAGCTTACAGCCGGGTGCCTTTGCGATCACTTCCCGGACCTGCTCCACAGTTACCGGCTTATCAAAATGGCAGCTGACAGAAATGGAGTGGCTGCGCACCACCGGCACGCGGACACAAGTGCAGGTGACCTTCAGATCCGGCAGGTGCATGATCTTTCTGCCCTCATTTTGCATCTTCATTTCTTCGCTGGTGTAGCCGTCTACACTTTCGCCGCCGATCTGAGGGATCAGATTGTAGGCGATCTGATAGGGGAAGATCTTGGGTTCATACTTTTCGCCCTTGCTCAGCGCTTCCACCTCTCCCATCAGCTCGATGGGACCGCCTGCACCGGCACCGGACACCGCCTGGTAGGTGGATGCGGTCATAGTGCGGATGGGGCTAAGCTGGTTCAAGGCATTGACTGCCGTAATGGTAATGATGGTAGAGCAATTGGGGTTGGAGATAATGCCGCTGTGCCAGGCTACATCCTCCGGATTGACCTCCGGCACGATCAGCGGCACCTTGGGATCCATGCGGAAGGCAGAGGAATTATCCACAAACACCGCACCGGCAGCCACGATAGCAGGTGCAAACCGCTTTGCAATGTCATTTTCCGCTGCACCCAGCACGATGTCTACGCCCTGAAAGGCCTCATCACAGGCTTCCCGGATCGTCACATCCTCACCCCGGAACTTAAGTATCTTACCGGCGCTTCTTGCGCTGGCAAGGGGGATCAGCTTTCCCACAGGAAAATCCCGCTCCTGCAAAACTTTGATCATTTCCTGTCCCACAGCGCCGGTAGCGCCCAGAACAGCAACAGTATAGGTTTTCATATTCATCATTCCCTTATTTTACGAAGCTATTGTACAGCACCCGGATCGCTTCAGCAAAATCCTTGTTTTCCACGCCGAAGATAATGTTCAGCTCATCGGGGCCCTGGTTGATCATACGGATATTGATATTTGCCTGACCCAGTACAGCGAACACCTTACCGGAAATACCGGGGCGGAAAGCCATCCGGCGACCGACTGCAGCAACCACAGCGATCTTGTCGTGAACTTCCAGGGTATCCGGCTTTACATCCTGCTGGATCTCGCCCAAAATGGTGTAGAGCTTGGATTCGATGGAATCTGTAGGTAACACCACGGAAACATTGTCGATACCATTGGGCACATAGTCAACGGAGATATTGTGCCGCTCCAGCACAGAAAGCATCTTCCGCAGCACGCCCACTTCATTTCCCATACCCCGCTTAGACATAGAGATAATGGTAAAGTCCTTCTTGCCGGTGATGCCGGTGATAAACCGGTTGGGATCGGCATCGGTATCAAAGCTCTCCCGGATCATAGTACCGGGATCGTTGGGTGCGTTGGTATTGCGGATGTTGACGGGGATGTTCTTCTCACGCACCGGGAAGATCGTACCCTCGTGAAGCACCTGGGCGCCGGAATAGCTCAGCTCCCGCAGCTCATCGTAGGTGATCTCGGGAATCGGCTGGGGATTTTCCACGATCCGGGGATCTGCCATTAAAATACCGGACACATCTGTCCAGTTTTCGTACACATCTGCTTCCAATGCCGCAGCTGCCAAAGCGCCGGTAATATCACTTCCGCCCCGGGTAAAGGTGCGGATATGACCGTCAGGCATCTGACCGTAGAAGCCGGGTGTGACGATACCTCTGCCCTTGACCTTCTTGCGGAGCGCTGCGTATGAAGTGTCCTTATCCACCGTGCCGTCCATATTGAACTTGACCCAGTCCACAGCATCCACAAATTCAAAGTCCAAAAATGCCGCCATCAGCTTGGCGGAGAAATACTCGCCCCGGCTGACCAGCTCATCCTGAGAGACCTTTTTTCTGTCCAGCGCGCTTTTCAGCGCGGCAAATTCGCTCTCCAGGTCCAGATTGATCTTCAGCTCATCCCGGATCTGCAGATACCGGGAGGTGATCATCTCAAAAATGGGGTCGCAGTCCACGCCGTACTGGGTGTGGGCATAGCACAGATACAGAAGATCGGTGATCTTATGGTCACTGCTGTCGCGCTTGCCGGCGGCAGAAACCACCACCACACGACGCTCCGGATCTGCGCGCAGGATATCCCGGATCTTACAGTACTGACCGGCATCCGCCATAGAGGAGCCGCCGAATTTAGTAACTTTCAGCATATCATTCCATCCTTTATTCAGGCATTACATTTCGTCCTGCAGGGCTGCAATAAAAGCACCGGGATTTTCTTTCTTCCAGCTGTGGATCTTCTCCACCGGCACAGGAACGGTAACCACCGCATCATTCCAACGCTCAGCGCAGTTTTCTTCCAGCCAGGCATCCGTGCAGCCGCTGACATAGTAGCGCGTTTTTTCCGTATTGTCGGCTTTGACCTTGCCGCCGTAGGGGCTGTAAAAGCCGCGGCCCAAGGAAACATCCATACAGTCCTGCATCACATTGTATGCAGTGGGATAGCGTCCTGCTCCCTGGCCGTAGAAGCTCATCCGATCGGAAGCGCTGCCTACAAAGGTGATCAGATTGTAGTTAGAGGGCACCGCCGCCTCCGGTGCGCCCTGCGGCACCAAGGTAGGCTGCACATAGGCACTGAGAACGCCGTCTGTCAGCTTTCCGGTGGAGATCAGCTTGCACACAAGACCGTGTGCCTTGAAATTCTCCACATCCTGAGCACGAATGGCGCTGATGCCGGAAACCGGCACCGTCTCAGGATCCACACTGACACCAAAAGCAATATTGGAAGACAGCAAGAGCTTATGCCAGGTGTCGATACCCTCCACATCGGTGGTAGGATTTGCTTCGGCATAGCCGAGAGCTTGTGCCTGCTTCAATGCCTCATCGTAGCCAAGACCCAGCCGGGTCATAGAATCGAGAATATAGTTACAGGTGCCGTTCATAATGCCGCCAACGCGCTGCAGCTTCTGCATTCTCCGGGCGCGCTCCAGCTCACTGAGCCAGCCGATACCGCCGCCTACTGCAGCGGTGCAGCGAAACAGCAGACCCTTCTTCTGGGCAAGGGGGATCAGCTCGTCATAGTAAGTAGCTACCAGTGCCTTATTGGAGGTAACGATATTTTTGCCTGCTTCCATGGCAGCGCGGACAAACTCATAGGCAGGATGCAATCCACCCATTGCCTCCACCACAGTATCGATGGTATCATCGCTGAGAATGCTCTGGAAGTCCTTTGTAACCTCAGCATCGGGGAGGCATACATCCTCTAAACACAGCACCTTTGCCACTTTAATATCATCACGGTCTGCGGTCAGATCGTAAACACCTCTGCCGACTACACCGAAACCCAACAAGCCAATGCGCATATTTCTTCCTCCGTCTGTGCTTTCCGACAAAAGGGTTGTACCTATGTTGAAAACACTTGCTTTTTTACCGAAAACAGTATATCATATACCTGCTTAAATTGCAACTGTGCCAAAAAAACAAGTTTTTCCGGGAAATCAGCGTGTATTTGTGCATTTGGCAAAGATTTTACAGCTGCTTTCCAAGGAGGTTTCTATGATATACCATTCCACCCGATCCCGTACCCACACCGCAGACAGCGCGCAGGCAGTCCTCAACGGACTTGCACCCGACGGCGGTCTGTATGTTCCGGCTGACCTGCCTGCTTTTGATGCTGCGGCCTGCCTTGGAAAGTCCACTATGGAAATGGCGGAGATGATCATTTCCGCGCTGCTGCCGGACATCCCGGATGCCGCTGCTTTGGTGCAGCGGGCATACACCGGAAAATTCCAAACGGAAGAGCTGACTCCCACTGTGGATACCGGCAGCTTTACTGTGCTTGAGCTGTTCCGCGGGCCTACCTCCGCTTTCAAGGATGTGGCGCTTTGTATGCTGCCCCAGCTGCTGACAGCCGCCAAGACCGTCAAGGGTATGGACGATGACATTTTGATTTTGACCGCCACCTCCGGCGATACCGGCAAGGCAGCCTTGGAGGGCTTCCGGGATGTGCCGGGTATTAAGATCTGCGTGTTTTATCCTGACGGCGGTGTCTCCCGGGTCCAGCGGGCGCAAATGGTGACCCAGGAGGGTAACAATGTTTTCGTGTGCGCGGTGCAAGGTAACTTTGACGATGCCCAGACCGGTGTGAAAAATCTCTTTGCCACCGCCCAAAACGGCTCCCTTCCCGGCTCTTCCAAGAAGCTGTCCACCGCCAACTCCATCAATATTGGCCGGCTTGCCCCTCAGATCACCTATTACTTCAAGGCATATGCAGATCTTCTGCGCCGGGGTAATATCCAAATGGGTGACAAAGTGAATTTCTGCGTACCCACCGGCAATTTTGGCGACATCCTGGCAGGTTATCTGGCGAAAAAATTGGGGCTTCCTGTTGGAACGCTCCTCTGCGCCTCCAATGCCAACAATGTGCTTACTGACTTTATCCGCACCGGTACTTATGACCGCAAGCGCCCTCTGCATAAGACCATTTCTCCGTCTATGGACATTTTGGTCTCCTCCAATCTGGAGCGGCTTTTGTATTTGATGACCGAGGATACCGAGCTGGTGGCTTCTTTGATGCAGCAGCTGAATTCCACCGGCAGCTACACCGTACCGGATGCCTTACAGACCGCCATCAATGCTGAATTCTGGGCAGGCTGCTGTGATGATGCCAAGGCAAAGAAGACTATCCGCAAGGTGTGGCAGCAGGAAAAATATCTGTGCGATCCCCACACCGCAACTGCCTGGGCAGTTGCAGAAGATTATGTAAACCAGACCGGTGATACCCGGCCTATGGTGGTGCTTTCCACCGCATCTCCCTATAAGTTCCCCGCCGCCGTTCTCTCGGCTTTAGGCGAAACCCCTGACGAAAATGAATTCCGGGCAATGGACGCCCTTGCAGAGAAAACCTTGGTTCCCATTCCGAAAAACCTCACCGGTCTGGAGGAAAAGGCCGAGCGGCATACCTGCGTCATTCGGAAAGAGGATATGCTTTCCTTTGTGACCAAGATCTGACGAAACGGAGAGAAAAATTATGAAACGCGTAACTGTTCGTGTTCCGGCCACCACCGCAAACTTGGGTCCCGGCTTTGATGCCTTTGGCTGCGCTTTGAGCCTTTACACCGATGTGACCTTTGAAGAAACCGACTGCGGCCTGGAGATCACCGGCTGTGATGAAGCATTTGCAGGCCCGGATAATCTCGCCTATGTTGCCTACTGTGCCGTGCTGGCTTCCTTAAGCGAAGAAGTACGGGGCATCAAGATCCATATCAACGCCGACATTCCCATCGGCAGAGGTTTAGGCTCTTCCGCCGCCTTGCTGGTGGCAGGCGCAATCGGTGCCAATGTACTCCGGGGCAACAAGCTGTCCACCCAGGGTCTTCTGAATATCACCAACGCAATGGAAGGCCACCCGGACAACTTAGCACCTGCCTTTTTCGGCGGTCTGACTGCTTCCATGGTGGAGGGCGGTCTGCCGGTAACGGTAAATTTCCCCCTGCATCCGGACTGGGATATTATCGCGCTGATCCCGGACTTCCCCCTGGCAACCGCCTATGCAAGAAGCGTGCTGCCCACCGAACTGCCCCGTGCTGATGCCATCTATAACATCTCCCACGGCGCAATGGTGCTGAAGGCTTTGGAGCTGGGTGATGAAAAGCTGCTGCGCAGCGCTATGCAGGACCGGCTTCATCAGCCTTACCGGAAGAGTCTGATCCCGGACTATGATGCCATTGAAGCCTTGGTGCGTACCACCGGCGCAGCCTTCTGTCTCAGCGGCGCAGGTCCGACCCTGCTTTGCATCACGCAGGATTCCCGGCTGGAGGAAAAGCTTGCTGCAAAGCTGCACGCCATCACCGAGCGCACCTGGCAGATCCTGCCCCTGCATGTGGAATTCGAGGGTGCCCGGATCATCGAAGCAGAGTAATCGTTTTTGTCATTGCGAACCAGTGACCGATGTCACTGGCTCGCAATGACATTTTTTGTAGTGCATTAATATCTTCTTAAATAAACTTTCTCTTTCATCTTAAGGAAACTCCTGCTATAATAGCCTTAATGGAGGGATTCCTATGTATAATATTTTGATCTGCGATGACCAGAAGGATATTGTTAACGCTCTTAAGATCTATCTGACACCGGAGGGGTATCAGCTTTTCGAAGCCTACAACGGAAAGCAGGCTTTGGATATCGTGGCAAAAGAGGATATCCACCTGATCTTAATGGATGTGATGATGCCCCAGATGGACGGCATTACCGCCACCGCCAAGATCCGGGAAATCTCCAATGTTCCCATCATTTTCCTTACTGCAAAATCGGAGACGGAGGATATGGTGCTGGGACTGAATGTGGGCGCAGATGACTATATCACCAAGCCCTTTGTGCCGGTGGAGGTTTTGGCCCGGGTCCGCTCCCAGCTGCGCCGGTTTGCCACTTTGGGCGCAAAAATTGCTGCCTCCGATGAGCTGTGTGTAGGCAGCATCTGTCTGAACAACACCACCAAGACTGTCACCGTGGACGGCGAAGCTGTTTCTCTTACCCCCATTGAGTTCAGTATTTTACATCTTTTGATGGCCCATCCCGGCAAGGTGTATTCCACCAAGGCGCTGTATGAAGCCGTATGGCAGGAAGCTGCTTTGGGCAGCGAGGGCGCGGTCGCCGTACATATCCGCCACCTGCGGGAGAAGATCGAGATCGACCCCTCCGCACCCCGGTATCTGAAGGTGGTTTGGGGACAGGGTTATAAAATTGAGGGAGGACGCTGATATGCGGCATAGTATCCCCATAAAATTCATCGCCATTATGCTCACCGCCCTGGCTTTGGTTGCTGCCTTTGTCAGTGCCCTTGGCATTATGCAGGTGGTGGAGTTGGGTCTTTATACCGACGGCTTTGACAGCTGGGTCCGCAACCGCCTGGAATGGCAGGCATACGACCTTGCCAGAAACCTGACGGACCGTTACGGTGTGCGCACCTTGACCAACTGTCCGGATGAACTGCTGTCACAGCTGGGCTATTGGTATATCTTTGACGATTCCATCCACTGGACCGGACTGGATGAAAGCGCCTACGATTTTACCATCACCGACAGTTCTGACAAGAAGATCGCCCATGGCGACGGTCTGCCGGAAACTGTCACCAATGCATTCTCCTATCAAGCGGAGCTTTCCATCGATTTTCCGGTGATGGTCACCGATAAGGATGTCATCGATACGGAATACGGGGAAGACTATCTGCGGCAGGAAACGGTGTATGCAAACATTTACGATGACAAGCCGGTAGCTGTCCGCTACTATGAAAGCGAAAAATTTTCCGTTTCCATTCAGCTGGATCCGGATGCTGCAATGGACCGCTCCGGCACATCCCTGGCACTGATCCAGCTGGTGTATGCCCAGCGGTACAATCTGATGTTCATTTTGGCAGCTGCCCTGGTGATCTTTGCTGCCGGACTGGTATATCTGTGCTGCGCTGCCGGTAAAGTATATCCCAAGAGCACGCCCACACCCACCGGATTAAACCGACTGCCACTGGATGTGTATGCCGGTGTCGGCGCTGTGGCTGTGTATTTTCTGGTGGCGTTAGCTGTGCAGATGATCAACTACTGGATCTTCGGTGCAGATAACCTGAATCCCGGCACGCTGGTGCTTACCGGTCTTGTGCTGTTTGCCATTGCATTGATCGGTGTGGGCTTCTACTTTGCCCTTTGCGCCCAGATCAAGGCAAGAAATCTCTACTGGCTTCGCAATACGCTTTTGGGCCGATTTGCCATTGCGATGTGGAAAGGCGCGGTCTGGCTGCTTAAAAAAACGAGCCACCTTTTGCAGTTGCTGCCACTGATCTGGCAGTGGGTGCTGCTGGGCGGCGTAGTAGTGGGTCTGCCGCCGTTTTTCATTTTCCTTGCAGCTGCCGATGTGATATCCAACGGCTTCGGTGTTTTTTGTGTGTTGCTTGCGCTCCTTGCCGATGCCTTCGCCGTGTGCTACTGCGCTTACGCTTACGGCACGCTCCTTTCCGGTGCCAAGCAGATGGCAGAAGGAAATCTGTACGCCAAGATCCCCACGAAATTTCTCGTAGGACCCTTTGCCCGCTTTGCCCGGCACTTGAATACCTTGGCAGATGTGGCGGTGATCGCTGCGGAAAAGCAGCTGCGCTCTGAACGGATGAAAACAGAGCTGATCACCAATGTTTCCCACGATATCAAAACCCCCTTGACCTCCATCATCAACTATATCGACCTGTTGGAAAAGCCCCATACGGAGCAGGAGTCCCGGCAGTATCTGGAAGTTCTCGGCAGACAGTCCCAACGAATGAAAAAACTCATTGAGGATCTCATGGAAATGAGCAAGGCCACCTCCGGCAACATTCCGGTCCACATTCAAAGAATCGACGCTGCGGAGACCGTCAATCAGGCATTGGGTGAATTCTCCGATAAGCTGGATGCCGCCGGTCTGATCCCGGTATTCGGGCAGCCTGCAAAGGCTATTCCTATGCTGGCAGACGGTCGCCTTGCCTGGCGGGTACTGAGTAACCTTTTAAGCAATGTGGTCAAATATGCCCTGCCCGGCACCCGGGTCTATGCGGATATCACGCAGCTTCCGGGACAGGTGCAGATCTCCTTGAAGAATATCTCCCGGGAGCCGCTGAATATCAGCGCCGACGAGCTGACAGAGCGTTTTGTCCGGGGCGACACCTCCCGGAATACGGAAGGCAACGGCCTGGGACTGAACATCGCCAAAAGCTTGATGACCCTGCAAAAAGGCCAGCTGGATTTAATTGTGGACGGTGACCTGTTCAAGGTGACACTGACTTTCCCCACAGAAAGCTGATGCATAAGAAAAAGCCGCCCACCGGGCGGCTTTTTCACGATATTTCGCATTGTGAAAGCGATATTTTTTCCTTGCGGACGAACATATATTAACCTTCTGCTACCACGATCTCGGAAAGCACCAGGCCGGGATTGCGTTTTACGGTGAAATCGATCGCCCAATAGCTGCTGAATACCAGCAGACTTCTGCCACGGTAATCCTCCAAAAGCTCGGCATCACTGCCAAGATTCAGATCAGACAAATCGCCGGGATAGCTGTCGATAAGGCGGATCTCCTCATAGGGCAATCCCTCCATACGCAGATCCACGCCATACTCATTTTTCATCCGATACTGGAACACATCAAACTGCAGCGTGCCCACAACACCCACGATGACCTCCTCCATACCGGAGTTAGGCACCTTAAATATTTGGATCGCGCCCTCCTGTGCGATCTGCTCCGTACCCTTAACGAACTGCTTGCGCTTCATAGAGTCCTTGGCAGATACCCGGCTGAAATGCTCCGGGGCAAAGGTAGGGATGCCGGAATACAAAAATTTCTTACCCGGCACGGTGATGGTATCGCCAATGGCGAAAATACCCGGATCAAACACACCGATCACATCACCGGCATAGGCCTCGTCCACGATCTCCCGCTCAGCGGCCATCAACTGCTGGGGCTGGGAAAGGCGCATTTTCTTGCCCCCCTGCATATGATAATATTCCGTATCCCGCTGGAACTTACCGGAGCAGATCCGCATAAATGCCAGCCGGTCCCGGTGGGCCTTGTTCATATTCGCCTGGATCTTAAACACAAAGGCGGAGAACTCCGGACTAAAAGCATCCACCACACCGCAATCCGCTGTCCGGGACAGAGGCGGCGGGGTCAGCTTCAGGAAATTCTCAAGGAAAGGCTCAATACCGAAGTTGGTCAACGCAGAGCCAAAAAACACAGGGCTCAGTGTACCGCTGCGCACCGCATCGATATCCATTTCCCGCCCTGCAGAGAGCAGCTCCCCATCGTCGATGAGCTGCGGATGCTTTTGTTCGCTATCCAACAGCTGTGCCACCTGGCTGTCATACAGGTCAACGGTCAGCTTGTCTGCCTTATTCTTGCCGGAGACACCGGAGAAGAACAAAAGCTCTCCCTTTTCCCGGTCATACACGCCCTGAAAATCCTTGCCGCAGCCAATGGGCCAGTTCATGGCATAAGTCTCGATCCCCAGCTCCCGCTCCACTTCATCCAACAGATCAAAGGGGTCTTTCGTCTCCCGGTCCATCTTGTTGATAAATGTGAAAATGGGAATGTGACGCATGGCGCAGACCTTGAAAAGCTTTCGGGTCTGGGGCTCAACGCCCTTAGCGCCGTCAATGACCATCACCGCAGAGTCCGCCGCCATCAGGGTGCGGTAGGTATCCTCGGAGAAGTCCTGGTGGCCTGGGGTATCCAGAATGTTGATGCAGAAGCCACCGTACTGGAACTGCATAACGGAAGATGTGACGGAAATACCGCGCTGCTTTTCGATCTCCACCCAGTCGGAGGTAGCTGCACGGGAATTTTTCTTGCCCTTGACCACGCCTGCCTGGGCAATGGCGCCGCCGTAAAGCAGGAATTTTTCTGTTAAGGTAGTTTTACCGGCGTCGGGGTGGGAGATAATGGCAAAAGTCCGACGGCGGCTGATTTCTTCAATTAAAGTTGACATAACATTTTCCTCCAAATTCATTGATACTTGCAGAAGAAAAAGCTATGGAAAAGTACGGAAGTTCATAGCAGCCTCCAAAGCATTTAAAATCAATTCAGTTTACCACATTTTACCCTAATTTACAAGAGGAAATCACATTCCGATTTATTGCGCTGATGCGCAAATTGAGAATTGAGAATGGAGAATTGAGAATTAAGGTATTTTCTGCGAAAATAATTTAAATCGTTGCCGTAGGCAACACAATCATTCTACATTCTTCATTCTCCATTCTACATTATTTCAGTTTAGCGGGCAGATACATCTGCCCGCTAAACTGAAATTTGACACACAAGAACTCCCCGGCGGAAACCCGCCGGGGGAAAGTCTTATTGCAAATGGGATTCGTTGATGAGGATATGCACATCGTCCAGCTGCTTCTGGGAAACGGCTGTGGGGGCATCCATCATCAGATCCTGCGCGGTCTTGTTCATGGGGAAGGTGATGACCTCGCGGATGGACTCCTCGCCGCAAAGCAGCATGATCAGGCGGTCCACACCGGGTGCAGCGCCAGCGTGAGGCGGTGCGCCGTAGGTAAAGGCATTGTACATTGCCGGGAACTTTGCCTTCACATCCTCTTCACCCAGACCCACCATCTGGAAGGCCTTGACCATGATCTCCGGATCGTGATTTCTCACAGCACCGGAAGCGGATTCATAACCGTTGACCACCAGGTCGTACTGGTTGGCGTTGATAGCAAGGAGCTTTTCTGTATCGCCCTCGGCATCCAGCAGCGCCTGCATACCGCCCTGGGGCATAGAGAAGGGATTGTGGCAGAACTCCAGCTCGCCGGACTCCTCGCCCATCTCGTACATGGGGAAGTCCACGATCCAACACATTGCGTACTGCTCCTCGTCGAAGTGACCGGGGATGCGCTTGCCCATCAGGGTGCGGATCACACCGGCAGTCTTCTGGGCGGCAGACTTCTTGCCTGCTGCCATACACACAAAGCTGCCGGGCTTTAAGCCAAGCTTTTCCACCAGCGCCACCTTGTTGTCCGTGAGGAACTTGGAAATACCGCCGGTGAGCTCGCCGTTTTCGTCCACCTTGAACCAGCAGGCCTTGTTGCCGGTCTGGACTTCCACATCATTTAAGAGCTTATCGATCCACTTTCTGCCCTGGTCGAAATTATCCACGGCAACTGCCTTAACGGTAGCATTTTGGAAAGGACCGAACTCGGTGCCGACAACAGCATCGGTAATATCCTGAATTTCCAGGTCAATACGCAGGTCCGGCTTGTCAGAGCCATAGCGCTCCAGTGCCTCATTGAAAGGAATATGACGGAAGGGTGCCTTGGAAATGCGCTTGTACTTGCCGAACTTCTCAAACACGGGGCACAGCACATCCTCCAGTGTGGACAGCACATCCTCTTGAGAAGCAAACGCCATTTCCATATCCATCTGATAGAACTCGCCGGGGGTACGGTCTGCCCGGGCATCCTCGTCCCGGAAGCAGGGAGCGATCTGGAAGTAGCGGTCAAAGCCGGAGGTCATCAGCAGCTGCTTGAACT
>JAZNQK010000112.1:0-4276 GCA_045590135.1 Faecousia sp.
GAGCCAATTCCCAAAGGGGACCCCGCAAAGACAAACAGTCTTTGTGGGGAGAGGAGAAGCCAAGATGTTGTCGGAATTTTCTGCTTGCAGAAAATGAAGCGTTACATCTTGTGCTTTGACGAGGCGTGGGAATCTAATGTAGGCACTGCATTTTTAGATTGCCACACCAGTGACACGGTCACTGGTTCGCAATGACAATGGGGGTTGTGCTGCTCAACAAACCGGAATTTCACATCCGCAAGAAAGATACCGGGCACAATCAGGATGCGCGGGATTATTGCCGGTTTGCGTGCGACTGGTCTGCGGCGACTCGCCGCTAAACCGGAATTTATTATACGCAAAAAGTGCGTGCTGCAAATTGCAGCACGCACCTTTACATTTTCATTTACGCTCAGGCCTTTTCCAGTGCCAGCGTTTCGGTAGTCCGGTCACAGACCTCGCTGGGTCCGAAGTACTGGATAGCGCCGGGGTAGACATAGCAGGTCTCTACTGCCCACTCGTCTCTGTGCTGGGCAAAGAACTTAAAGGGCTTGCCCTCCAGCTCCACCAGAGCCTTGCGGATAACAGGCTTGTCTGCGCCGTGGCGGCGCTCGATGTTCATCATCTTGGTGATGGGCATACCGCCTGCCACCCACTCCTCAGCAGGCTTGCTAAGGTTAGAAACCTTGGACAGATAACCGGTGTAGCCGTACTGGATCAGCATAAAGGCATTGTAGCCCAGGGAGTAGCAGTAGTCTGCATCAAAGTTGGAGGGGAAAGCACAGCGGCCTTCGTAGCCCAGGAAGTGATGCAGCGCAGAGAACTTGCCCTTATAGGTGCCGGCAGCCTTGCGTGCAGCCAGATTGCTCTTGACCATCTCAGAGAACAGTTTCTCGGACTCGATCAAGGAAACCTGTACATTGCCGTGGGGACCGCGCTCCAAGAACAGCTGCTGCTGAATGGACTGGGGCAGGATCGCGAAAACAGCCATAGATTCTTTGGTCAGGCCCTTCTCGATAAAGGCATACTTCTCTTCCCAGGTGGGAAGCTGGTTGAAAGCATCTGCCTTGCTGCCTGCCAGCAGCTCGTTGATCTCAGCAATCAGCACGGAGAATTCGGGAACGAACTCCACGATGCCCTCGGGAATGATGGCAACACCGAAATTCCAGCCCTTGGCTGCGCGGTTTGCCACGGAATCGGCGATATAGTTTGCGATCTGGGCCAAAGACATCTTCTTTTCTGCCACTTCCTCACCGATGAGGCAGATGTTGGGACGGGTCTGCAGGGCAGTTTCCAGTGCCACATGGGAAGCGCTGCGGCCCATGACCTTCACGAAGTGCCAGTACTTCTTTGCAGAGTTGGCATCGCGCTCGATGTTGCCCACGATCTCTGCATAGGTCTTGGTAGCGGTATCAAAGCCGAAGGAGCACTCGATGTCCTCATTCTTCAGGTCGCCGTCGATGGTCTTGGGGCAGCCGATGCCCTGGATGCCGGTGTTCTTCGCTGCAAAGTACTCAGCCAAAACAGCGGCGTACGTGTTGGAATCGTCACCGCCGATGATGACCAGAGCGTTGATGCCGTGCTTGGCACAGTTTTCTGCCACAACAGCAAACTGCTCCTCAGTCTCCAGCTTTGTTCTGCCGGAGCCGATGATATCAAAGCCGCCGGTGTTGCGGTAGGCATTGATATATTCATCGTCAAAGATCAGATAATCGTCATCCAAAAGGCCGCTGGGGCCGCCCTTGAAGCCATAAAGGACATTGTCCTTGTCGGTAGCCTTCAGCGCATCGTACAGACCGCAGATAACATTGTGGCCGCCGGGTGCCTGACCGCCGGAGAGGATCACGCCCACTACCTGCTTTTTCGCAGGAGCCGTGTTTGCACCCTTCTGGAAGGTGATCTCGTTCTTGCCGTAAGTGTTGGGGAACAGAGCCTTGATCTTTTCCTGATCTGCGACACTTTCAGTCGCGCCGCCGTCCCGGACGCAAATCTCGGAGATGCCGTTTCTCAGCATACCGGGCAGCTTGGGGTTATACTGGTATCTTGCCAACTGGAGAGGTGACAGTTTCATTGCTAAATACTCCTTATGTTAAATTTTACACTAAAAAATATTATATTCCATTTTATAAAAAAGGTAAATAGTGATTTTTTCTATATTTTCCGGAAAAGAACAGCCTACTTTTGGAATCTACAGCACACTTATTTTTCAAAAGTGTATTGAAAACAGGAAAATATATGCTATAATACAATGGAAATATTGGGGCGCAGCCCCACATTTGAGGAAAGAAAGGAAAAATATTATGGCTCTTGTTACTACTACCGAGATGTTTAAGAAGGCTTATGACGGCGGTTATGCAGTCGGCGCTTTCAATGTCAACAATATGGAGATCGTTCAGGCGATCACCGAGGCTTGTAAGGAAGAAAAGTCCCCTGTAATTTTGCAGGTTTCCAAGGGCGCCCGGGCTTACGCAAACCACACCTACCTGGTAAAGCTGGTGGAGGCTGCTGTTATCGAGTGCCCCGAGATCCCCGTTGCTCTGCACCTGGACCACGGTGACAGCTTCGAGACCTGTAAGTCCTGCATCGACGGCGGCTTCACCTCCGTTATGATCGACGCATCTTCCAAGTCCTTCGAGGAGAACATTGCTATCACCAAGAAGGTTGTTGAGTACGCTCACGACCACGGTGTTGTGGTTGAGGCTGAGCTGGGCTCTCTGGCCGGCATCGAGGATGAGGTCAATGTCTCTGCTGAGGCTGCTTCCTACACCCGTCCTGAAGAGGTTGAGGAATTTGTTTCCCGTACCGGTTGTGACTCCCTGGCCATCGCCATCGGCACTTCCCACGGCGCTTACAAGTTCACCCCCGAGCAGTGCACCCTGAACGAGCAGGGCATCCTGGTCCCCCCCGCTCTGCGCTTCGATGTTCTGGAAGAGGTCACCAAGCGTCTGCCCGGCTTCCCCATCGTTCTGCACGGCTCTTCTTCCGTTCCCCAGGAGTATGTAGCAATGGTCAACGCCAACGGCGGCAAGATGCCCAACGCTATCGGTGTGCCCGAGGAGCAGCTGCGTAAGGCTGCCGCTCTGTCTGTCTGTAAGATCAACATCGACTCCGACCTGCGTCTGGCTATGACCGGCACCATCCGTAAGTTCTTCAACGATGAGCCCTCCAAGTTTGACCCCCGTGAGTACCTGAAGCCCGCTCGCGCAAACATCAAGGAGATCGTTCGTCACAAGCTGATCAATGTTCTGGGCTGCGCCGGCAAGGCCTGATATCGCTGATTGTGTGATGTCCTTACTGACATCGCACATCGAGATAAATCCCTTGCGGGATTTTCGATATACACCTGCGGTGTTCGATATGTGCTGACGCACTCGATATGTTTGCTTTGCAAACGAGGGGTTTATCTCATATCGAATTGTCGCGCAGCGACAATATATCGAGTTCCGGCAAAACCGGAACATATCGAGTCAACACCGTTGACATATCGACAAATATAATAAAAGAGCAAGAGTAAAATTTCTTTACTCTTGCTCTTTTTGTATTCAAGACTTAGTCTTCGAAGGTCAGAACATCCTTGAAGCGGTCCTTGAAGATGCCGTAAACCGCATCTAAAACTGCCTCGTCCTCTACGGCGATGTAGTTCTCGTTCTCCTCGTCCACAGGCTGGACCTCTAAGATCACGATCTCCATAGCACCTTCCTCGGCAGGCAGCAGGACTAAGTACTCCTTGCCCTGGTATTCAATACAGTCCAAGTACTCAAAATCGATATCCACACCGTTTTCGTCGGTAAGGGTCAGAACAGCAGACTCTTCCTCAGGCAGGTTTTCCAAATTTTCCATTAACCTCTTGCCTCCTTGACGATCTGCACGGACTTCTTGCACAGCTCGGTGATCTCGTCCCACTTGCCGTTCTCAATGAGGTCAGCGGTGACCATATAGCTGCCGCCGCAGGCGCAGATGACGGAGCTTGCTGCGTACTCGCCCAGATTCTTCAGGCTGATGCCGCCGGTGGGCATAACCTTGAACATAGGGAACGGAGCTGCCATAGCCTTGATCTTTGCCAGACCGCCGGACTGCTCTGCGGGGAAGAACTTCAGCACTTCCAGACCCAGATTGTAGGCGGCGTGGTAGTCAGTGGGGGTGGTGCAGCCGGGGAAAACGGTGATGCCCTTTTCCTGGCAGTACTTCACGATCTCGATATCCAGACCGGGGGTGACGACAAACTTGCCGCCGGCAGCGATGGTCTGATCCACATGCTCCTTGGTCATAACGGTGCCTGCACCCACCATCATCTCGG
>JAZNQK010000113.1:0-2050 GCA_045590135.1 Faecousia sp.
TGGACCTGTTGCAAAATACGCAACAGGTCCATATTTTTATTTGGCGCAGTCTGCGCTGCCTTCAGAGTAAAGCATATCCAGTCCGTGAGAAACAGGATCGATAACCGCCAGAATGTTTTCCTGGCTTGCCTTTTTGCTGCCGGGAAGGTTGATGATCAGGCTGCGGCCGCGGATACCTGCGCTAGATCTGGACAGGCAACCCTTCGGCGTGATCCGCATAGACTCTACCCGCATCGCTTCGGGGATACCGGGCGTGGGGCGTTCCACTACCTCCATAGTAGCTTCCGGTGTAATATCCCGGGGCGAAAAGCCTGTGCCGCCTGTGGTCAACACCAGTGCAATATGCATTTCGTCGGCACATTTGATAAGCTCGGACTTAATCATCTCCCGGTCATCGGGAATGATTTGAGTATAAGTGACATCGAAGCCTTTATCCTTCAAAATCTCCACCAGATTCGGACCGCTGGTATCTACACGCTCACCACGGTATCCCTTGTCACTGATGGTAATGACAGCAGCAGTATACATATTAGTACTCCTTCCTGAAATAATCTCCATGGACGCCACCGGTTTTGCTGAGTAGCCGGATGTTGGAGATTACAATATCTTTTTGGACCGCCTTACACATATCATAAACTGTGAGAGCAGCGGTGGATACCGCCGTCAGCGCCTCCATCTCTACGCCCGTACGGCCATCGCAGGAAACGGTGGCGTGGATCTCCACAGATTTGCGGTTTTCATCCAGTGTCAGCTCCAAATTAATGCCATCCATCAAGATGGGATGACACATTGGGATGATATCCGGGGTGCGCTTGGCGCCCATAACACCGGCAATTTGCGCAACCGTCAACACATCTCCCTTCTTCATACCGCCGCTTTGAATCAGAGAAAAGGTTTCTTCATTTACAAGCACGCGGCCCGCTGCCACTGCGGTGCGTTGCGAAATGGGTTTTTCTCCCACATCCACCATCTTGGCGCGACCCTGTTCATTAAAGTGGGTAAAGTCGGACATCGTTCAGCCTCCTATTTGATTCATGTTTCGTCCTGCCTGGCTTCTGTGCAGCGCATCCAAATCCCCATGCCAAGCGGGTTTGTTCCAAACGGCTTCCTTTAGCACACGCTGCATTCCGGAAAAGTCCAAACCCTTCAGGGAATACTCGTCGCTGCTGTGCAGGCACGGCTTCACCTTGCCATCGGCTGTCAGACGAATCCGATTGCAGCAGCCGCAGAAATGGGCACTAACCGGGCTGATAAGACCTATATTTCCTTTGGCATCCGGCAAGCGGTACAGCTTGGCGACGCCGTCATCTTCTCCTACAGGGACAGCATCCGGCAGATAATCAAGAACACGGGTGCAGGGAATGAAGGCCTTTTCATCAAAATCACCGCTGTCATACATGGGCATCATCTCAATGAAGCGCATATCTACAGGATACTGCCTGGTCAATTCCGCCAACTGTGGAATGTCCTCCTCGTTAAAGCCGCCGATTAACACGGAATTGATTTTTATTTTCTCAAAACCCGCCTTCAGCGCGGCATCCAAACCCGCCCGGAATGCTTCCAGCTTGCCCACACGGGTGATGTAAGCATACTTTTCTTCATTCAATGTATCCAAGCTTAGATTCAGCCGCTTCACACCGGCTTCCTTCAGCGGTCCGGCCAGCTCCGGCAGGCGTATGCCGTTGGTGGTAAGGCAAATCTCCCGGATGCCATTTACCGCAGCAGCTCTGCGGCAGATGGAAACGATATTCTTTTTTACCAGAGGTTCGCCGCCGGTAAACCGCAGCTTGGTGATGCCCAAAGACGCAGCAGCTTCCACAGCTGTGATGATCTCGTCCTCTGTCAGCATTTCGGAATGACTCTTTTTGCAAACACCTTCTTCCGGCATACAGTACCGGCAACGCAGATTGCACTTATCTGTAACAGAAATGCGAAGATAAGTAATATCACGGCCCAGCCGATCAACCATAAACTCACCTCGTTATTTTAGGGGTGTCAATCCAACGGAATGACTTCACCGCAACCGTCTACGGTATAACCGCCCAAGGAG
>JAZNQK010000114.1:0-6756 GCA_045590135.1 Faecousia sp.
CAAATTTCAGTTTGACGGCGAGTATCCGTTTGCGGTTCCCAGCATCCTCCTTGGTGTAAACACCAGCGTCGGTTGCTGACCGCGGCACACACTGCACCCTCCCTTGACTCCGCCACCGGCGGCGGTCGGGTTCGTGTCCGCACCCAATTCGCACATACCTGCGCAGTAATCGTTACGCATCCGGATTGCGCCCGGTATCGTTATTGCGGCAGACAAATTCCGGTTTAGTGGGCAGTTAGTTGGAACGCATAAAGGCTTCTCCTTGAGGAGAAGCCTTTTTCAGGGCGGCACATTTATTATAACAGACCGATAAACCGGAATTAGACGCGCAAAAGGAGGACCAAAGTCCTCCTTTTTTATACTTCATAAACATCTATCACTTCTGCCGGGCCTTCCAAAAGCAAGGATTCCACCTTGCCATTTGTACCGCTGACGCTGACCCGGAGTGTGCCGCCCTGATTCTGACAGGTCAAAACCCCGCCGGGCAGCTCTCCTCTTGTCCAAAGGGTGGTCGCAACGGAGCCGCAGCCGGTACCGCAGGCCAGCGTATAATCCTCCACACCCCGCTCGTAGGTCAGTACCCGGACGGTGGCATCGTCCAGCCAGGTGTAGAAATTCACATTCACGCCCTTGGGAAAAGCCGGATGAAAACGAAGACTTCTTGCCTGCTCCCGCAGCTGCTCTTTTTGGTCGAAGGTAAGATCCGGCAGCTGGGTAACACTGTGGGGAACACCGGGGCAGCCCAGCTCCACATAGGCAGCATCCTGCGTCCGGTTAAGGTCCAGTACACCGGGATTATTCAGCTTTACCCTGTAGTGTTGATCTGCTACTTTCCAGCCTTCTACAATGCCGGCATCGGTCTGTACGCGCATATAATCCCCCGCCACACCCAGCAAATTGGCAAAGTGGCAAATGCACCGGGCGCCGTTGCCGCACATCTCGCCCCGGGTGCCGTCGGAATTGTAAAAATGCAGCCGGAAATCCGCTATATCCGAATCGTCCAGCGCCATAAAGCCGTCTGCGCCGGTTTTCGGGCAAAGCGCTAAGGCAAGCTTTTCAAAATCAGCATCCATACCCCGGGCATCTATGACCATAAAATCATTGCCCGCACCGCTCATATAGTATACCTGCATTATTCCGCCTCCAAAAGGTCTTGCATCGTATACAGTCCCGGCTTCTGCTTGGTTACAAAGGCCGCCGCCTCCACCGCGCCGTCGGCAAACATTCCTCTGTCGTGGGCTTCGTGGCGCAGGGTCAATGTCTGGCTGGGGGTGCAGATATGGACCTCGTGGATGCCAACCACATTGCCCATCCGCAGGGAAGAAATTCCCACATCCTCTGTTTTGCGCTTACCCTCACCGGCTCTGCCGCAATGCATTTTTGCCTGGGGCCGCACTTCCTTTACTGCCTCAAAGAGCATTTTTGCCGTGCCGCTGGGGGCATCCACCTTCCGGTTGTGATGCACTTCCAATATTTCGATATCCGCCTGGGGAAAGCTTTGGGCAGCCTGCCTTGCCAGCCGGCAAAGCACCGCAATGCCCAAGCTCATATTGCCGGAGTAAAATACCGGGATCTCCCGGGCAGCACTTTCGATCAGCGTCTTTTCTTCCTCCGTGTGCCCGGTAGCGCCGATGACTACAGCGCATCCGTTTTCTTTGGCATACGCAAGCACATCCGCCGCGGCGCTGTGGTGGGAAAAATCGATAACCACATCCGCATCTACTTTGCCCAGCTGCGCAAAGTCCCTGGGGACATTATTTTCCCCGTCAATGCTTACCAAACCGGCGATATTTCCCTGCAAGCGCTGCTGCAAAAGCTTTCCCATAGCGCCGTTGGCACCGCAGATCACCGCTCTCATTTCAGTACCCCCAGCTTTTTCATCTCGTCAAACAGGCGCTGCCGGTTCTGGGGCTCCATAGGTGTCAGCGGCAGGCGCAGATACTCCTGACCGAAGCCCATAGCCGCCACCGCCGCCTTGGCAGGGATGGGGTTGACCTCGCAAAACAGCGCATTGATCAGTCCGATCAGCTTGCACTGCAGCTGTGCAGCGCCCTGAACATCACCGGCAAACAGCTTAGCAGCCATTTCCACCGTCTCCCGGGGCATCACATTGGACACCACGCTGATGCAGCCAGCGCCGCCCATGGACAGAATAGGAACGGTGATACCGTCCTCACCGGAATACACATCGATATCGTCACCGCAGCGGCTGATGATGTCCACCACCTGGGCCATAGAGCCGCTGGCTTCCTTCACACCCACAATATTGGGATGCTGCGCAAGCTTTGCCACCGTCTCCGGCAGCAGATTGCAGCCGGTACGAGACGGCACATTGTAAAGGATCACCGGCTTTTCCGATGCGTCTGCAACCGTCGTATAATGGGTAAACAAGCCGCCCTGAGTAGCCTTATTGTAGTAAGGGGTCACCACCAGTACCGCGTCTGCGCCATCATCACAGGCGCAGCGGGTAAAGTCCAGCACATGTTCCGTATTATTCGTGCCGGTACCGGCGATCACAGGCACACGGCCTGCTACCTGCTTCACAGTAAAGCGGATCACCGCCTTGCGCTCCTCCGGGGTCAATGTGGCGCTTTCGCCGGTGGTGCCTACGGCAACCAGCGCGTTGATGCCGCTTTCGATCTGAAATTCGATAAACCGCTCAAGCGTATCGTAGTCTACGCCTGTGGAGGTCATGGGTGTGATCATCGCGGTGGCAATGCCCTTAAAAACGGTATTTTTCATAATTCTTTCTCTCCTTACCGGTAATAAGAAAAGGTCTTTTTTATAGTGTATCACAGAAAAAGGAAAAAGGGAATAGAAAATCACAGCTGGGCTGCATCCGTTTTTTCTTAGCTGACGCTGTCAAATTGCGATTCATACAGCCTGCAGTAGAAGCCGTTCTTCTCCATCAAAGAATCATGGGTGCCTTGTTCCACCACCTGACCGCCGTCCAACACCAAAATATGGTCTGCCGCACGGATGGTGCTGAGCCGGTGAGCAATGACAAAGCAGGTCTTTCCCTGCATAAGCGTGCGCATTGCCGCCTGGATCTGCTGCTCGGTGCGGGTATCCACATTGGAGGTCGCCTCGTCCAAAATCAGCATATGCGCATCCAGCAGCATAGCTCTTGCTATGGTCAGCAGCTGCTTCTGTCCTTTGGAGATGGCGGTGCCGTTGTCAGAAAGCACCGTATCATAGCCCTGCGGCAGCCGGGTAATGTAGTTGTGTATCCGGGCAGCTTTGGCTGCTGCCACCACTTCCTCCATGGTTGCACCGGGTTTGCCGTATGCGATGTTTTCAAAAATCGTGCCGTGGAACAGCCAGGTATCCTGCAGCACCATAGAGTATGCCTTACGCAGGGAGCTTCGTGTCAGGCCACGGATGTCCTTGCCGTCCACCCGGATCGCTCCGGCATCTACATCATAAAACCGCATCAGAAGGTTAATGATGGTGGTCTTGCCTGCGCCGGTAGGGCCAACGATGGCGGTAAGACTGCCGGGCTTCGCCTGCAGATCCAGCGCCTGTATGATGGGCGTGCCCGGTGTGTAAGAGAAGTCCACCTTTTCCAGCGTCACATCCCCCTCCACCGCAGTCAGCTGCGCCGCATCCGGTGCATCCGCGGGCTCCGGCTTTGCGTCGATGAGGGTGAACACCCGTTCTGCCGCAGCCATAGCGCTTTGCAGCTCAGAAATGATATTTGCAACCTCATTGATAGGCCCGGAGAACTTCCGGGAATACTGCACAAAGCTGCTCATATCACCCAGTCGCAGTTGACCCTTGATCACCAGTACGCAGCTGAATACGCAAACCAGCGCCAACGACAAATTGTTGATAAAATTCACAGACGGGCCTGTGAGCGTTCCGTTGGCCTCCGCCACCGTATAGGCGTGGACTGCCGCGTCGTTTTTCTCGTCGAAGCGCTCCAGAACCGCATTCTCCCTGCCGTAAGCGCGAACAGTCTTTTGTCCTGAAAGCATCTCCTCTACAAAACCGTTCAGCGCACCTAAGCGGGCGCTTCTGCGGCGAAACAGGGGACGGACCCGGCGGGTCATCCAACGAGTAAACAAAAAGGTCACCGGAATGGTAAACGCGAAGATAAGCACCAGCTTTGGCGCGATGGTCAGCATCATAATAAACGAGACCGTCACCGTAACCACACTTTGCAGGATCTGCAAAAGGTCTGCGGAGATGCTTTGGTTTACTGTATCCACATCATAGGTAATGGTGCTGATAATGTCACCGGTCTGGTACCGGTCAAAATAGCTGACCGGCAGTGCCGCCAGGTTTTCAAACACATCATGGCGCATCTGTCTGGTAACAAACCGGGACAGGCGCAGCATCACCGCGTGCAGCAAATAAGAGAGCACTGCCGCTGTGATATAGAAGATCACCATCAGGCCGGCGCAGCGGAAAACGGTGTCAAAATCCACTTTGCCTGCCCCTAAATCAATAGCGTTGATAGCCTCACCGGAGAGCTTGGGTCCGTACAGCGCCAGCAGGCTGCTGCTGACGGAGAGCGCCATCGCCAATATAAGCAGCAATCGGTTTTTACCTAAATACTTCCAGAGTCTTCGCAAAAGGGCAGGGGTGTCGATCTTCTTTGCCTGAAAGCGGCGGGTATCTCCGCTGACCTCGGCGCGGGTAAGTCGTCCGCCGCCGATCAGATTCGGATTTGCCATCACAGCGCCTCCTTTCCGTCACCCATCTGGGTCAAAGCGATCAAGCGGTACTCCTCACAGCTATCCATAAGCGCTTCGTGTCTGCCGGCACCAATGACGCAGCCATCAGCCAGTACCAGGATCAGATCTGCATGGCGCACAGAGCTGATCCGCTGCGCCACCACCACGGTGGTGGTGTGACGGTACTGCTGTCGCAGAGCCTTTCGCAAATTGGAATCGGTCTGATAATCCAGCGCAGAGGACGCATCGTCCAGCACTAAGATCTCCGGGTCTGCTGCCAACGCCCGGGCGATCAGCAGCCGCTGCTTCTGTCCGCCGGAAAGGTTGTTTCCGCGCACGACCACCTGGGCGTCCATACCACCCTCTTTTTCATCGATAAAGTCCGCCTGCGCGGCCCGGGCGGCACGGTGCAGGCTTTCCTCGTCCAGATCCCGGAAGAAACGGATGTTATCCGCAATGGTTCCCTCCAGGATAAAATCATTCTGAAATACCACGCCGAATTTTTTGCGCAGCGCCTCTGTTTCGATGGATCGGATATCTTCGCCATCAATGAGGATCTGCCCTGCATCCGGATCATAAAGGCGCATCAGCAGATTCAAAATGGTGGATTTTCCAGCGCCGGTAGCGCCTAAAATCCCAAGGGTCTGACCCCGCTCCAAGCGGAAGGACAAATTCTCGATATTTCTGCCCACACCGGTGTAAGAAAAATGCACATCCTTAAATTCAATATGGGCAGGTGTTTTCTCCGGCTCAGCTGGTGCTTGTACCTGCAGATCCTGCGGCATATCCATGATCTGCGCCACGCGCTTGGCGCTGGCCTCTCCCTTGGACCACATTACAAAGATCCGGGTCACGCCCAGCATCGCGTTGAGGATCATAATAAAATACTGCAAAAAAGCAATGATCACACCGGGCTTTATTGCCCCGGAATTTACCCGGAAAGCACCCACGACCACCACCAGCGTCAATCCCAAATTCAAAACCAGTGTAGCTGTGGGATTCGTCACAGAGGTGATCATACCTGCCTTTTGGCCGATATGGGAAAGCTCATCATTGACCGTATGGAAGCGCTGCTTTTCATACTCGGTCTTACTCAGCGCTTTAATGACCCGAATACCGGTAATATTCTCCTGCACCACCCGGACTACCTTATCCAGCACAGACTGCTGCCGGGTGTACATGGGTACGCTGTACTTGGTCACCAGATATACCACCACCGCGATCACCGGCAGCAGCGCCACAAGCACCAGCGCCAATGTCACATCCATACGCAGCATCATGATCATACCGCCCACCAGCAGGATGGGTGCCCGGACGCCCATACGCTGGATCCGGGTCAGCAGCTGATTGACATTATAGGTGTCGCTGGTGAGCCGGGACTGGGCAGAGGGAATGGTGACCCCATCCAGCTGCCGGGCAGACAGGCTCTGCAGCTTTACAAACAGATCGTGACGGATGGACCGGGTGATCTTGCCGGAGCTGACCGCCGTCATCCGGTTGGCAATAATGTTCAGCACCAACGCTAATACCGCGCACAACAGCATCATTGCGCCGTAGATATAGATCTGCTGCAACTGACCTGCCGGCGCTTTTTCATCCAGCATCGTCTCCATCAGTTCCGGGATCATCAGCTCCACATAAGTTCCCGCAAATTTGATGATCATCGTCAGGATTATGAAAGGCCAGTAAGGCCGTATATACTTTCCAAGCTGTTTCATTGCACAACACCTTTAATTTATGTATGCAATTAACTTATACCACATACTTCCATTTGTCAAGAAACACCCGCAGCGTATAGTTGCCCTTCTTTCCGGTCAAGATAATACAAAAGGAGGGGTCAATTTGCGAAAGGATGAAAAAAAGCCATTAAGCTGGGAGGTCGCAGACCCAAAGCCACCGGTGATCCAATCCGGGCATATGGAAGGCAGAAAGCAGAACGACCGCTGAAAAATTCCGGTTTGTGGGGATGCTGGTTAGAGGAACAATCCAATGGCCCCCTTGTGTAAAGGGGGCTGGCAAATTGCCGATATTAGGCAATTTGTCTGGGGGATTGCGTTACGGATTCACCTGCAGCTGA
>JAZNQK010000115.1:0-19982 GCA_045590135.1 Faecousia sp.
TTGCAGAGTATGAACCGCTTAAGCAGTATGCTCTATATCTTAATGATCCGGGAAAAGGCAACACAAAAATAAATTCCGGTTTGTCGGGCCTTCCCCTGGGGGAAGGTGGCCGAGCATAAGCGAGGTCGGATGAGGGGCTTCGTGGATCGAAACAGTAGAATAAGTCTGTAGAAACAGCTATATTTAGGATGTATGCCCGCATTCCTCATCAGTCAAAAATCAAAGATTTTTGACAGCTTCCCCCCGGGGGAAGCCTTTGTCAAACTGAAATTTGACATCCGCGAAATCGTTACCGGGCACAATCAGGATGCGTAACGATTACAGCGCAGGTATGTGCGAATTGGGTGCGGCGGCTCGCCGCTAAACTGAAATTAAAAGGAGGGATCCGTATGGAAACAGATGCTTTGGTGCAGCAGGTGCTGGGACGGATCTTTATAGAGCTGGAGGCCTCCGGCCGGCATGTTCATATAACCCGGGAGCAGGCGCAGACTTTATTTGGACATCCGCTGACACCAAAACGCCCGCTTTCCCAGCCGGGGCAGTTTCTTGCCAATGAACGCGTGAGCGTGATCGGCCCAAAGGGGCGCTTTGAAAATGTAGCGGTATTGGGGCCGGAGCGCGATGAGGCGCAGGTGGAGGTTTCTCTGACAGATGCAAGAACGCTTGGCCTGCAGGTGCCGGTGCGGCTTTCCGGCAGTGTGCACAACAGTCCCGGTGCAGTACTGATAGGTCCGCTAGGACGGGTGATGCTGATGCAGGGAGTCATCGTTGCCCGGCGGCACATTCATATGACCCCGGAGGCAGCGGTCCACTTCGGCGTAAAGGATAAGCAGGTGGTGCGTTTACAAGCCTTCACAGACCGTCCGGTGGTTTTTGATGATGTGGTGGTGCGCATCTCCAAGGATTTTGCAAACTATGTCCACTTGGACTACGATGAAGCCAATGCCTGCGGCTTTACCGCCGGGGATCTGGGGAGGATCCTGCCATGAGAAAGGCGCTGCTGTTAGGCGCAGAGCCTATGTGCGATTTAGGTTATGAGCTTGTCCGGGAGGGAGCTTTCGATGCGGTGGTCATCGGCTCGCTGACGGTAGGGCAGCTGCTTTGCTTTCGGGAGGAGCAGGTGCTGCTTGCACTGGCAGAGGGGAAAAGCGTGGTGCTTTACACGCCGGGATTGCCGGATACATCCCGTAACCGGGGTCTGAGCGCTGCGTTGGCTGCCCGGCGGCGGGAGCTGAAAAGCTGGGGCGTGGTGTTTACTGACGGCGGTCAGAAGCATCTGGTGACCGCCCAGGAGGCACGACAGCTGCGCCTTGCCGGAAAGCAGCCTGCCAAGGGTGCCGTGCTGACTCCCCTGGCAAAGGAGATATTGGGAGGTACGGAATGAAAATTGGAACAGTAACCGGTGCGGTATGGTCCACCCGGAAGGCGGCGTGCCTTTCCGGACAGACCTTTCTTGTGGTGCGCACCACGGAAGGAGAAATCGTGGCGGCAGATCAGGTGGGCGCAGGCAACGGCGACAAGGTGCTGTTAGTAACCGGAACGGTCGCCTCCCGTTTCTGTATGGAAGCGCCGATCGATGCCGCCGTGGTGGCGATTTTAGATCAGGAGGGAAAGTGATGTCCGCCCACGAAATACTGATCTATATTATGGCTGGGTTTGCGGTGCTGGGCGCATTGGATCGGATATTCGGTAACCGGTTCGGCTTGGGAAAGGAATTTGAAGACGGTATTCAGGCTATGGGCGCGCTGGCGCTGGCGATGGTGGGAATCATTGCTCTGGCACCGGTGCTGGCGTCATTGCTGCGGCCGGTGGTTGTGCCGGTATATGAATTTTTAGGAGCAGACCCTGCCATGTTTGCAGGCACGATCTTAGCCTGTGACATGGGCGGAGCAGCCCTTGCCCAGGAGCTGACCCAAAATACCGACGCGGCGCTGCTGGGTGGTCTGCTGGGCGGCTCTACCTTAGGCGCCACCATCGTCTTTACCATTCCTGTAGCAATGGGAATTTTGCGTCCGGAGGACAGACCCGCCCTTGCAAAGGGCGTTTTGGCGGGCGTAGTGACCATTCCTGTGGGCATTTTGGCAGGCGGTATCGTAGCCGGCTTTTCTGTTATGATGGTGCTGCGCAATTTGGTTCCCATCGTGCTCATTGCTGCGCTGATCGCGTTGGGACTGTGGAAAGCAGAAAAGGCAATGATCAAAGGCTTCAGCCTGTTTGGCAAGGGCATCGTGGCGCTGATCACCCTTGGTCTTGCGGCTGCTATCGTGGAGGCGCTGACCGGGTTTGCCATCATTCCGGGAATGGCAAGTGTGGAGGACGGCTTTCTTACGGTGGGAGCCATCGCCATTGTTTTAGCCGGCGCATTTCCTTTGGTATATGTGATCACCAAGCTGCTGCGAAAGCCCCTGCTTCGGTTTGGAAAGCTGCTGAACATCAATGACACTGCAGCGGCAGGCTTGGTGGCGAGCCTTGCAAACTCCATTGCAACCTTCGGTCTTGTGAAGGATATGGACAGTCGGGGCAAGGTGGTAAATATTGCCTTTGCGGTGTCTGCAGCATTTGTATTTGGCGATCATTTGGGCTTTACTGCCGGCTTTGCCCCACAGATGCTTCCTGCTGTGATCGTGGGCAAATTAGTGGGTGGCATCAGCGCAGTTGCGGTGGCGCTGTGGATGACAAAGAAGTAAATTCCGGTTTGACGCGCTGTCGCGCAAATTTATCTGTCTTGACGCAACAGCGGCCATATCGTAAAATATAAGCAACCAAAATTTTGGAGGCTTACTATGGCGATACGGTTGGCGCGACAGGAAGATCTGGGGGCGATCCTTTCTATTTACGCCCCATACATAGAGCAAACGGCATATAGCTTTGAATACACCGTTCCCACCCGGGAGGTTTTTGAAAAGCGCTTTTTGGATATAACAGCGCAGTTTCCCTGGCTGGTATATGAGGAAAATGGCGTGGTGCTGGGTTATGCCTACGGCAGCGCTCCCTTTGAGCGGGCGGCTTTCAGCTGGTGTGCGGAGGTGTCGGTATACCTTGCGCCCCAGGCCCAGGGCAGAGGCGTAGGAAAGCAGCTGTACCGGGTGCTGGAGGCAATTTTGATTGCCCAGGGGTATCGGCTGATCTATGCCCTTGTGGTGTCCGGCAATACCCGGTCGTTGGAGTTCCATAAGAAATTGGGATACCGGTTTTTGGCGGAGTTTCCCGGCTGTGGTCAGAAATTCGGAAAGCTGCACAGTCTGACCTGGCTGGAGAAACAGGTAGATTTTGGGAGCGTTTCTTCGAATTTTCCCCGAAAATGTTGGGACATTGTGGACTCTGACGAAAAGTTAAAGGAGTTTTTAGACAAAATAACCCTTTCCTAAAGACAAAAAATGTGGTATGTTATGTGTGGTGTATTATGCACATTTGTTATATAAATGACCCTCATTTTTGACATAAGGAGTTGTAAAAATGTATTTCCAGAAAAAACGCTGCATTGCAATGCTTTTGGCCGGCGGTCAGGGCAGTCGGCTGAAGGTCCTTACGGAAAAGACCGCAAAGCCTGCCGTGCCCTTCGGCGGCAAATACCGCATCATTGACTTCCCGCTGTCCAACTGTGTCAACTCCGGTATTGATACCGTGGGAATACTTACCCAGTATCAGCCCTTGGAGCTGAATGAGTACATCGGCAACGGACAGCCCTGGGGACTGAACAAGACCCACAGCTGCGCTATGGTGCTGCCTCCCTACGAGCGGCACGATAAGAAGTCCGGCTGGTATAAAGGCACAGCCAATGCTATCTATCAGAATATCGACTTTATTGAACGATTTGATCCGGATTATGTGGTGATCCTCTCCGGTGACCACATTTATAAGATGGACTATGCAGCTATGGTGGAATATCACGAAAAAAGTGGCGCCAGCTGCACCATCGCTGTGCGGGATGTGCCGCTTAGCGAGGCTTCCCGGTTCGGTATTCTCAACACCAATCCGGACAACAGCATTTACGAGTTCGAGGAGAAGCCCAAGAAGCCTAAGTCCACCAACGCCTCTATGGGTATCTATGTGTTTAACTGGAGCGTGCTGCGAGAATTTTTGATTGCCGACGAAGAAGACCCCAATTCCTCCAATGACTTCGGCAAGAACATTATTCCTAACCTCTTAAATTCCGGTCACAAGCTGATGGCATACAACTTCCAGGGCTACTGGAAGGATGTGGGAACCATCGACTCTTTGTGGGAGGCAAATATGGAGCTTTTGGGCAAAGAGCCGGAATTCAACATCCGCGGTGACGAAAAGTCCAAGATCTATGCCCGGAACAATGCCTACCCTTCCAGCTACATAGACGGCAAGGCGAAGGCAGTCAACAGCTTCATTGCAGAAGGCTCTGAGGTTTACGGCACAGTCTGCCACAGCGTGATCTCCGTTGGCTGCACCATCGGCGAGGGCGCACTGGTGGAAGACAGCGTGGTAATGCCCGGTGTGGTCATTGAGTCCGGCGCCATCGTCCGTCACGCCATCTTGGGTGAGGACAGCCGTGTCTGCCGCAATGCTGTGGTAGGCGGTTCCTTCGAGCCGGAGGAGAAAAAGCAGATCAGTGTGACATCCAAGGGCGCTGTGGTGCAGAGTAATTCCGTCCTGCTCCCCGGTGAGATGATTTAAGGAGGCGGCAGCTATGAATGTAATGGGAATTATTTTCGCCAATGATGGCACTATCAGCGAGCTGACTGAAAAGCGTACAATGGCAAGTCTTCCCTTTGGCGGCCGTTACCGTCAGGTAGACTTTGCCCTTTCCAATCTCTGCGCTGCCGGAGTCCGGCATGTGGGTATCATCACCCGGCACAACTATCAGTCTCTTATTAACCACATTGGCTCCGGTGAAGAATGGGGCTTGGAGCTGGAAGAGGGCGGTTTGGAGTTTCTGACCCCCTATGCTATGAGCCGCACCGACAACTACCGGGGCAAGCTGGAATCGCTGTATTCTGCAATGGGTTTTTTGGAGCACGGTCCTTCCGATGAGCTGGTGGTGATGATCGACGCGGCGGTGCTCAGCAACATCGACCTGGAGGATATCATCCAGTCCCATATAAAAAGCGGTAAGGACATCACTGTGGTGACCAAGGCAGGCATTGCTGACGGACACAAGAAGCTGGACCTGGCGCTGAAAATGGTGGGCGGAAGCATTGCCGATATGGTGGTCGACTATGCCGCACCTGCGGAATACGAAGCCTCCATGGATATTTTCGTACTGTCCAAAAAGTGGCTGATCCGGCAGGTCAAGGAGCATATTGCCCACAATCTGTATCATATGGACCGGGATCTGGTGCTGGGTCAGTGGCAAAGAAGCGAGATCAGCGTCAATGTTTATTCCTTCAAGGGCAAGGTGCTTTACAATGAGTCTGTGGAGGAATACTATGCCAACACCCTGGCGCTCATTGACAAGGATATTCGCCACGATCTGTTCCACTACAATCACCCGGTGTATACCCGTGTCCGTGACCGGGTACCCAGCTACTACGGCGAGGGCAGCTGTGTGGACAGCTGCATCGTGGCTGACGGCTGTATGCTGGAAGGCCAGGTGAGCAACAGTGTGCTGTTCCGTCAGGTCACCATCAAGCCCGGTGCGCAGGTGGAGGACTGCGTCGTTATGAACGACACAGTTGTGGGCGAAGACAGCTACTTAAAGTGTGTTATTTTGGATAAGGATGTGGTGGTGCGGCCCGGCACCAAGCTGATCGGCGCGCCCAACAAGCCCATCATCGTCCGCAGAGGTGAAGTGGTATGAAGATCGCGATCCTTGCCTCAGAGGGTGCGCCCTATGTGAAATCCGGTGGCCTTGGAGATGTGATGGAGGCGTTGCCGGCGGCACTGGCGCGGATCGAAGGCAACGAGGTGGTGCTGATCCTGCCCTACTATAAAAAGATTCTGGACAATCCTGCTTATGAAACGGAGCTGGTGAGTCAGTTTCAGGTGGCGTTAGGCTGGCGGCGGCAGTATGCCGGTATCCACCGCCTTATGAACCGAACCGACGGCGTGCAGGTTTATTTCGTTGATAACCTCTACTATTTCGGTGGCAGAGACGGCGCTATCTACGGGGATATGGATGACGGTGAGCGTTATGCTTACTTCTCCCGGGCGTGCTTGGATGCCCTGGTGAGCCTGAATTTCATTCCCGATGTGATCCAGTGCAATGACTGGCAGACTGCATTGGTGCCTACCATGCTGCAGGCGCAGTATAAGCCCTTGTTCCCCAATACAAAAACGATGTTTACGATCCACAATGTGGAATATCAGGGCTGGGCAGACAGCCGGTTCTTTGACGATGTGCTGGCACTTCCCTGGGAGTGCCGGGAGCGGCTGGATATGGGCGGCGCGGTGAACTTTATGAAGGGCGCTGTGGAAACTGCCGATCTGGTGACCACCGTTTCTGAGACCTATGCCAGGGAACTGATGTATCCTTATTATGCCCACGGACTGGACAGTGTGCTTTCCGGTAATGCCTGGAAGCTGACAGGTATTACCAACGGCATCGATGTGAATACCTTCAATCCGGAAACAGACCCTGCCTTGCCTGCGCATTACAATGCCGATACCTTTGCAGAGGGTAAGGCAATTTGCAAAGCAAAGCTGCAGGAGGAAGTGGGACTTCCTCAGGATCCGGATGTGCCGCTGATGGTGATGGTCACCAGACTTGCCGGGCACAAAGGACTGGATCTTCTGTGCCACATTGCAAGAAGACTTCTGTGGGAGGAAAATGCTCAGCTGCTGATCTTGGGCACGGGCGAAGCGCACTACGAAAACTTCTTCCGCCAGCTGCAGCAGGAATTTCCCGACCGGGTGGCGGCAAAGATCACCTTTAATTTGGGACTGGCTGCCCGGATCTATGCCGGCGGCGATATCTATCTGATGCCGTCCAAGAGCGAGCCCTGCGGTCTTAGCCAGATGAACGCTATGCGTTACGGCACTGTGCCTGTGGTCCACGCCACCGGCGGACTGAAGGATACTGTTCCTCCGGTGGACGATGCCGGCAAGAATGGCTTGGGCTTCAGCTTCCAAAGCTACAATGCCGACGATTTCCTGTGGGCACTGAAGCGCTGCCTCAATCTTTACAACAATGACCGGGAAGGCTTCCGGGCATTGCAAAAGCGCGGTATGCAGCAGGATTTCAGCTGGGATGTACCGGCGCAGAAATATATGCAGCAGTTTAACAGGATGCTGGGCAAATAAACACAGCCGGGATGGATATTCCATCCCGGTTTTTCTTGACCTTTTTGTGGAAATCCTTTATGCTATAGAAAAGAAATTTAAGTTTGTCGAACAGATATATTTAAACTGTCATTCCGAGCCAGTGCGCACACTGGCGTGGGAATCTTCTGAAAATGCGCATTATTCGGGAGATTGCCACACCAGTGACACGGTCACTGGTTCGCAATGACAACGAGGGTGCTGCCCCATAAATTGGAATTTATCTGACAACAGGAGTGTATTATGCGAATTCTTTTTGATTCCAAGAAGCCACAGTTTAAGACACCCTTTGGCTGCGTGACACCCGGTCAGCCGGTTACTTTGCATATTCATATTCCTGCCTCGGTGAGCACCACGGCGGTGCAGTGCGTGGTGCAGCATGAGGATGGAAGACCCTGTCTGGAGGCGCAGCTTTCCTTTGAGAGGAATGAGGGCCTTTATGACATTTGGAGCGGTAGCTTTTCCCTTGCTGAGCCTGTGCTGGTGTTTTATTATTTCCGCATTACCGGCAATACCGGCACTTTCCGCTTGTTCAAACAGGGGAATGACACCAATATGGAAGCAGGCGACTTATGGCAGCTCAGCTGCGTGAGCGCGAACTTTACCACACCGGACTGGGCAAAGGGCGCTGTGATCTATCAAGTGTTCCCGGACCGGTTTTATAAGGCAGGGGAATGTGATCTGACCGGCAAATTGAAGCCGTATACCATTCACGAAAACTGGAATGAAGAAGTTTCCTGGCAGCCGACACCGGAAGGACAGGTGCTGAATAACGATTTTTACGGCGGTAATTTCAAGGGCATCACAGAAAAGCTGGACTATATCGCCTCTTTGGGCGCGACGATCCTGTATCTGAACCCCATCAGCAAGAGCTTTTCCAGCCACCGCTACGATACCGGCGATTATAAGACCCCCGACCCTATGCTGGGTACGGAGCAGGATTTTAAAGCAATGTGCGAGGCTGCCCACGCTCGGGGCATCCGGGTGATCCTGGACGGTGTATTCTCCCACACCGGCTCCAACAGCTTATACTTTAACCGGGAGGGCACTTTTGATAGCCTGGGTGCACACAACAGCATCGAATCTCCTTATTACAGCTGGTACACTTTCTACGAGCATCCGAACAAATACCAAAGCTGGTGGGATTTTGACACTTTGCCCACCGTAAAGAAAATGGATCCTGCTTTTGTGGAATATATCATCACAGGTAAAGATTCTGTGATCGCGCATTGGCTGAGGCTGGGGGCAGACGGTTTCCGGCTGGATGTGGTGGATGAGCTGCCTAATGAATTTACCCTGCTTCTGAAGCAGCGGCTGCGGCAGTTAAAGCCGGATGCGCTGCTCATCGGCGAGGTTTGGGAGGATGCGTCCAATAAGATCGCCTATGATGTGCGCCGCCGGTACTTTGTAGACGGCGTGCTGGACAGTCCCATGAACTATCCCTTCCGCAATGCCATTTTGGCGCTGCTGAGAGGACACGATGATGGCCGGGCTTTCCGGGAAACGGTAATGACTATTTTGGAAAACTATCCCAAGCAGGTGTGGCAATGCAATATGAATCTTTTGGGCACCCACGATACACCCCGGATCCTGACAGCTTTGGTAGATGAATTTGACGGCAGCCGGGAACAGCTGGCGGCGCGCTGCCTTTCACCGGCAGACCGGGCATTGGCCCAAAGAAAGCTGATGGCGGCATCCTTCCTGCAGTATATGCTCCCCGGCGCACCCAGCACCTATTATGGTGACGAGGCCGGTATGGAGGGACATAAAGATCCCTTTAACCGCCGCACTTATCCCTGGGGCGCAGAGGATGAAGTCTTGCTTTCCCACTATCGGCAGTTGGGTCAGCTGCGGAAAAAGGATGCTCTGCGGCTGGGAGATATGGAATTTATGTCTGCTGAAAATGGACGCATCGCTTTTAACCGCACCTGCGGAGAAGAGTCTCTTAAGATTTATGTAAACCTTAACGACCGGCCCTGGGAACTGCCTGCCGGTAAAGTGCTGTATGCACAGGGTCTGGAAAAGGGCAGCTTGCAACAGTTGAGCTTCTGCGTAATGGAGATTTGATATGGAAAAAGAGATGTTTTTCAGCGGCTATTGCCGGGCTATGGATCATAGCCGGACCGTCACGGTTGTGGCTGTTGACGGTGCTGTGGAGGAGATGGACTGCGTATTTGATCAGTGCATCCACCAAAAAGGGTGTCCTTTGGCGGAAAAAATCGGAAAATTTCTGGAAGAAATAAAGGAATAAGGTGGATATACTTGACAAATTTGTATTCATAGCGCTATAATGGGCACAATATTCCAAAAAGGCAGAGAAAAGAAGAGTATGCCGCATAATTACCGGTCAGAGAGCCCCGGCAGCTGGGAAGGGGCACGGAAAAAACGGCAGAAGATGGTCTTGGAGCTGAGCAGTCGATATGTAGGCTGTTCCGGGTGCGCCCGTTAACGCGTGAAGAGGCAGTGTAAATTCCGCTGCACTTCTTTCCTCCCTCCTTGAGGGAGGTGGCACGGCGTAAGCCGTGACGAAGGGAGTGCCGTTCGTTTAAGACACTCCCCCAGTCAGCCGATTTGGCTGACGGCCCCCTCAGAGAAGGGGCAAGGGGTGTGCGGGGCAATAAACTGCGAAACAAGGTGGTACCGCGTAGATTTTACGCCCTTGCGTCTGCAGGGGCGTTTTTCTTATAAGGAGGAAAAATATGAGCGAGAAGAAACCCTATTACATTACAACAGCCATTGCTTACACCTCGGCAAAGCCCCACATTGGCAACACCTACGAGATCGTGCTGGCAGATGCCATTGCCCGGTATAAGCGCCAGGCAGGCTTTGATGTGTATTTTCAGACCGGCACCGACGAGCACGGTCAGAAGATCCAGCAAAAAGCTGAGGCTGCCGGCATTACGCCCCAGGAGTATGTGGACAATGTGGCAGGCCAAATTAAGGATATCTGGGATCTCATGAACACCACCTATGACCGGTTTGTGCGCACCACCGATGCGGAGCACAAGACCAAGGTGCAGAAGATCTTCAAGCGGATGTACGAAAAGGGCGACATCTACAAGGGTAAGTATGTGGGCAAGTACTGTACCCCCTGCGAAAGCTTCTGGACAGAAAGCCAGCTGGTGGACGGCAAGTGCCCCGACTGCGGAAGAGAGTGCGTGGACGCTGAGGAAGAGGCGTATTTCTTCAGGATGAGCAAGTATGCAGATCAGCTGATCAAGCATATCGAGACCCATCCCGAATTCATCCAGCCGGAGAGCCGGAAGAATGAGATGATCAACAATTTCCTCAAGCCCGGCTTGCAGGATCTGTGCGTCAGCCGCACCAGCTTTACCTGGGGTATCCCTGTAAACTTTGATGACAAGCATGTCACCTATGTGTGGCTGGATGCGCTGAGCAACTATATCACCTTCTGCGGCTATGATCCCGATGGTAATCATTCGGAGCATTATAAGAAATTCTGGCCTGCTGATCTGCATCTCATCGGCAAGGACATCGTGCGTTTCCACACCATTTACTGGCCTATTTTCCTGATGAGTATGGGCGAGGAGCTGCCTAAGCAGGTCTTTGGTCATCCCTGGCTGCTGGTTAAGGGCGACAAGATGAGCAAGAGCTTGGGCAATGTGATCTACGCAGACGATCTGGTGAATTTGTTCGGAGTGGACGCGGTGCGTTACTTTGTGCTTCACGAAATGCCCTTCGCTGCGGACGGCGTGATGACCTATGAGCTGATCATCGAGCGCATCAACGCAGAGCTTGCCAATATCCTTGGCAACCTGGTGAACCGCACCATCGCTATGAACAACAAGTACTTTGACGGCGTTGTGCAGCCTGCCGTTGCAGGCGATGCGCTGGATGAGGAGCTGAAGGCAGTAGCCCTGGCTATGCCCGGCAAGGTGGAGCAGAAGATGAACGAGCTGAAGGTGGCAGATGCCATTGACGAAGTGTTTGCCCTGCTGCGCCGCGCCAATAAATATATTGACGAGACTGCCCCCTGGGCATTGGCAAAGGACGAAGCCAACAAGCCTCGCCTGGGCACAGTGCTTTATAATCTGTTGGAGTCCATCCGTTTTGCAGCCATTGCTCTGGAGCCCTACCTGCCGGATACTTCCAAGCGGATATTAGAGCAGATCAAGGCAGAAAACGGCGGCTTGGAGAGCCTTGTGTCCTTCGGTGTATATGCTGCCGGCACTAAGCTGGATGCGCCTGAGATCCTGTTTGCAAGAATGGATCCCGTGAAGAAAATGGAAGAAATCGATGCTTACAATGCGGAAAAGGCAAAGGCTGCTTTGCCGCCTTTGGAAATCGAGCCCTATGCCCAGGAAAATGTGGACTTTGACACCTTCTGCAAGTCGGATTTCCGGGCAGTAAAGGTCAAGGACTGCCAGCCGGTAAAGAAGTCCGATAAGCTTTTGCAGTTTACCCTGGACGACGGCACCGGCACCGACCGGCAGATCCTCTCCGGCATCGCCAAGTATTATAAGCCGGAAGAGCTTATCGGCAAGACCTTGGTTGCCATCACCAATCTGCCTCCCCGGAAGATGATGGGCAGAGAGTCCTGCGGTATGCTGCTGAGTGCAGTGCATACGGAAAAGGGCGAGGAAAAGCTGAATCTGATCATGATCAGCGATGCTAACCCCGCCGGCGCAAAGCTTTGTTAAAACAGAAAAACTGCCCGGAGAAACTTCTCCGGGCAGTTTTGGCGATATATTGCTGCGCAATTCGATATTTTTGCCTGTTGGCAAAATCGATATATTTACCTGTTGGTAAATTCGATATGATATAAATCCCCGCTTGCCCCGCAGGGCATATCGAGTGCGCAGCACATATCGAGAGCCGAAGGCGCATATCGAAAATCCCGAAAGGGATTTATATCGATACAGCGCGTCCGTATGGACGCGCTGTTTTTATGTGTAGAAATTACTTTGTCATCATCTTGGCACGCCAGGGCAGGATCTCGTTTTCCATGGGCTCGCCGTCGATAAAACGCTTGGCATCGTCGATAACCAGTCTTGCGGCGGCGGGGCGGCGGTCCATAGTGGGTCCGCCCATGTGGGGCATCAGCAGAACATCGGGACCCAACTGACGGATGGGGCTGTCCATGGGAGGCATCTCCACTTCGTATACATCCAGTGCAGCGCGGATACGACCGGTCTGCAGGTGACGGATCAGAGCCTGCTCGTCGATGACATCACCGCGGGAGGTGTTGACAAGCAGGGCATCGTCCTTCATCATACCCAGCAGCTCGTCGGAAATCAGGTGGAAGTTGGCATCGCTTCTTGCGCAGTGCAAAGAGATCACATCACAGGTGGAGAAGATCTCCTTCAGATCTGCCTTTTGCACACCCATTTCAGCGGCCTGCTCCGGGGTGGTGTGGTTAGAAAACAGCTTGATCTTTACACCGAAGGGCTTCAGCATCTTCAGCAGGTGACGGGAGATCGCACCGTAGCCGACGACACCCACGGTCTTACCCAGCAGGGAGTGGTTATGGAAGTTGGGCTCTCTGCCGCCGTTGACAGCCATATAATTGTTGTGGTACTTGATCCGGCGCTGACCTGCCAGCATATAAGCGATGGTGCCCTCAGCAACGGACTCGGCAAATGCCTCGTTACCGCCGACGATCCGGATGCCCTTTTCATACATAGCATCGGAAACGGTATTGAACACAGAGCCTGCAGTGTAGCACACCAGCTTCAGCTTATTGGCTTTGGCAAGGACCTCCTCGGTCAGCTTCTGCACACGCCAGCCGCAGATGAGGATATCCACATCTACCAGCGCGTCACACAGCTCTTCAGCAGTCAGGTGACGGTCCAGCTTGTTCCAGACCACCTCGCCCAAAGACTCGATCAGGTCAATATTCTCCTGGGTCAGAAAGGAGTCGGTCTCAGGACCGACGGGCATTTCCACAAAAATCTTCATTTTAATTACCTCCAAACAATTGCTTGCGCAGTTCTTGGGGTCATTATAGCAGGAAAGCTTTGCCATAGCAAGTGTTATTTACATATTTTTACCAGATGCAAAAAATATATGACGCAAACAAATTCCGGTTTAACGCGCTGTCGCGCGAATTGACAGTTGACAGTTTACAGTTGACAGTTGTGGTATTTCCTTCGGAAATGATTTAAATAAGTCCGCAAAGCGGACACCGAAACTATCAACTATCAACTATCAACTGTTTATCGATCCAACGGAGCGATAAACTGAAATTTGACGGTGCATAGAATAAACCCAGGCGCACTTCGCGCCTGGGTTAGTTGTACAAATATTATTGCGCCAAAGTATCAGCCAATTCCAGCAGCTGTGCGGTGCTGCTCTCGTTCAGGCTGGAACGGATGGTGACCACATTGTCTAAGATGTTCAGCTCCTTGCTGCCTTCCAAAAGCTTTGCCATAGTTTTGGCAGCGGTGGGTGCCCAGGAGCCGTTTTCAATGAGAGCCACGGTACGCTTCTGGTAAGCGCGCTCTGTCAGATGATGGATAAAGGTCTGCATAAAGGGGAAGATGCCGGCGTTGTAGGTGGTGGTGGCAAGGACCAGCTTGCCGTAACGGAAGGCATCCTCCACAGCCTCAGCCATATCCGTGCGGGCAAGATCGTGGAGCACAACGGTGCAGCCCTTTTCCTCTAAGGCCTTTGCCAAAAGCTCCACTGCCTTACGGGTGTTGCCATAGACAGAGGTGTAAGCGATGACGATGCCGTCGCTTTCCACGCTGTAGGACGACCAAGTGTTATACAGGTCTAAGTAATAGCCTAAATTCTCTGTCAGCACCGGACCGTGCAGGGGGCAGATGGTCTGAATGTCCAGCGCGGCGGCCTTCTGCAGGAGCTTTTGCACCTGCACACCGTACTTGCCCACGATGCCGATGTAATAGCGCCGTGCCTCGCAAGCCCAGTCCTCTTCCACATCCAGTGCGCCGAATTTGCCGAAGCCGTCTGCAGAGAAGAGCACCTTGTCGCAGGTGTCGTATGTAACGATGACCTCAGGCCAGTGGACCATAGGCGCCTCCACAAAAGCCAGGGTGTGTTTTCCCAGACACAAAGTATCGCCCTCGGAAGCTACCTGGCAGCGGTCAGCATAGCTGCCGCCAAAGAACTGGCCGATCATAGGCACAGCCTTTTTGGAGCAAACAGGGATCGCTCCCGGATACTTGTCCAAAAACGCAGCCACACCGGCACTGTGATCCGGCTCCATATGTTGGATAATAAAGTACTTGGGCTGTTTGCCCTCCAAAGCCTTTTCCAGATTGGAAAGCCACTGGTCTACAAAACGGGAATCTACTGCGTCCATAACAGCCGGCTTTTCGTCCAGGATCAGATAAGAGTTGTATGCCATTCCGTTGGGAACGATGTATTGACCTTCAAACAGGTCAATTTCGTGGTCGTTCACGCCGATATAGCGAATGTCTTGTGTGATATGCATTGGTCGTTCCTCCATACAATACGGTTTGTGCTATTTTAGCATAAACCGTAGATTTTGTCATCTTTTATTTCTGTGCTTTTTCCTGCTGATAGTGCTTACGGTACTGCAGCGGAGACATACCGTAGTGCTTTTTGAAAACGGCATAGAAATAATTGACAGAGCCCAGTCCGCTTTGGGCGGCGATCTGATCGATGGGCAGCTTGCCGTTTCTGATCAGCCGCTCGGCTGTGGATAGCTTTTTATCCGTCACCAGCTGGGAAAGGGTGCAGCCGTATTCCTTTTGAATAATGCGGTTGACCTGCCGCTGGCTCAGGTTTACAGCCTTTGCCACCTCCGCTAAAATGATCTTCTGATGACGGTTTTTATTGATGTAGGTCTCAATGGTATAGATGTGCCTTGCGTTGCCCTTTTCCTCCGGCAGCGGCACCTTTTCGCCCGGCAACAGCTGTGAGAACAATTCACAAAACAGCAGAGAAACCAAATGGTGCTTTTCCTGCAGGGACACAGAATCCAAACGGCAATTTTTTTGCGCTGCCTTGCGGATATAGAATTCAATATCCGGCGTAAGGGGCAGCACGCACGGACCTTGCGCAAGGAGTTCCTTCAGCTTTTCCTGACGGAGACTTGGCTTGCGGGTATCCTCAAAGGAGAAAAGCAGGCAGAAGCTTCCATAGGATTTGGGGAAGGAGCAGTGCTTGACCTTGGGAGGAACGATCAGAATCTGATTTTCATATGTCCGGGTTTGCTCACCCGTGGTGATCGAAAGCGCATCGCCTGTGATGAAGAAGGCCTCGTATGCAAAGTGGGTGTGCACGGCAGGTGACTGCCATTCCAAAGCCGGCGGATGCATAATTGTGAGAATATCGCTGATGCGAAATACCTTTAAGTTGATGTCAAAGACCGGGATATCAAAGGGCTTTTTTTGTATTATCATATCATTCATTGGCAAAAACAATCCTTTCAACGAGAAACTATCGTTGATGCTGCTTGCGATATTGCAACGGGGACATACCGTAACGGCGCTTAAACAGGGTGTAAAAATAGTTGGGCGAGCCAAGCTCACTTTGGGCTGCGATCTGATCTATGGGCATATCGCCGGTGCGCACCAACAGCTCTGCAGCAGAGAGTTTTTTATCCGTCACCAGCTGGGAGAGGGTGCATCCGTATTCCTTTTGGACGATGCGGCTGACCTGCCGGGTGCTCAGCGCCATATGGGCTGCCACCTCCGCAAGGGTGATCCGGTGCCGCAAGGAGCGGTTGATGTAGGCTTCAATGGCATAGATATGCTTGGCGCTGCCTTTTTCCTCCGGCTGTACAGCGGCGGTGCTCTGGGGCATCAGCTGGGAAAAGATATCATAAAACAGCAGCGCTGCGAAAAGACCTTTTTCGTGCTTGGCAATGGGGTCTGCGAACTGGCTCTTATGGGCCATACGCTTTACGAAAAAGGACATATCCTCCGTAAGAGGAAGGCAGCAAACACCCTGCTGCAGCTGCTGATCCAAGATCTTTTGCCATTTGCTGCCCGGCTGCTCAAAGGAAAACAGCAGAGAATAGCTGCCGGCGTCACTGGGCAGAGAATAATGCTTGACCTTCGGCGGGATGATCAGAACCTTCCTTTCATAGGTTCTTACTTGATCGCCAACGATCAATTCCAGATTGCCGTCTGTGACAAAGAAGACCTCGTATGTAAAATGGGAATGCACCGTCAAAAGCGCGCAGTCTGATTCTACTTCGGCGCGCTTTTTGATGCCAAAGGTGTTGCTGAGGCGGAACACCTTGAGCCGGATGTCAAAGAGGCTGACATCAAAGGGCTTGGATTGTATTGGTGTGTTCATACGGCAATTATAGCAATTCAAACCACAAAAAACAATAGATTTCCTATAAAAACTACAAATATAAGACATTTGCAAAATTCTTTGGCTCAATTGTGGGTTGTTTTCAATTGGAATGTAGTATAAAATTACTATGGACATAATTTGTGGAAAGCGATATAATCATAAATGCTACAAGGAGACGGATTAGAAAATGGAGAAGATCTTAAAGGTTAACCTGGAAGAAAAGCACAGCATTTCCCCCTACCTGTATATGCAGTTTATGGAGCCGCTGGGTGTTTGCGACACCTCTGTGGATGCTGCCTGGAACTTCAAGGAGGATAAGTGGCACGATAAGGTCATCGAAAAGACGAAGGAGCTTGCGCCTACTATGCTTCGCTATGGCGGCTGCTTTGCTTCCTACTATCACTGGAAGGAAGCAGTTGGTCCTCAGAGCCAGCGCGTACCTATGTACAATTATGTTTGGGGCGGCTACTACCAGAATCAGGTAGGCACCCATGAATTTATCGATTTCTGCCGGCAGGTAGGCGCAGAGCCTCTGCTGCAGGTCAATATGCAAGGCGAAGGCCTTTCCTTCTACAATAAGCCCTGGAAGGATGGCAGCATCCGCGCCGGTACGGCGGAAGAAGCTGCTGAGTGGGTGGATTACTGTAATAACCCCGATAATGCTCTGCGTATTTCCCATGGCGTCCAGGATCCTTACAATGTTAAGTACTGGCAGATCGGCAATGAGACCTCTTACTCCATTGAGGGCGAGATCGGCTTCACCGGTGAGCAGTGTGCAGATGTTACCCGCAAATTTGCTCAAAAGATGAAGGAAACAGACCCCAATATCAAGACCATTGGTTGGGGCGATATCATTATGAACTGGCAAAATCCCGATCACAAGGATGACACCTGGTGTGAAAAGATGAGCAAGGTGGACGAGGTGGATATGATCGCATTCCACCACCATGCCAACTCCGGTCTTCCGGATTCCCCCCTGTCCGGTAACGATTTCCGGAAGGACTGGGAAAATACCTGGAAGCACTTTATGCATTCTCATAAGTCTTTGGAGGCTACTATTGCCCGTATGCGCGCAAATTGTGGCAGCAAGCGTCTGGCGATGACGGAAGGCCACTTTACCTTCCCCGGCAAGAACAGAGGCTCTGCGCTGATGACCTGGGGCGCCGGCGTAGCCTATGCCCGTTGGCACAATGTCATTATGCGTAACAGCGATGTTCTGGACATTGCTACTATGGCAGACTTCTGCGGCAATATCTGGCAGTCCAATGCGCTGATGATCCCCACGCCTATCCACGCCGGCCAGTGCTATCTGATGCCTGTTGCAGAGGTTATGGCTCTGTTTGGCCGTCATCAGGGCAAGAATGCGGTGGATGTGGTCAGTGATGCGGCTGTGGATGTGGTTGCATCCCGCACCGGCAACAAGATCTTCCTGCATCTGGCAAATACCGATATGAACGCAGCACAGCAGCTGAAGCTGGATCTGGGCGGCGCAAAGGTAGCAAGTATTGAGATGGAAGCCATCAACGCCCACCCCAGTGACGAGATCACCCCCATCAATCTGGATGTGTTCAAGAGCGAGACTACTACTGTCGAGGGCGACACCATCGTGCTGCAGCCCAGCGCTGTTGCTGCAGTGGAGATCACTTTGGCATAAGCACATAAATTTGTATCAGACAGCATTTTTACTGTTTGAAATATTAAGAAAAGAGGAAACGAACATATGAAAAAGTTATTGGCTTTGCTTTTGGCGCTGGTACTGTGCCTGGGCGTTCTGGCCGGCTGCGGCGGCGATGGCTCTGACGAGACCGTTGGCGGCGGCAATGTAAATGTCAACACCAACAACGACGGCCCCCTGTTCGATGCAGCTGACAATGTCAGCATCGAGATCTGGATGCCCAACAACACTGACCTGGAGTGGGAGAACAACTACCTGAACCAGGCCATCAACAAGTTCAACAATATGACCCTGACTCTGAAGGAGTTCGACGAGAGGTCTCAGTACGACACCACTATGGCTGAGCAGAAGGTTCCCCAGCTGAGCGCACTGAACACTTTGGATATCATCAGTGAGTACGGCGCACAGGGCGCTTACATCAACTGGATAGAGTACTTAGATCAGATGCCCAATGTGGCAGCGATGCTGGAGGACGAGCGCTGGGCAGAGGATGTGGAAAAGTATACTTACTCCGAAAATGTTATGTACGGTCTGCCCATGCTTTCCACCAAGTATCCTTCCGTTTGGGGCTATTTGTACCGTCAGGACATCTTCGAGGCGAACAACCTGGAGTTCCCCACCACCCAGGAGGAGTTCTACAACACCCTGGTGAAGCTGAAGGAGCTGTATCCCAACAGCTATCCCTTTGTCATTCGTCAGATGAAGGGCAATATGCAGGGCCTGCAGGCATTCTCCATCGGCTGGGGTACCCACCATGTATTGACCGGTGAACATAACTCCGTTTTGAAGTTTGATCCCGAAACAGAGAGCTACTACTTTGCCCAGACCAGCGATATTATGCGTGAGATCCTGACCTTCCTGAATAAGCTGTATAAGGAAGGCCTGCTGCACCCCTCCTGCATGAGTATGGATACTGCTATGTGGTCTGAGGCTCTGGCTACCAACACTTCTTTCATCACTTTTGATAAGATGGACCGTATCATGGCACTGACCAACGGCGCTATCGATGCCAACCCCAACTATGTGTTGATGGGTACCGCTCCCATTGCAATGGGCACTAACGGTGTTGCTGAGTCTTTGCAGCAGGGTCCTGCCACCTATGCGCTGGCAGCGTCCAGTCTGATGGATGCAAATCAGCTGCAGAATGTTGTGGCATTTGTTGACTGGCTGTACTCTCCCAAGGGCATTGAGGTCACCAACTGGGGTCTGGAGGGCGAGAGCTATGAAGTAGACGCTGAGGGCAACAAGGTCTTCAAGGAAGACTTCCAGTATGAAGGCTCCGGCCTGAGTGTTATCGGCGTGTGCGCCTACAGAGATTTCGAGATCTACAAGACCTCTTTGAAGGAGCATGTTGTGGAGTCCATTGAGGATGTCACACCTTACGCAGTTTCTCCCCACGATCCCATTCTGGTGTATAACGAGGAAGAGCAGTATGTGATGGATACCTATTCCCAGGCACTGCTGAACGGCGCAGCCGGCTGGATGCAGAAGTTCATTCTGGGCAAGGATGCGGACCCTGCCAACGATGCTGACTGGGATGCTTATGTCAAGGAAATGGAAGACCTGCACATTGCAGATCTGAAGGAAGTCCACGAGAGTGCCTACGCTCGTTACAAGGGTTGATATTTAAAACAAAGAAGAGAGTCGCTTCGGCGACTCTCTTTTTTCGCAAAGACGGTCGAATTTCAGTTTATCGGGCAGATACATCTGCCCGATAAACTGAAATAATGTAGAATGGAGAATGTAGAATGTAGAATTATTGTGTTGCCTACGGCAACTATTTAAATAATTTCCGGAGGAAATACCTTAATTCTCAATTCTC
>JAZNQK010000116.1:0-7633 GCA_045590135.1 Faecousia sp.
GAATCCGTAACGCAATCCCCCAGACAAATTGCCTAATATCGGCAATTTGCCAGCCCCCTTTACACAAGGGGGCCGTTGGATTGTTCCTCTAACCAGCATCCCCATAAACCGGAATTTGTATGTCTGCGACAATGTTCTTGCGCTGATAGAGGTTTGGGTGTATAATGTATGCAGTGAAAAAGGAGCTTTTGTATGGGTATTGAATTTGAAGTAAAATTTCGGGCGACACCGGGTTCTCACAGCGCTATCCGGGAGGCGTTTTCCGGAGCGTTTTCTCAGCTGCAGATGGAGACCACCTACTACGATACCGTCGACGGCAGCCTTGCCGCCCGGTGGTTTACCTTGCGCCGCAGAATGGAAAACGGACAGTCCGTGTGTACCCTCAAGACCCCGGAAAAGGGCCTTGGCAGAGGAGAATACGAGGTGCTGTGCCCGGATATTGACGCCGCTATACCGGAATTATGTAAACTGAGCGGCGTTTCGGAGCTGCCAAGCTTGACGGAAGGCGGACTGGTGCCGGTGTGCTGCGCCCGCTTTACGCGCCTGGCGCAGATGCTCTACCTGCCGGAATGCACCGTGGAGCTTGCCCTGGATGCAGGCGTGCTTACCGGCGGCGGCAAAAGCGTAGCGCTGTGCGAAGTGGAAGTGGAGCACAAATCCGGCAGCCGGGAGGCGGTGCTGGCTTTCGCCAAAGAACTGGCGCAGCGATTTGATCTTGCGCCGGAGACCCGCAGCAAATTCCGCAGAGCCCTGGCTCTTGCGAAAGGAGAGTAATTATGGCGCTTGAGAGCCTGTTTTCCAATTATGACCGGCTGGTGCTCTTTGACACGGAGACCACAGGTCTGATGTATAACCGGGATGAGATCATTGAGTTTGCTGCGGTGGTCGTGGAGCAGCGCGGCGGCGAGGTGACAGTGACCCGGGAATATGATGAGCTTATCACCCTTTCTCCCGGAATGACCGTGCCGCCGGAGATTGAAAAGCTTACGGGCATTTCCAATCAAGACCTTTTGCAGCGGGGCATTCCCAAGGCGCAGCTGTGCCGGGACATCGCCGAAATGCTTGCCGGCAATACATTGCTGATTGCATATAATGCTCATTTTGACTTGTGCTTTCTTTTCTATCTGCTGCTGCGCAGCGGCGATGTGGGGGTTCTCAAGGGTAAGGACAAGTTGGATCTTTTAACGGTTTATAAGGACCGCCACAGCTATCCCCATAAGCTGTGCAACGCCATTGAGGTCTATGGCCTTTCTGACAGCGTGGTAAATTCCCACCGGGCGGTGGACGATGTGATCGCCACGGTGGCGGTCATGAAGGAAATGGAGATAGAGCGCGATGACTTCATGCGCTATATCAATCTGTTTGGCTATAATCCCAAATACGGCATCAGCGGCAAGCCCATCGGCTCAGTTACATACAAGCCCCAGCGGTTTGACCCGCCCAAGCCCCTTTATGAAATGGACTAAATATGAAACGCTAACGGCACCCAGCCTCCCTCTTTGAGGGAGGTGCCAGGGCGAAAGCCGTGGCGGAGGGAGTGTGCTATAAATACCCGACACTCCCCCAGTCAGCCTGTTCGGCTGCCAGCCCCCTCTGGGAGGGGGCCGAGAGAGGTGCTGCTAACCGGAAGGGAGATATCTATATGATTAACGAAAAAGCCTATCAAATGGGTGCGGTGCGTTCCTGCATCCGGGAGCTTTATGAATATGGCCGTGAGCAGGCCTCGCGGGTGGGAGAGGAAAATATTTTTGACTTTTCTCTGGGAAATCCCAGCATTCCCTCGCCGCCGGAGGTAAACGAAGCCATCCGGCAGCTGCTGACGGATACAGATAGCCTCAAGCTCCACGGCTACACCTCTGCCTACGGCGATCTGCAGACCCGGCAGGCCATCGCCGATGATCTGAATGCCCGCTACGATGCAGGTGTTGCACCGGAGGAGCTGTTCGTTGGCTGCGGCGCTACCTCGGAGCTTGCTTCGGTGATCCGGGCGCTGACGGTGGAAAATGCAGAGTTTCTTGCCATTGCTCCCTACTTTCCGGAATACCGGCCCTTTGTGGAGAATGCCGGCGCTGCATTTCGGGTAGTTGCGCCGGATATCCCGGACTTTCAGATCCGGTTGGATGCGGTAGAAGCGGCCCTGACAGAAAACACTGCTGCCATCATTCTCAACTCTCCCAACAATCCTGCCGGCACAGTCTATACCCGGCAGACCTTGGAAAACCTTGCTGCCGTGCTGACAGAAAAGAGCCGGCAGTACGGCCATCCTATCTATATCATTTCTGATGAGCCTTACCGAGAGCTGGTGTATGACGGCGCGCAGGTGTCCTTCCTGCCGCTGATCTACCCCAACACCATTGTTTGCTATTCCTATTCCAAGTCCTTATCTCTGCCCGGTGAGCGTATTGGCTATGTGTATGTGCCCCGGCAGGCGCAGGACAGCAAGCAGCTTTTTTATGCTGTTGCCGGCGCGGCCCGGATGGGCGGTCATGTTTGCGCTCCTTCTCTGATGCAAAAAGTGGTTGCCCGGTGCGCACATCTGCGACCGGATATCGCTGCCTATGCCCGTAACCGCAAAGCACTCTATGACGGACTTGTGGCAGCCGGGTACGAGGTGGCTAAGCCGGAGGGCGCATTCTACCTGTTTGTGAAAGCGCCCGGTGGAGATGCCAACGCTTTCAGCGAAAAGGCAAAAAAATATAATGTTCTTTTAGTGCCCGGTGACGGCTTTGGCTGCCCCGGCTACTTCCGGCTGTGCTACTGCGTCAGCTATGATACGATCCGGCGCAGTTTGCCGTTGTTTGAGAAATTGATGAAGGAGTAAGCGTATGGATAAGATAAAGACCGGCATTTTGGGTTACGGCGCTGCCGCCCAGATGCATATGACCTCCCTTGCTATGTGCCCGGAGCGCGTGGTCACCGGCATTTATGGGCCGAATATGGCAAAGGCAAAGGCCTTTGCGGAAAAATACGGCATCCGGGCTTTTTCCAGCCGGGAGGAGCTGTTTGCGGAAAATGACTGTATCCACATCACTACCCCAAACGGCAACCATTTTGACGATATTATGGACTGCATCGCCCACGGAAAAGCCACCGTGTGCGAAAAGCCGGTGTGTATGACCGATGATGAGCTTACTTTGGTAGAAAAAGCCTTGGCAGACAGCGGCATCAAGTTTACTGCCGTATCCCAGTTCCGGTTTTCCAAGGCATACCGCACCGTGAAAAATGCTGTTGAGAGCGGCGCTTTCGGTAAGCTGCTCACCGCCAATGTGAAAATGCTATACTACCGCAGTCCGGAATATTATAATGCCGTACCCTGGCGGGGCGGTATGGCCAGCGACGGCGGCGTGCTGATGACCCAGTCGCTCCACGGCATCGATGTGACATTGGGTCTTTTGGGTAAGCCTGTTGCCGTGACCGCTATGGCAAAGGTGATGCATCACGATATCGAAGCGCCGGATACCTCTGCCGCGTTGGTGGAGATGGAAAACGGTATGGCGGTGCTTTTGGAGACCTCCACCGCAAGTTTTCCCGGCTATCCCCGGCAGTACAGTATCAGCGGTACGGCAGGCACCGTGGAGATGGTGGAAGAATCCATTGCCCGATGGGATATCCCCGGCAAGGAAACTTTGGATATGCCGGTGGGCATTCAAGACCTTGCCAGCGGCGCCAGCGACCCTATGAATTTGGACTATTCTCTCCACGCGACCCAGTACACGGAATTTTCCAATCATCTTTTGTACGGTGCGCCTCTTAGCTATACCTTTGCCGACGCGGCGCAGACTGTGCGACTGATCAATGCTATCTTCCGCTCTCAGAAAGAGGATCGTAAAATCTATTTGTAAGACACAGGAGGTCTGTTATGGAGATCCGTTTTGCCCAGATACAGGATGTACCCGGCATTTTGGAGCTTTTGCGTCAGGTGGGAAAGGTGCATTATGACCTGCGCCCGGACCTGTTCCGGGAGAATGCCCAAAAATACAGCGCCTCCGGTGTACTGGCACTTTTAGAAGATTTCTCCGCGCCTATTTTTGTGGCGGTGGAGGACAGTAAAGTATTAGGCTATTGCTTCTGCCAGCTGCATCGGATAGAAAAAGACCCGGTGCTGACAGACCGGGAGAGTTTGTATATCGACGATCTGTGTGTGGAGGAAAGCTGCCGCGGCCAGAATATTGGCAGGCAGCTGTATGAGACTGCCTGTGCCTATGCCCGACAGCGCAAGTGCTATAATGTGACCTTAAATGTGTATGCAGATAATATTTCTGCTCTGAAATTCTATGAAAAATGCGGTCTGAGCAAGCAGAAGATCGGAATGGAGTATATTCTTTAATGCTGGAAAAGAATAAAATTTTTGAGGCGACAATTGAAGATTATACCGCTGAGGGACAGGGCGTTGCCCGGTGCGATGGCTGCGCGGTGTTTGTGCCCAATGCCATTGCAGGAGAACGCTGCCGAATCCGCATCGAAAAGGTGGGTAAGACCTGGGCTGCCGGCAAGATCGTGGAGATTCTGGAAAAATCCCCTCACCGGGTGAACCGGGAATGTCCCAAGGCAAAGCTGTGCGGCGGCTGCGACTTCTGGCATATGGACTATGAAGAGGAGACCCGGCTGAAAGCTGAAAGAGTGCGCTCCGCATTGAACCGTATCGGCGGCGAGAGCTTGGAGCGTATGGATATTTTAGCGGCTCCTCAGTGTACCGGCTACCGGAATAAGGCGCAATATCCTGTGGCAAGTCAAAAAAGCAGAGTGTATGCCGGCTTTTTCAAGGCAGGCACCCACAGCGTGGTGGAAAATGACCGATGCCTGATCCTACCGGAGGAGACCGACCGGGTCAAGAAAATTGTGGTAGATTATGTAAACCACTACCGGATCACCGCCTACGACGAAGCCACCGGCAAGGGCCTTTTGCGCCATATTTATGTGCGCCGGGGCGCGGTGTCGAAGCAGGTGCTGGTTTGTTTGGTGGTCAACGGGCGCAAGCTGCCCCATACGGAAGATCTCATTCAGCGACTGCAAGCAGTTGCCGGATTTACCACGCTGGTGCTGTCGGTGAACACAAAAGCCGGTAACACCATTTTGGGCGAGGAATTTATCACCCTTTACGGCCCGGGCTATATAGAAGATACCCTGTGCGGTCTGACCTTCCGGTTATCGCCCCGGTCTTTTTATCAGGTAAATCACCATCAGGCGCAACGGCTTTATGAGGCCGCTATTTCTCAGGCGCAGATCACGAAAAAGGATCTTGTGCTGGATCTTTACTGCGGTGTCGGAACCATCACCCTTGCCATGGCAAAGGCTGCCGGCAAGGTCATCGGTGTGGAGGTAGTGGAGCAGGCGGTGGCAGATGCCCGGGAGAACGCCAAGCGCAACGGCATCGAAAACGCGGAATTTTTCTGCGGTGACGCAGGAAAGGCTGCCTTGGAACTGGAACGGCAGGGCATCCGCCCGGATGTGGTGATAGTAGATCCGCCCCGTAAGGGACTGAACGCCGATGCCATCGAAGCCTTGGCGCGCATTGCTGCCCGTCGGATCGTTTATGTTTCCTGCGACCCGGCAACATTGGCAAGAGATGTTGCCTTGCTGAAAGAAAGAGGATATGTACTGAAAAACGCAATGGCAGTTGACCTTTTCCCACGTTGCGCACACATAGAATCCGTTGCGTGCTTGGTTCAGAAATAAGGAGAAATCACTATGAATAAAACAGTATATATAGCCCCCACGGCAACGGTTGTGGGAGATGTGACCTTGGGCGAGAATGTCAATATCTGGTACGGCGCGGTGTTGCGCGGCGACAGCGGCGCGATCTTCGTGGGTGAGGGCACGAACATTCAGGATGGCTGCGTTCTTCACGAAAAGACCACCATCGGCAGCTACTGCACCATCGGTCACGGCGCCATTGTCCACGGCTGCACTGTGGGTGACCGGTGCTTGATCGGTATGGGCGCGATCATTCTCAACGGCGCGGTGCTGGGAGATGCGTGTATCGTGGGCGCAGGCGCGCTGGTCACCGGCAAGACCAACGCACCGGCAGGCTCTCTTCTGCTGGGCAGTCCGGCTAAGGTCGTCCGCGAACTGACACAGGAGGAAAAAGATAGCCTTCTGCCCGATGCCAAGCACTATATCGAGCTTGCCAAGAACGGCCTGTAAAATGGATAAGGCATAACCATTGCCCCTTCTCTGAGGGGACTGTCAGCCGGCAGGCTGACTGGGGGGAATATCGTTGGTATACAGGACACTCCCTCCGTCTGCGCAGATGCGCATCCACCTCCCTCAAAGAGGGAGGAAAACAGGGAGCGACATATATGCGCCGGGTAGATTACTATATCTTGTAGCAAGAATTTATATTTACCACAATTTTTCAAATTTTCTCCTGAGAAAAAGAGAAATTATCCGCAAAAATCCTTGACTTTACCTGCAAAGGCAGATATAATACACTGGTCTGCGAATGCAGACATATCCTTGCTCCCGGCGCGTCCGGGGGCCAAAAGTCCAAAAGGAGGTGCAAACATTATGGCTAAGATCACCGGTAAGTACGAGGTGCTCTACATCATCGACCCTGCGCAGGGCGAAGAGGGCATCGCCGCACTTGTGGAGAAGTTCAAGGCAATGGTGGAAGCGGAGGGAACCCTGTCTAACATTGACGAGTGGGGCAAGCGCCGTCTGGCATACCCCATCAATGACCTGACCGAGGGCTACTATGTTCTGATGAACATGGAGACCAAGCCCGAGTTCCCTGCAGAGCTGGAGCGTGTGATGAAGATCACAGAAGGCGTCCTGCGCTGCCTGACTACCGCTGTGGAGGCTTAAGTTATGCTGAACCACATCACCATTATGGGTCGTTTGACCCGGGATCCTGAGCTGCGCCGTACCGGCACCGGCGTTGCCGTTGCCAGCTTTACCGTGGCTGTTGACCGTGACTTCGGCGGCAGAGACGGCGGCGAACGGGAAACCGATTTCATTGACTGTGTTGCTTGGCGCAATACCGGAGAGTTCGTCTCCAAGTATTTCACCAAGGGCTCTATGATCGTGGTTTCCGGCAGACTGCAGATCCGCGGCTGGACCGACAAAGAGGGCAACAAGCGCCGCACTGCTGAGGTCGTTGCAGACAATGTCTACTTCGGCGAAAGCAAGCGTGGCGACAATAGCGGAGCTTCCTATGGCACCGGCTATGCTGCTCCCGCGGCTCCCAGCTACAGTGCTCCCGCATCCAACGGCGCATCTGATTTTGCGATGCTGGATGACGACGATGCACAGCTTCCCTTTTAATTGACTTTCCACAAATGCTTACAAGGAGGTAATTCTTATGGCTAACGAACAGCGCGTTCGTCCCCGCAAGCGCAAGAAGGTATGTGCTTTCTGCGTTGAGAAGGTGACCGCAATCGACTACAAGGACACTGCAAAGCTGCGCCGTTATCTGTCCGAGCGTGGCAAGATCCTGCCCCGCCGTACCACCGGCACCTGTGCAGCCCACCAGCGTGACCTGACCACCGCTATCAAGCGTGCCCGTCAGATCGCTCTGCTGCCCTATGTAGCTGAGTAATTGAAACAAAAACCGGAGCGTAACGCTCCGGTTTTTTATTTACCTGTAAATTCCGGTTTAGCGGCGAGTCGCCGCAGACAATGCGCACGCTCTGCG
>JAZNQK010000117.1:0-5804 GCA_045590135.1 Faecousia sp.
CCGCACAGCGGGCAGACCGCTGTGGCAGGTGGTGGTGTATTCGGCAGGCACGAAGTATTCGCCCAACACATATTGGGTTTTGGCCTCACCGACAAACGCAATGGTAGGCTTTTCCACCTGTTCCAGCGATTTGATCCACAGAATCTCCCGTCCCAGGTTGCCATAGGCATCGGTAGCCTCGTAAACAATGGCATAATCGCCTACATAGTTTGTTTCAAAACATCCGTCCTCAATATTTAAAATCGAGGCATCCGGAGAGCTGTAGTTGTACCAGGCAGATACCCGTACATCAGACACTGTGCCGGTATTATCCTTCGCTGTTGCGGCAGGCACGCTGTAGATGCCGCCTTTTACGGCTGCCGGAGGTGTTTCATACGGGGTCTGTATTTGAAATTCAGGCGGCTCGGTGTCCTTGATGATCCTCTGAGACAGGTCCAGATCGCCAACAGTGCTTAGGAAGAAGTTGGCTGTAAGACCCTTGTAGTTTTCTGCCCAGACAGTCAAATAAGCCTTACCGCTGGGGAAACCGCCCCAAGGGGACTTCTGATACTCTACACTGTCTAAGTCCACAACCATATTGCCGTTTGCAAGGATCTGCATTGTGGCCGTGTCAAGGCTCAGATTGATACCGGTGTTCAGCACATCGGTACATTCATAGGCGAAGCCGTGGTAAATATTTCTTCCCCACAGACCCTCTGTCCAGAACTTGTCAGCGTAGTCATCGAAGCCGATGATCTCCTGACCGTTACCGCCGGCGGTAACGTAGGAAGCTCTGATATCCGGACTGTTACTGTACTGACGCACAGACATATATAATGTAATTTCAGGATTTTCCGCATCCGTGAACTGAAAGCACAGTTTTTCATAATCCAGCGTTCCAACCTTTTCCGGAATAACAAAGCCCTGGATCAGCATACCGTCTTCCAACGCATCTATGGAAATAGGAGCATTCAATTTCAGCTTATCGCCGTATTTCAGAGATACATGCAAGCCGGATACGCCCTGAACACTGGGTGCCTTCCCGTAAACCGCGGTGGAATCCTCCGAGGTCAACACGCAAAATTCCTGCATTACCAGGAAAGAAACCTCATCCACATATACCTTACCATTGGCTACAGCTGTGTACACGACTGTGTATTTGCCCGCATCGTTCAGGGCAAATTCTTGCCTGGAGGTAACTGTTCCGTCGGGCAAGCGTACAACCGCAGTGACCTCAGCCTGCTGCCCGTCAACGCTCATTTCCCGTTGGGGCACGGTGAAAATGGTCCCCAGGTCATACTGCTGCTCGATTTTCGCAGGCAGCCATGTCGCTTTTGCTTCGATTTCACCCACAAACAAGACTCCGGCAACAACAGCAAAACACAGTATCGCGCTGATGAGTCTCAAGTGTTTTTTCATCGTTCCATCTCCTTATGCTTATGCTGCTTAATAAACCATCTGCCCCCAGATATTCTTATACTGGCTGAGCATGCCGTTAAAGTAATCCGCCAAATCTACATCGCCCTTACGCAGAGGCACGCTGGGGCTGCCGTAATGTGTGCCGCCAATGATGCTCTCCCACATATCCACCATGGTGAAGCTGCCTGCCTGGTTCACGTAAATGGGCTCAGCGGAATAAGGGAATACGATCTCGGAATTCTTCTGCAGTTCCATAACGGAACGACCGAAATTGGTCATCTGCGTCATCTGTTCGTCTGTGATCTCATACTTCAGTGCCTTGGGCGTATTGGTTACCTGAGAGAACTCAACCAGTGCCTGGTTGGAATAAGCAAACCGGATGAAGTCCAATGCGATGGGTTTCTTCCACTCTTCAATATTTGCCTTCATAAAGCACAGAGAATAGCTGTTCTCGCACAGGGTGTTAACACCAAGCTCATTGGCATCAAGCTTGGGCAGAGGCATGATCGCAAACTTTCTGTTCTGCTGAGAATAGCTGTCGCCCATAGCGTCAACCATATCCTTGTAGGTGGCCTGTGCCTCGTTCTCCCACCATGTGCCCTCCACCAGCATCGCAATGGGGGCCGTCTGACCGTTGTCGTGACCGGCGTAGAGGAAATCCTCCTGGGCGTTCATATGGGAATACGCAGTGTTGAAGCCCAGTTCATTATAATAAGCATCGTTGGATACCATCTGCTCCAGGAAGCTCAGTGCGTAGTATCTGCCCTCGGTCCGAAGCATTTCGTAGCCGTTTGCGGCAGTAATGGTGGTGGGCTGTGCGTCCTTCACAAAGCCGGTACCTGTAACGGTGCCCAAGTTTTCAGCAGTGCCGTTCATCGTGAAGTTCAGCATTGTCTGCTCTCTGCCCTCAACATTAGCCAGCAGTGCCTGCAGCAGGTTGCCAATGTAGTCATCCCGGTTCGCGCCGTTCCAGTTCATAGGGGTCTGGCCGTTGGAAACGATGTAATCACACAGAATGAAAAATTCCTCATAGGTTGCGGGCAGGCCGTCATCGGCAGTGCCATACTGGCCGTCGGGGCCGGCACTCTTTTCATCGGTGCTTTTGACGATGAAGTAGTCCTCAATATTCTGTGCATCGGTTACATCCTTTGCAAAATAGTACTTTTCCTTTTCAAACAGGTCCACATTGTACATCAGGCTTGTGTAGGATGCGTAATGGGGAATAGCGTAGTACTTGGTCTGACCATTATCATCTACACCTAAGTATTCCTTCTGCTCCTCGTACATCTTGCCTTCTATTGTGGTTCCAGCAGGATCACCGTAAGATGCCATATCACCGGTAACCGCTTCAGTAATGTCTGCCAAAACGCCCTTGTTCAAAAGGGAATAGTAGTATGCCTTCTCTGCGAAGTAGATTTCTTCCTTGTTGTGCAGGATTTTGTCTTCCAGCTCGGTGGCCAGCGCTTTTTCGTTGTTAATGATGATCTGAATACCCTTTTTGCCTTCTTCATAGACATCGTCCTTATGAAGTTCTTCATAACGGTCTTTCAGGTTTTTCAGCCACTCCACGCCGTAACCACCGTTAAAGTTGTGGATAAATAACTGGGTACGCTCGGTATCCAATGTATCAGCATTCCCCTCAGACCCTCCGGAATCGGAGTTTCCGCAGGCTGCCATACTCAGGCTCATCACCAGTGCCAGCAGCAAGGCCACAATACGGTTTAGGTACTTACTCTTTTTCATTGTTCATTCCTCCATATTGATTCAAGAATTTTTTATATGTATCGTACGCAAATGGCACATATCCGCTTAGGTAGTGATTGCATCCCGACCCCAACGGGGTTTTCCACGACACCATCAAGATCCGTTTTTCTGCATAAGAATACGGAATCTGTTCCAACAGAAGTACCTCTTCTCCCACCGACGCTTCACCGGTAGTCAGCACCTCTTCCGTCAAAGCATCCTTCACCTCGTAGCTGCAAGGCAAAACCTTGCCTGTGTCATTGACGGCCTTCAGCCCAATGCTCCAGTTCTCCGGTTCTGAGAAAGCCAGGAGGAACGGCTGCTGTACATTTTTAATGTAATGATAGGCCAGCTTCTTTTGGTAGTAGTAATCCACCACGGCATCGGAAAACTGTGGCCAGCCATCGATCAGATTCCACCAAATAATGCCGCCCCGTTTTCCCTTATCCATACGGAACAGTTCAATAAAAAATTTCATGGCCTCTGCCTGAGATATCTGACTGGCGAGGGCAAAATCTTCTATATTCTCGGGAACAAAGCCAAACAGCTCCCGAATCTGATCTGCCATCAGCTTAATGCGGTATGTCCAGGGGCCCTCCTTGGCAGGATTGGAGCAGTGAATGATCCAATCTTCATTCTCCTGCCACGGCCACACCTTTTCCCCGGAGATAAACTTGTAGATAGATGCCGGTTCAGGGCAACCGTGATAGCCCATTTCGCTGGCAAAGTGGGCAATGTTTTTGCTGTAATATGTACTCTTAAAATAATCCCTCGGTCCCCACAAATGCTGCTCAGAGAACAGGCCGGGATCCTTCCCAAAGCATTCGCCGTCAATAAACGGGGAGCTGGGCAGGTAAGGTCTTGCCGGATCCTCCTGGCGAATCACCGCCGGCAGCACCTGTCTTGTGAGAATATTGTCATTGGGATTTCGGCGGAAAGTGACACAGTACGCAAACTGGTCTACCTCATTATCGCCGGCCCACAGCAAAATACTGGGGTGCTGACGCAATCTTCTCACGATCGCCGTCGCTTCTGCAGAAAGCATTTGGCACATCCGATCATCCTGCGGATACAACCCACAGGCCATCATAAAGTCCTGCCAGATCAAAATGCCGTGCTCATCGCAGAAATCATACAGATAATCATCTTCGTAAACATTGCCGCCCCACAGCCGAATGGCGTTACAGCCAATATCCTCCAGCAGCTCACAGGCTTGGGGCAGACGCTGCCGATCTCTGGAGTGGAACGCATCCATAGGCACAAAATTTGTACCTAAAATAAAGACCTTCTCTCCGTTTACGAGAAATTGGAATTTACCGGACATCTCCATATCCGTCAGACTGGTACGCTCCAGCGCAACGGTTCGAATACCTGTGCGGAACTGTTTCCTATCCAGCACCGCATTATCCTTTTTCAAGGTTACACACACATCATACAGGTAGGGGGTGCCGCTTCCCTTGGGCTGCCACAGCTTTATATCCTGCAGGCCTTCCAGGAAGATCTCTCCGGCCACACTCCACAGCTGCTTTTTTGCAAAAAACCGGCTGTCACCGCAGATACCTTCCAATTCAATGGTATACGAGGACAAATCTGCCGCCTTTATATCCAGCTCATAGAAAAACAGCAGGGATGCTTTTTTTCCCTTTTTATCAGCTGATACTGTCATCAAATATGCCTGTTTGATGCTCTCCACGGGACGATATTGCAGATATACCGGACGAAAAACACCGCAGGTAACGATTCGGGGCATAATATCCCAGCCATAGCTATGGGGAGCCTTTCGGATGTGCAGGGAATCAAAGTTATATGGCATATGGGTATTGCCGGCTTTGACCTCGTATTTCCGCGCCTCCATCGTCACCGGCAGGAAATGCAGAACCAGCTCATTATCCCCTTCCACCAGGTTGTTTGGCTGGAAGGTATGGGAAATAAACATATTTTCCGTCTTTCCCAAAAGCTGGCCATTGAGCCAAATTTCGCAAACGGTATCCAGCCCCTCAAACACCAATTCCGGAATATAGCCCTCCTTTTTTTGATAAGAAAAGCTGTAACCGTAAAAGGCATGATAGCTTTCATATTTTTGAAGCTGTAAAACATTTTGATCCTTATATATCTCGGGAACGATCCCGTTTTCCTCCAATGCAAGGGCAAACTCTATGGGTACTTGGGCTGACATTTGTCCCTCTCCGTAAGAAGAAAGCTCCGCAACAGTTTTGGGCACGGGCCGGGTATCCACAGATTCGTGGGCAATATATGCGATTTTCCACTGATTGTCAAATGTGATTTTTTCCCATTTATTCACGGTAATATCACCCCTATTGTGTAATCTATCAATATTTTAACATTATTTTGGTCGTACTTCTTGTGGATATTGACTGTAAATTTGCTTTTTTTCACTGTGGGCTTTTATATTTTCAACAAATGTGATAGTATATTAACAGTTCTTCCTCACCTTTTTGAAAGGAGTTCGGGATATATGAATGATATGAATACGCCTCATTTTGCGAATAATGGCCAGGTTGATCCTGTAGCCTCCTTTGATTTAGCCAGTCCCTACCACAATCTGGATGTTGCGTTTCACTGGAAAAACGTTGATTATCCCGCTCTGCACACCCATGAGCATTGGGAGATCTTTGTTGTTATGCAGGGCGAAATTATGCATA
>JAZNQK010000118.1:0-24400 GCA_045590135.1 Faecousia sp.
CCTCCGACTTGAGGGCAATGCAATGGCGCAGCCGACACCGCCGCCGACCACACAGACCCGCTTTTTGCCTTCCACGGGAGTTGGTTTGCCCAGAGGACCGACAAAGTCGCGGATATAGTCGCCTTCATTCAGTGCGCCCAGGGCGGTGGTGGCAAAGCCCACCTTCTGGAAGATGATGCTCACCGTTCCCTTTTCCCGGTCATAACCGGCGATGGTCAACGGAACACGCTCACCCAGCTCGTCAATACGGAAAATAATAAACTGACCGGCCTTTGCCTTGCGGGCAATGAAGGGCGCTTCAATGTCCATCATAGTCACATTGGCATTGAGCTCTTTCTTGCGAACGATCTTGAACATAAACAGAACCTCTTTCCTGTAGTATACGAATAACTACTACATTATAAGATAACGATTACCATTTGTCAATCAGCACAGAAATATCGATTGGAAATTTCCGGCGGTTTTCCGCAAAAACCGTTGCAGTTGCCGCCGAGGTTTGCTATAATTAGAAAAAATGCAGCAAGGTTGGTGAGATTATGGCGGCAAAGGATTCACCCATCGGCGTTTTCGACTCCGGCGTGGGCGGTATCAGTGTCCTGCGGGAGCTGATCAAAATAATGCCCGGAGAGCGCTTTATTTATTTTGGCGACTCTGCCAATGCCCCCTACGGCAGCCGCACCACTGCCCAGATCCGCCAGCTGACTTTAGACGCTGCCCGTTCCTTGGTGGAGCGCGGGTGCAAGGCTCTGGTGATCGCCTGCAACACCGCCACCGCCGCTGCCATCAATGATCTGCGTCAGCTCTATCCGGAGCTGATCGTGGTAGGCATTGAGCCGGCGCTGAAAGTGGCGGCTGACCGCTTTCCCGGCGGCCACATCGGCGTGATGGCAACCCCGGTTACCCTGCGGGAGGAAAAATTTGCCCATCAGCTGACCCGATTCCCCAGTGTTACCGTCAGCGCGATCCCGGTGTCCGGGCTGGTGGAGCTGATCGAAGCGGGAAAGGCAGAGGATGCTCAGGTGGATGCACTGCTGCGTCCTGTTTTAGAGCCCTTTGCCGGAAAGCTGGATGCTCTGGTCCTTGGCTGCACCCACTACCCCTTTGCCAAAAAGGCCATCCGGAAGATCCTTGGAGAAAAGACTGCCCTTTTGGACGGCGGTGAGGGCACTGCCCGGGAGACCAAGCGGCGGCTGGAAAATGCCGGCCTTTTGGCACAGGGCGAAGGACAGGTGCTGCTGGAAAACAGTCTTGGCGCGCCTGAAATGCTGACGCTTTGCGCGCAGCTTCTGAACTGAGGTGGCTTTATGGAAAACATTTTGGTGATCGGTGTTGCCGGCGGCAGCGGCAGTGGAAAAACGACTCTTGTAAAGCGGCTTTTGGAGACCTTTGCCGGAAATATTACCGTGGTGAGCCACGATAATTACTACCGCCGCAGAGATGAGCTGACTTATGAGCAGCGGTGTCTGATCAACTACGATGAGCCTGCCGCCTTTGAAACGGAGCTGATGGTGCGCCAGCTGGATGCGCTGCGCCGGGGCGAAGCGGTGGACTGCCCGGTCTACGACTTTACCCAGCATAACCGCAGCGATGCTTTTGTAAAGATCCTGCCCCAAAAGGTGATTTTGGTGGAGGGTATTCTGATCTTTGCAGACGAAGCGCTGCGGGAATTGATGGATATCCGGGTCTTTGTGGACACCGATGCGGATGTGCGCCTGTGCCGCCGGATCAAACGGGATGTAAACAAGCGGGGCAGAAGCCTGGAATCTGTTTTGACCCAGTACCAGCAAACCGTAAAGCCTATGCACGAAAAATATGTAGAGCCCAGCAAAAAGTATGCCCATATCGTCGTTCCCGAGGGCGGCAAAAACCTTGTTGCTCTGGATATGATAACCGACCGGATCAACCGGCATTTAAGAAAGGAAGATTGAAAATGATCGTATGTCCCTGGAAAGATTTGAGCCGCTATGAAAGCGTCATCCCCGGCCTTGCCGAAGCAGTGAAGGCTGTGGAAGCTTTGGAAAATTTTGAGCCTGCCACTTATCCTTTGTCCGGCAGCAACAAGATCCTGGTGCAGAAGGTGACCACCAAGGAGTGGGCAAATGCCGAGCTGGAAGCACACCGGGAATTTTTGGACATCCAGTACATCCTCAAGGGCAAGGAAATGGTGGGCTGGGCCCCTGTTGACACTTTGACCCCCACAGGCGAATTCAACACCGCCAAGGATAAGGGTATGTACGCCGGCAAGAATGCCGCTATGGAGATCGCAGAAGGCTACTGCTATGTGGTCTATCCCGAGGACGCCCACGCACCCAGCGTGCACATCGGCGAGGGCGGCGAGGTCAATAAGATCGTTATTAAATTGAAGGTATGAGCATCCCTATGAATTCCCAGTGCATTTTGTGCCTGTTGGAGCGCAACGCCCAAAAGGTGCGATCTCTGGGAGACGAAACGCAGGCAACCGCCTTTATGCGGGAGCTTTTGCAGCTTTATTTAGACGCGCCGGAAAGCGCCAGCTCCCCTTATTTAGGACCGAAAATCACCGAGCTTTACGAAAAGCACTACGGCTTGTCCGGTGACCGGTATGCAGAGGAAAAACGCCAGTCCAACGCCTTTGTGATGGAACGGCTTCCCCGGCTGCGCCGCTTTGTTCAGGAAGCAAAAGACCCTCTGCTGGCGGCCGTTCAGCTTTCCATTTTAGGAAACTATTTGGATTTTGCCGCCTTAAAAGGGGAGGTAAGTTTCGAAAAGCTGGATGAATATCTGCTCCTGGCAGCGTCTATGCAGCTGGATATGGACTGTTATGCCGCCTTGCAAAACGACCTTTCCAAGGCAAAAACCCTTTTGTATCTGACCGACAATGCCGGCGAGATCGGCTTTGACCGGGTTCTGGCAGAAACCATCCGGCAGCTTTACCCGGATATTGCCATTACATTCTGTGTCCGGGGAAGTATCACCCAGAATGATGCCACTCGGGCCGATGCCGCTGCGGTTGGCATTACATTTCCCGTTGTGGACAACGGCAACGCTGTGGCAGGCACGGAAATATCTCTGCTGAGCAAGGACGCCAAACAAGCTTTGGAAACCGCCGATGTGGTTATTGCCAAAGGTATGGGCAACACCGAGACTATGTATGGCTGCGGCTATAATGTGTATTACGCATTTTTGGTAAAATGCCAGCGGTTTGTAGACTTTTTCGGTAAAGAGCTGATGACCCCGATGTTAGTACGGGAGAAAAAATAAAGAAACCGCCATTGCAAAGCGCAATGGCGGTTATTTTTCGGCTGTCAAATTCCGGTTTGACGCGCTGACGCGCGAATTGACAGTTTACAGTTGACAGTTGACAGTTGTGGTATTTCCTTCGGAAATGATTTAAATAAGTCCGCAAAGCGGACACCGAAACTATCAACTATCAACTTTCAACTATCAACTGTTTATCGATCCAACGGAGCGATAAACTGAAATTTGACTTTTTCCCTTTCTGATGGTACTCTTATGGAACTGCTTGAAAAAAAGGAGGGGATCGCTTGTCTGTGCGCGTTTTGGCCCGGTGTGCTTTGTTTGTTGCCGCCATAGCGGTTTGTGCCTGGCTGGCGATTCCTGTTCCGCCGGTGCCCTTTACGCTGCAAAGCTTTGCTTTGTTTTTGGCGCTGCTGCTTTTAGGCGGCAAATACGGCAGCTTGGTGTGCGCCGTGTATTTGCTGCTGGGCATCGCCGGCGCGCCGGTTTTCTCCGGCTTCCGGGGCGGCATCGGGGCGATTCTCGGTCCAACCGGTGGTTTTTTGGTGGGCTTTTTGGTGTGCAGCTTGTTTTACTGGCTTGTGACTGCGCTCTTTGGGAACCGGGCAGCGCTTTTTGCTTTGATCCTTAGCTGGCTGCTTTGCTACATCACCGGTACAGTGTGGCTGCTCCGTTATTATCCTGACGGCAGTCTTTCTGTATGGGCAGCTTTTGGGCAGTATGTTGCGCCCTTTCTCCTGCCGGACGCGGTAAAGCTTGCCCTTGCGCTGCTGCTGCACAAAAAGCTCCGGACAATTGTATAAACGAAAGCTTTTGCGCATAGATTTTCACCGGGAGGCGATGATCTATGCGCAAAAAAGATATTTGGATCCTTGTGGGGGCGCTATGCGCTGCCGCTTTGCTGGTTTTTTCTCAGTTTTTTCAGGAGAGCATCCCCACCGGCTCCTGGGGACTCAGCTTCCGGGTGGAAGGGCAGACCCCCATCGGTCCTGCTGCCGCGGACACCCTTGCCCGGCACAGTGCTGCCTATGTGGGAGACAGCACCGAAAAGGTGCTGTATCTGACCTTTGATGCCGGTTACGAAAACGGCTGCACGGAAAAGATCCTGGATGTGCTGAAAAAGCACGAAGTAAAGGCCGCCTTTTTCCTGGTGGGCAACTACATAGAAAAGAACGCCGATCTGGTGCGCAGAATGGTGGATGACGGGCATATTGTAGGCAATCACACTATGCACCACCCGGATATGAGTAAGCTCTCCGATCAGGCAGCATTTGCCAGGGAGCTGCAGGATCTGGAAGCGCTTTATAAACGCACCGTGGGGGAGGATATGCCCAAATTCTACCGTCCACCCCAGGGTCTTTTCAGTGAGGAAAACTTGAAAATGGCCCAATCCCTTGGGTATAAAACGGTATTTTGGAGTCTTGCCTACGCTGACTGGAACAACGATGCCCAACCTACAGCAGAGTATGCTTTCGGTAAACTCCTGCCTCGCACCCACAACGGCGCGGTGGTGCTGCTGCACTCCACCAGCAAGACCAACGCCGAAATTTTAGACGAACTGCTGACCCGATGGAAAGGGATGGGGTATGCCTTTGAAAGCATCGATAAGCTGTTTGCGTAAAATTCCGGTTTGACGCGCTGTCGCGCAAATTGAGAATTGAGAATTGAGAATGGAGAATTGAGAATTAAGGTATTTCCTCCGGAAATAATTTAAATAGTTGCCGTAGGCAACACAATCATTCTACATTCTTCATTCTCCATTCTACATTATTTCAAAAAAGTAACCGCCGGTGGAATTTCCACCGGCGGTATAATTGGTAAAATCAAATATTCTCCAAGGGGTAACTTTTCCCATTCTTTCCATTCCCATCTTTTTCTTTCTCTCGTTCTCTGCTGCCCGTCCCTTTTCTTCCCTCGCACTTCCTTTTCTTTCCCTGGCAATTCCATGGCATTGGGCAGCGTTTACCATGACTTAGCCAGACTTAAAAAGACTGGGCGAGCTTCCTTTTCCTTTCTCTCTCTTTCCAATCTTTTCTTATGAGATTAAAAACGGAGAATACTAGAAAAAGACGGGGGTAGTATTAGAAATTAAGTGAAATGGTAGGGAAATGAACTGAAAAAATGAGGAAAATTAGCGGAGAATAATGGGAGGTTATGAGATATGCCCAGATTCTTATGAAATCATTTCTGGGTTCTGCTCCTTTCACGAAGTGAGAAAAGCAGGGATGCTGAGGGTTAGCCAAGGTCAATATAAGGAAAGAAAAAAGACCTTATGTAGCACGGAAAATGTGTGCTACACAAGGTCTTTAATTCTTATCAAGTCTTGGGTTTTCTCAGAATGTCCAGATTTGCCCTTTTTGAGGGGTTACAGGATGCAGAGATTTCCCAAAAACACGGCGGTGATATTTTATTTTACAGAGGAAGTGGAACGCAAGGTGACATCATGAGCGCCGCCCTCGACGATAGAGACGCTGCTGACCAGGGTCAGCTTGGCGTCACGCTGCAGATCGGGAATGGTGATCACACCGCAGTTGCACATGGTGGACTTGACCTTATAAAGGCTTGCCTCCACATTGTCGTGGAGTGCACCTGCATAGGTAACATAAGAGTCAACGCCCTCTTCAAAGCTGAGCTTGGTCTTGCCGCCCAGATCGTAACGCTGCCAGTTCCGGGCGCGGTTGGAGCCTTCGCCCCAGTACTCCTTCATATAAGCGCCGTTTACCATCACCTTGGGTGTGGGAGACTCATCGAAGCGGGCAAAGTAGCGGCCCAGCATCATAAAGTCAGCGCCCATGGCCAGAGCAAGGGTCATATGATAATCGTGAACGATGCCGCCGTCGGAGCAGATGGGCACATAGATGCCGGTCTCCTTGAAATATTCGTCACGGGCAGCTGCCACTTCAATGAGGGCTGTTGCCTGACCTCTGCCGATACCCTTGGTCTCACGGGTAATGCAGATAGAGCCGCCGCCGATGCCGACCTTGACGAAGTCCGCGCCTGCCTTTGCCAGGAACAGGAAACCGTCTCTGTCCACCACATTGCCTGCACCGATCTTCACAGTGTCGCCGTAGTTTTCCCGGACCCAGGCAATGGTATTTGCCTGCCAGCAGGTATAACCCTCAGAGGAGTCGATACACAGTACATCTGCGCCGGCCTCCAGCAGGGCGGGGATACGGGTGGCGTAGTCACGGGTGTTGATGCCCGCGCCCACTAAGTAACGCTTCTTGCTGTCCAGCAGCTCCAGAGGATTTGCCTTGTGGGAAGCGTAGTCCTTACGGAACACGAAATACTGCAGCTTGTCGTCTGCATCCACGATGGGCAGGCTGTTAAGCTTGTGCTCCCAGATGATGTCATTGGCTTCCTTCAAAGAAGTGCCGGCAGGTGCGGTAATGAGCTTTTCCCGGGGAGTCATAAAGCTTGATACCTTTTCCGTGCCTTCCATACGGCTGACACGGTAATCCCGGCCTGTGACGATGCCCAGCAGCTTACCGGTGGCAGTACCGTCGTCTGTGATAGCCACGGTGGAGAAGCCGTTAGCTTCCTTCAGCGCCAGCACATCCTCCAGTGTGGCATCGGGAGTCAGGTTGGATGCAGGCACCACAAAGCCTGCCTTGTGGCTCTTAACTCTGGCGACCATTGCCGCCTGGGATTCGATGGACTGGGAGCCGAAAATAAAACACAGACCGCCCTCCTTTGCCAAAGCGATCGCCAAAGTATCGTTGGACACGGACTGCATAATAGCAGAGGTAAGCGGAATATTCAAAGAGATCGCCGGCTCTTCCTCGCCCTTGCGGTACTTGGTCAGCGGGGTCCGCAGGCTGACACGGTCAGGGATGCACGCCTCACTGGTATAGCCGGGGATCAGCAGATATTCGCTGAAGGTGTGGCTGGGCTCGGGATAAATGTAAGCCATCTTATTTTCCTCCTGTAAACAATAGTCAAAAGCGGTTATTCTCCCGCATTTTATTACCCTATAATATAGCACAGGAAGTAATGTGGGTCAAGTGGGAATGTTTGTATTTTGCAATGGATTTTCTTGTCATATTTCCGTTTGCCGGAGAGCCACCTCCTTCGTTGTCATTGCGAAACCAGTCCGCAGACTGGTTGTGGCAATCTAAAAGCGTGCAGTTATTTCTGTAGATTGCCACGCCAGTGTGAGCACTGGCTCGCAATGACAGGTTAAATTTAACTGTTCCATAAACCGGAAATTGTCTGTACCTGTTGCAAAATCCGGTTTTGCGTGGTATATTATTATGTTGGAAGATAGTTTACATTAAAGGAGAGCCGATTTATGGCACAACAGGAAAACATTCGTAATATTGCGATCATCGCCCATGTCGACCACGGCAAGACCACCCTGGTGGACGAGATGCTGAAGCAGGGCGGTATTTACCGGGAAAATCAGGTGACTCAGGACCGGGTGATGGACTCCGGCGACTTGGAGCGCGAGCGCGGCATCACCATTCTGGCAAAGAACACCGCCGTGCAGTATAAAGACACCAAGATCAACATCGTGGATACCCCCGGCCACGCGGACTTCGGCGGTGAGGTGGAGCGCATCTTAAAGATGGTCAATGGCGTTTTACTGCTGGTAGACGCCGCAGAGGGACCTATGCCTCAGACCCGGTTCGTGCTGCAAAAGGCATTGGAGCTGGGGCACAAGGTCATCGTGGTGGTCAATAAGATCGACAAGCCCGATGCCCGTATTCTTGAGGTTATAGACGAGGTGCTGGAGCTGCTGCTGGACTTACACGCCACCGACGAGCAGTTTAATTCCCCCACCATTTTCTGCTCCGGTCGCCAGGGCACTGCCGCATACGGCCCGGATGAAGTGGGCACCGACCTTGTGCCGCTGTTTGAGACCATCGTCAACTATATCCCCGCCCCTCAAGGTGACAAGGATGCGCCCTTGCAGCTGCTGGTATCCTCCATCGATTATAATGAATATGTGGGCCGCATTGCCGTGGGTCGCATTGAGCGTGGTACGATCCGTGTCAATCAGGAGGTTTCCATCTGCGATTATCACGACCCAGAGATGAAGGTCAAGGGCAAGGTCGTTGCCCTGTATGAGTATGACGGCCTGGGTAAAAATCCCATCCAGGAAGCCTCTGCCGGTGAGATCGTGGCCCTGTCCGGTATGGCGGACATCACCATCGGCAGAACCCTTTGCGCTCCGGACGCGCCGGAGCCGCTGCCCTTTGTGAAGATCAGTGATCCCACTATCGAGATGACCTTTGCCGTCAACGATTCTCCCTTTGCCGGTAAGGAGGGCAAATTTGTCACCTCCCGCAATCTGCGGGACCGGCTGGAAAAAGAGCTTTTGAAGGATGTCTCTTTGCATGTTACCGAGCAGGGCACTGACGCTTTCAATGTGGCTGGCCGTGGCGAGATGCACCTGTCCATTCTGATGGAGACTATGCGCCGGGAAGGCTATGAATTCTCCGTGTCCACCCCGCGTGTCCTCACCAAAGCGATGGACGGCAAGCTCTGCGAGCCCATTGAAAGAATGGTTGCGGATGTGCCCGAGGAATGTATGGGTGCCGTCATCGAAAAGATGGGCAGACGCAAAGCAGATCTTCTTTCCATGACCCCCATGGGCAGCCGTTACCGCCTGGAGTTTTTAGTTCCCTCCCGAGGTCTTTTCGGCTACCGCAGCGAATTTTTGACGGATACCCGGGGCGAGGGCATTATGTCCAGCGTACTGGAAAGCTATGCACCCATGAAGGGCGAGATCGAACGGCGACTCACCGGCAGCTTAGTGTCCTTTGAGACCGGCGAAGCGGTGACCTACGGTCTGCACGCTGCCCAGGAGCGCGGCACGCTGTTTATCGGTGCCGGCACACCGGTGTATGCCGGTATGGTGGTAGGCATCTGCAGCCGTAATGAGGATATGAATGTAAATGTCTGCAAGAAAAAGCAGCTGACCAATATGCGCGCCTCCGGCTCTGACGAGGCACTGCGGCTGGTATCTCCCAAGGTTATGTCTTTGGAGCAGTGTCTGGAATTTTTGGCAGACGATGAGCTTTTGGAGTGTACGCCCAAGAGCCTGCGCATCCGCAAGCGGATCTTGGATCACGCAGAGCGTATGCGTCAGGTGATGAAAAAGCGCAACGGAGAGTGATTTTATGAAGCGTGTGCTGTCTGTGCAGGACATCTCCTGCATCGGGCGCTGCTCCCAAACGGTGGCGCTGCCGGTGATCTCGGCAGCAGGCTGTCGGTGCGACATTTTGCCCACCGCCGTCTTAAGCACCCACACCGCCTTTCCCGGTCCCCATAAGCGCAGTTTAACCCAGGATATTGCGCCTATCGTCGCCCACTGGAAAACCATCGGCACAGAATTTGATGCTATTTTGGTAGGGTATCTTGCCGACAGCGCCCAGGTTTGCGCTGTGGAATCGCTTTTAGACAGTTTTTCCGCTATGCGGATCATCGACCCGGCTATGGGCGACAACGGAAAGCTGTACAGCGGCATTGTCCCGGCACACATCGATGCCATTCAGAAGCTTTGCGCCAAAGCAGATATTGTACTTCCCAATATTACGGAGGCCGCCTGTCTTACCGGCCTTCCCTACCGGGAAACAGCTGACAGCGTTTACTTTGAAGAATTGCTGGACGGTTTGATGGCGCTTGGAGCGAAAGCTGCGATCCTCACCGGCGCTGCCCCGGCAGGCCAAGCCGGCTTTTACGGGAGGGTAAATAACAAGACCTTTTCTCACACCGCTGCGCTGCAGCCCGGCTGCCACGGCACAGGGGATCTGTTCGCTGCCGCCTTTACAGGCGCGCTGATGGCATATAACGATATTCCCCGTGCTGCTGTTTTGGCTGCCCGGTTCGTGGAAAAAGCCTTATCCCTTACCCAGGAAAAAACGCCCTTCGGCGTAGAATTTGAAAAAGCATTGCCCTGGCTGTGTCAGCAGACACAATCTTAACGAATTCGAGATGATGAGAAATGAAGATCGCCATCTGCGACGACCTGGAGCAGGAGCGAATCACCCTGCGCACTGCCCTTACGGACTTTTTTGACCGGGAGGGTATGCAATTCCAGCTGTGCGAATTTAGTTCCGGCGAAGCGCTGCTGGAGAATTTCGCGCCGGACACCTTTTCTTTGGTGTTTCTGGACATTTATATGGGTGGCATCACCGGTGTAGAGACCGCCCAAAAGCTCAGAGCGCTGGACCCTAACTGTCTGATGGTATTTATCACCACCAGCTTAGAGCACGGCGCGGATGCCTTCGATGTGGATGCCTTCCACTATCTTACAAAACCGCTGAACACGGACAAATTAGAGTCTGTTATGCGTCGGTGGAAAAACATCCTCAGCGAGATCCAAACCGTCACATTAAAATGCAGCCGCAGTCAGCGACAGGTCCCGGTGCGGGAGATCATGTACATTGAGGTCTCCGGACGAGTCAGCACCGTACATACGGTCAGCGAGGTGATCCCCACCTCCATGACGCTGTCTTCGTTGGAGGAGAGCCTGCCTGCCGAGCAGTTTGTCAAACCCATCCGGTATCTTCTGACTGCGCTGCGCTATATTCAGAATGTGGGCGATACCACCCTGCAGCTGACAGACGGCACGGTTTTGAGCTTCTCCCGGGGAGAGCGGGAAAAGCTGCGGCAGGCGTTGAGCACCTACCGGCTGCGGCAGCTGCGCAGGAAGTAAGCCGAGGAAGATAAGGAAAAATACAAACGAAAGGACTGCTGTGGGGCTGTCGGTGTTTTAAGCTATGGATATTTTGGAAATACGGTTGGGCTACAATGTTTTTCAGTTCATATTGCTCAGCTTTGTGCGCTACGGTCTTTTTAAGGACGCGCTGCGCATCCCCTTCCCTTTGGCGCCGGTTCTGGTTGCGTTGGTCTGCGGTTCTTTTACCGCTGCCTGGTATTTTTTGTGGCAGGATATCTTTCCCTTTCAGGTCTACCGGTTTGTTGTCCTCGTGTTGGTTTTCGCTTTGTCGTGTGTGCTGATCAAGGCGCATTTTTCCAAGCACGCATTGTCATACATCACCACCTTTACCTTTACGGTAGTGCTGGATACCCTTTCTCTGTATGCGCCTGTGCTGTTTCCTAACATCGGTATCCCCAACCTGGACACACTTGTGTTGCTTGTGCTGCTGCTTTTGACTTTATATCCCATGTACCGGTTAGTTGGCTGGATCACCAGCAAGCTGTCTTCCATCCACAACGACCAGATATGGAATTACCTGTGCCTTTGCGGTTTCTCCGTGGTGCTGCTGTGTCTGACCACAACCGCCCAAAATCAGCCGAATATGCAGCTGCTTCTCAGCCGGGTCTTTCTTTTCCTGGCCATGGTGGGTGTGTACGGCGCCGCCTTATGGATCCAAAAGGGTATGCAGGATGCCGCCGAGACTGAAGCTGCTTTGGAGATCGCCAACGCACAGGTGACGATACAGCAGAATTACTATGACAACTTAGTTTCCCAAATGGAAGAGATCCGGCATATCCGCCACGATCTGCGCCACCACCTGGCCGCCCTGTCTGCCATTATCAAAAACGGTGATACCCAGGCGGCGGAAGAATATATCAAAAGCTGGAGCGTAGTGGACGAAAGCACCCCTGTCACCGGCAACTTAGTGGCCGACAGTCTTTTAAGCTACTATTACTCGCTGGCAAAGGAAATGGGCTTTACTCTGGAGGCAGAGCTGTCTCTTTCCCGGCTGCCGGCAATTTCCGACCCGGATCTTTGTGTACTCATCGGAAATCTGTTAAGCAACGCCATAGATGCGCAGGGCTATCTGCCCACCGAGCAGCGGTATGTGCGTATCTGCGCCAAGGGCGATGAGCACAGCTTTACCCTTGCGGTAGACAATCGCTTTGACGGCACACTTCTGCAAAGTGAGGACCGGCTGCTTTCCCGCAAGGAAGAGGAAGGCCACGGAATAGGGCTTTCCTCTGTGCGCGCCGTGTGCAAAAAATACGGCGGTGTGCTGCAGCTGGAACAATCCGGCGATCTGTTTATGGCCGGCGTGGTGATCGGATTATAAGAATCAAAAAAGATGGCGCATAAGGGCTACCCTTATGCGCCTGTTTTTGCTGTGAAATTCCGGTTTGACGAACACTCTCGTAGGGGCCGATGCCCACATCGGCCCTTTTGAAATGCATTGTACTACGCGGGCCGATGTGGGCATCGGCCCCTACGGGTGCAGAGATAAACTCGCCGTCAAACTAAAATTTGACATCCGCGAAATCGTTACCGGGCACGATCAAGATGCGTAGCAACAACCACCGCAGAGCGTGCGAATTGTCAGCAGCGACTCGCTGCCTGAAATTTGAGGGGATTTGTAAAGGAGCAGGACTGCCAAGCAGTCCTGCTCTTTTTGCTTGATTATTGAATGCCGTCGGCCCAGCCGTAATCCACATCTGGTGTAGAATCCTTTACATAAGTGATCGCGCCGCTTGTTGCCACCACACCGTTTGCCGTGATCACCGGCTCCACCGTCAGTTTGCCGTCGTCGACCTTATCCAATCCGCTGACCGTCACATAAAGCCATCTGCTCAAGGTCGCATCCTCTGCCCATTTTGCAGAAAAGCGCTCCGTTTTCAGCTCGCCGCTTTCGTCTGCCTTACCAAAGCCCACTGTGCGCAGGAATCTGCCCTGCCAGCTGATATCTGTGCTGATCTCCAGATTCGAGCCGTCGGCGCTGACCAGATCATAGGCATCTGTATCCTGGGTGGTACATTTGTCATCGGTGTAGAAGTGGAACTTAAACCAGAACTTCTCACGACCGACACCCACATTGTCGGTGCTGCTGTGCAGCTCCAGTTTATAATCAAAGAACCGATAACCGCCGGCCATACCGTCATACAAAGGCAAGTCCGGGTTGTCAGAGTGCAGCGCAACACCTTCCTTTTCTGCCAAAAGCTTGCCGTTGTTTCCGGCGCTGCTGTCAGTGACATAGCCATCGCCGACCCCATCAGCAGCCATGGCATCCACCGTCAGGGTATAGCCGTTCAGATCCAGGGTCACGCCGTCCAAAAGGATTACATCTCCTGCCACAGCATCGCTTGTCAGCTGCACCGTTTTCTTGTCATCGGAAGCCGCAGCAGCGATGGCTGTATCGATATCGCCGTAGGCATCGTTATCTACCATATAAGGCTTTGTGAATGCAGAAATATCCACCAACGCCTTTGTCTGGGGTAGCAGCGCATCATACAGCGCTTTTGCTGCATCAAACTGTGCCTGATTTTCTGCATTCCTGATCTGCGGCAGCGCATCGATCACTGCCTGCACAGAAGCTGCCACCACTGGCTGGGTATACTGCGCGATCTCCAGCATCTGCAGATCTGCACTCATATACACGAAATACAGATTGCCGTCTTCTCCCAGCGCCATCTGCTTAGGTGTTGCCGTAGAAAGCAATACATTCTTACTTACATCCCTGCGGTCGATCATATAGGTGCCGCTGGCTGTGCCGGACTGCGGGAATACCGCATACATATAGTTACCGTCAAAGACGATGCTGCGGTGATCCCAACGGTTGCCGCCGCCGCTGTATGCGCCTCGGTCACCTACGGTCAGTTCTTTTGTTATCCGGAAAGCTTCCCCGTCAAAGTTAAAGCTGAATAGGACATTGGAAACAACACCCCAGAATTTACCCGGCTGCAGGGGATCCTCTGCGATGGCATCGATCCACTCGATGCGCTCTGTTTCACCAAAACCAAGCTCTGTCTTCAAGCCACAGGTAGCAACCACCTGCCCTGCTTCAATATCATAGGCAAACAGAACTGCGCTTGCATCTGCCGCCACGGTTTCGGCAGTTCCCGATCCGCCGTAGATGGATGTGGTGCCGATAATGTACTCTTTTTCACCAATGCGCTTATACAGCATACCGTTGATCACCTGATCCGGGATCACTCCGGCAACCTCCAGCGCTGTTGTTACTTCTCCGGTGCTGCAATTTGTCCACTGACAGTTTGTTATCAGGCCGTTTTCATCATGGGTCTTTGCGGTATATACATCTGCTTGCGTAGGACCGGCTGCAACATAGGTGATGCCGGTTTCCAGATCGTACCAGGCCAAAACACCGCCAAAGAAGCCTGTCTTCGGCACGGTGCCTAAGAACACCTTGTCGCCGCCGGCGGTGAGTGCGTGGGCGCGATACTGATTGAAGATGGTGCCGTTCAGCCGGAAGAAGGGTGTTGCTGTTCCCGCGTCCAGATCCACCTGGGTAATGGTACAGTCGGAATAGTTGCCGGCATAGAGCTTGCCTTCATACCAGTACAGGCTGTCGGTCTGTTCTGCATAGCTATTTATCAATGCAGTAACTTCGCCGGTTTCCACATTGTATTGTGCGATCCGGTCACTGCCGTAGCCACCCACATACAGATTCTTTCTGTCAGGAGACGCAATGATGTTTCGCAGGGTGCTTCCGCTGCCCTCCTTTGTAAATGCGGGCCACACGGTCATCTGCGGCGTATTGCTGACATCGTAAAACACCGGCTCAACCGTATCGTTTTGCGTGTTGTTTTGATAGGTTACCAGCATCGTTTTGCCGCCTATCGTAGCCCATCCGGAGCCCCTGCACAAGGTCTTGGGCAGCTGCTGACCCGCGAACAGCTTGGTCACAGACGCTTTTGCGCCGGTGGTGGCAGGCAGGGCGATCTTATACATACCGCTGCCGTCCATACGGGCGGTAACATAAGCATAGCCGTCAGCCACAGCAGCAAAGCCGTGGGTACCTCTTGCCTCTGTCCAGTTGGAGAACTCCACCAGCTGCATGGTGCTGATATCCACCAGGACCGGGCCGCTCATTCTGGCATTGGTGCTCAGCAGAACATAATTGCCGCCAAGATCAGAAATCTGACGGTACTGTCCGTCTTTTTCGGAAATGTAATCATACACATCCAGACTTGTCTCGATCTTGCACTTTTGTGTGGGCTTGTCCGGATCAAAAGAACACTTTACAAAGTAATGGGCGTTACGATCGTCCTTGTTAAGGTTGCCCTCCAGGCAGGTATAAATACAGACGCCTTCGCTGTTTTCCCGGATGACCAGTCCGCCATATCCGGTCTGGTAAGTATCGATCCCGGCCCCGTACTGATCCGTAAGATCTCCGTCAAGCCAGTCGCTGATGCAGTAGACCATATCTGTCTTTGCGTGGTACATGCCCAGATAGCCTCTGTCAGAGGTGCCGAAATACACATTGCCGGCATTGTCCGCAGCAAGACTGTATAGATTCATATTATCGATAGCGGAGCCGCTTACGGTGTTGCCGTTTTCGTCCTTCGTTACAAAAGAGCCTTTGGGAACAGATACTTTCCGGGGATTGTTATCGCTTACCGGAGCTGCAGGATCATAGCAGAACAGCCATGCGCCCTGACCGCATGCCCAAAGCTTGCCGGTAGAATCCATAACTGCGGCGCGGGGCTGCGCAAACAGGCCGACGGCTTCGCCTTCCAGCATTCTCACAAAATAGTCGCTTTGCTCCGGATCTTCCGGATCGTAAGCATCCAGATCATACTCCAGCATCTTATAGTCGTTCATAAAAATGAACATATGGTCATTGCCGTTGACCTCGCCCACATAGACCACCTGGGCCTCTGCGGTGAACACGGCATCCTCCGCAACGATCTGCGGTGTCACAGGGCTAATGCCTTCCAGCGCAGCCGCGCTGGTTTGCATTGCGGGAATGCCTGTACACAGCAGCGCAAGTGCCAGCAGCATAGCGATGAGTCGTTTCCGGATCAAGTTCATAATCGCGCCTCCTTAAAAGCCTAAACTCTCTTATTTTAATTTTAGCAGAAACGGTGCCTTTGCGCAACTTCTAAATAGGAAAATCGTATATTTTCCTCACCCTTGCATTCTTGACCGATTTATTGTAGGATAGGCATATATCTTTTTTGCGGAGTTTTGCTATGAAATTCGGTTTTTACACCTTAGGGTGCAAAGTGAATCAATATGAGACCCAGGCCATGGAGCAGCTGCTCTCGGGTATGGGACACAGCATAGGCAGCTTTGAAGAAAACTGCGACGGCTACATCATCAACACCTGCTCCGTCACCGCCGTGGCGGACAAGAAGAACCGCGCTGTGATCCGCCGCTGCCGCAAGCTGCACCCCCAGGCAGTGCTGGGTGTGTGCGGCTGCTATTCCCAGCGACAGCCTAAAGAGCTGGAGGGTTTGGGCATTGATGTTTTCGGCGGCAGTGAGGACCGGCAAGGCTTTTTACAGGCAATGCTGCAGACCCTTGCCGACCGGCAGCAACGCAAAGTTGTAGATGATGCGCTGAAGCGCCGGCAATATCAGAGCCTGCCGGCCGGCGGACTGGAAGGCAGGACCCGGGCTATGCTGAAGGTGCAGGACGGCTGCTGCAATTTCTGCTCCTACTGCATTATTCCCTATACCCGGGGACCCGTGCGTTCCGAAACCGCGGAAAATGCAGTTTGTGAGGCGAAAAAACTGGCTGCGCAAGGCTATCGGGAGCTGGTGATCACCGGCATCGAGATCGCCTCCTGGGGCGCAGATCTTCCCGGAAAGCCGGCGCTTGCCCAGCTGGTGGAGGATATTTGCCGCAGTGTTCCGGATATGCGGGTGCGGCTGGGCTCCTTAGAGCCGCGGATCGTTACAGAGGATTTCTGCCGCCGTATGGCGAATCTTCCGAATTTGTGCCATCAGTTCCATCTGTCGCTGCAGTCCGGCTGCGACAGCGTGCTGAAAAGAATGCGCCGCAAGTATGATACGGCGCGGTATTTAGAAAGTGCAGAGCTTTTGAAGGCCACCTTTTCCGACTGCGCCCTGACCACGGATCTCATTGTGGCTTTTCCCGGGGAAACGGAAGAAGAGTTCGCGCAGACCCTGGCCTTTATCCGCCGCTGCGGCTTTGCGGATATGCATATTTTCCCCTACTCCCGGCGACCCGGCACGCCTGCAGACAAGCTGCCCGGCCAGCATGGCAACGCCACCAAGGAGCAGCGCAGCCGGCAGGCTGACGCCGTTGCCCGGGAAATGCGCCTTGCCTTCCGGACAGCGCTTACCGGAAAGACTGTCAGCGTTTTGTTTGAGCAGGCAGAGGACGGTTTCTTTACCGGCTACACCTGTAACTATGTAAAGGTCTATGTGCCCGCCGAGGGTCTGCACAATCAGCTGCTGCAGGTATCCGTCACGCAGCCTTTCAAGGACGGCGTTTTGGGCTGCCTTGCAAAAAATTAACTTTTAGGGGCAGACAAGACGGAAAAACTGTGTTATACTATAGTGTGATCTCAATTTACCTTATAAACTAAGGAGGCGATTCCTTTGAAATATTGGCGCGGCTATGTTGTGGCGGCGGTGTTTGCCGTCCTCAGCTGGGGATTGACCCAGTTTGCCAAGGCGCACACAAGCCTTGTGGATATGGTCTATCCTTATGTGACCCGCCTGATCCAAACCGCTTTGGCCCAGTGGAGTGCCGGGATAGATTCCTGTATGTGGCAGATCGTGCTGCTGTTTTTGGCAGCGGGTCTGCTGGTAAGCATCGTGCTGATGATCGTGCTTCGGTGGAATCCGGTGCAGTGGTTTGGCTGGGTGCTGGCTGCGGTAAGTCTGCTGACCTTTCTGGACACCGGACTTTACAGACTGAATGCCTATGCCGGCTCTGTTGCCGATGATGTACGCCTCACGGTGCAAGAAGGCTACACGCCCTCTGAGCTGGCGGATGCCACCACCTATTTCCGGGACAAAGCAAACGCTCTTTCCTCCCAGGTCAAGCGAGACAGCGCCCATCAGCTGGAAATGCCCGATTTTGATGTGCTGGCAAAGCTGGCGTCCGACACCTTTGAAACCTTGACTTATGACAGCACCCTGTCCATTTATGCCGGCGCTGCAGTTCCGGTAAAGGAGCTTGGCTGGAGTAATTCCTATACAGACCGCGGTATCACCGGTGTTACGGTCTCCCTCACCGGAGAGGCGGCAGTAAATCCTCAGGTGCCCGGGATCGGCCTGCCCTTTGCCATGTGTCACGAATTGGCGCACCGTGTATGCATTTATAACGATGACGATGCGGACCTTTCCGCATTTCTCGCCTGTGATGTCAGTGAAGATGCCCTGTTTCAGTATGCAGGCTACGCCCTTGCCTACCGGGCATGTCTGAATTCCCTTGCCGCCAGCACCGACAGCGCCCAGCGCGCAGCTGCTGATGTCATTGAATCCGGCGCCAGCTCCTATTTGCGCGCAGATCTGCAGGAATACGAGGCATTCCTGGAGAACCGGACGAAAGAGCCGGATGAAGCAGATGCGGAAGATCCCAAGCCCACCTTCACCGATATGCTGGTAAGCTGGTATATTCAGGAGATCGTGCTTCCTATGCATGTGGAAGAGGAAGTTTTGTTTGATCCGCTGGATGAAAGCCAGGTGGATCTGTCCGGTCTGGTAAATGCAGGGTGATAAATATGAGCGAAATGCAAAGCACCCTTTCTGCCGGACTGCAGGAAATGGGTCTAACACTGGATGCCCAGGCGCAGGAAAAGCTGTGCGCCTTCGGCACGGCTGTGATCCGGCAAAACGAAGTGATGAATCTGACCGCCATTACCGACCCCGCCCAGGTGGCGAAGCTGCATCTATTAGACAGTCTTTCCCTGCTAAAGGTTGAAAACTTAGCGGGAAAGACACTCATCGATGTGGGCTGCGGTGCAGGCTTTCCCGGCGTACCGGTGCAGATCGCCTGTCCCGAAGCGAAAGTCACGCTGTTAGATTCCCTGGGAAAGCGGATGCAGTGGCTGCAGGAGATCTTGCCCCAGCTGGGAGTGAATGCCCGGTGTATCACCGCCCGGGCAGAAGAGGCCGTGGCTGATCACCGGGAAAGCTTTGACTTTGCCACCAGCCGCGCCGTTGCCCGGCTGAATATCCTGCTGGAGCTGACTGCCCCTTATGTCAAGGTTGGCGGCTGCGTTCTGGCAATGAAGGGTGCTGCTGCCCGGGAAGAGCTTTCCGAGGCAAAAAACGCTGTGCAACGGTTGGGCTTGCGGCTGGAAAAGGTGGTGCCGTTTCCCATCGACGGCGCAGAGCACTCTGTGATCGTGCTGCGTAAAGTAAAACCGACACCGTCCCAATACCCCCGACGGTATGCAAAAATCAAACAGTCTCCTTTGTAAAGACAGCAGATAAGGGCAAGCCTGGCTTGCCCTTTCTTTTTATCCAACCGCCAAATTCCGGTTTAGCGGCGAGATGACTGTTGCACCATTGTAGGGCGGGGGCTTGCTCCCGCCGCAACGAAAAATAGTTGGTAATCCAACACGGCGGGGGCAAGCCCCCGCCCTACAGTGGATGGTCAGACAATTCGTCAAACTGAAATTTGACTTCCGCAAGAAAGATACCGGGCACGATCAAGATGCGTAGCGTCAACCACCGCAGAGCGTGCGACTTGTCAGCAGCGACTCGCTGTCAAACTGAAATTTGAAGCCAATCGAAAAATTTTTCAAAAAAGCACTTGACAGAGAGTAACGGGTGTGTTAGATTATAGATGTAAATGATAATCATTCTTATTTAGGAGGTGCCCGATGGAAGCGACAACGAAGCAATTCCGCAAGCGCAATGCCATTTACGACCAACTGTGCCGCTCAAAGGCGCACCCATCTGCTCAGACCCTGTACCAGCAGCTTAAGCCGCAGATCCCGGACCTGTCAATGGGTACGGTGTACCGCAATCTGAATCTGTTCCGGCAGCAGGGTTTGGCCGTCTGCGTTGCCACTGTAGGTGGCGAGGAGCGCTTCGACGGCAACACAGATCCCCATGTCCACTTTATCTGTTCCAATTGTGAAGCTGTGCTGGACCTGGAGGAAATGCAGATCCCGGCAGCTCTGAAGGAAGCTGCCACCGCCTGCTGCGGCGGCTCGGTAAACAGCTGTCAGCTGTCCTTTACCGGTCTTTGCAGCGATTGTTTTAGAAAGGAAAGAGGTGAAGCTGTATGAAAAAGTATGTCTGCTCTGTTTGCGGTTATGTCTATGAGGGCGATACTCTTCCCGAGGATTACGAGTGCCCTCTGTGCGGCGTCGGTCCCGATCAGTTTGAGGAAGAGGAATAATTTCTGTAATTTCACATTATTCACATTATAATTATTATGGAGGATATAAATTATGAAAAAGTTTGTTTGTTCTGTTTGCGGTTATGTTCACACTGCCGATGAGCTGGATGCCGATTTCAAGTGCCCCGTTTGTAAGGTCCCCGCTTCCAAGTTTGTGGAGCAGAAGGGCGATATGAAGCTGGCTGCCGAGCATGAGTTCGGCATCTACGAGACAACAGTTGCCAATAACCCCGACATCTCTGCCGAGGATAAGGCTTATATCAAGGAGCAGCTGTTTGCCAACTTCAACGGCGAGTGCAGCGAGGTAGGTATGTATCTGTGCATGGCACGGATCGCCCACCGGGAAGGCTATCCGGAGATCGGCCTGTACTGGGAGAAGGCAGCCTGGGAGGAGGCTGAGCATGCAGCAAAGTTCGCAGAGCTGCTGGGCAGCACCTTGGAGCCCAATATGAAGGCTACCACCAAGGACAATCTGGCTTGGCGCGTGGACTGCGAGTTCGGCGCTACCCAGGGTAAGTTCGACCTGGCAAGCTGCGCCAAGCGCAACGGCTTAGACGCCATCCACGACACCGTCCACGAGATGGCCCGGGACGAGGCTCGCCATGGCAAGGCTCTGCAGGGCCTGCTGGAGCGCTACTTTCGCTAAGCAGGATGAACCTGCGGAAGATCCTGCGGCGCTAAGAAAATTAAGCTACGGCTTATATGTGCTCAGCGCCCGGGAATCGGACACGGATAACGGCTGCATCGTGGATGCAGTGGCGCAGGTGGCGGATACGCCCACCCGGATCGCCGTCAGCGTGCAAATGGGAAATCTGACCCGGGAAATGATCGAAAAAACCGGTCAGTTTAACCTGAGCGTGCTGGAAGAGACTGTTCCCTTTGAGACCATAAAGCATTTTGGAATGCAGTCCGGTCGGGATGCGGATAAGTTTGCCGCCTTCCCCCACACCAAGCGCAGCCACAACGGCATCTTGTATGTTACAAAGCATACCAACGCGATGCTTAGCTGCAAGGTGCTGGAAAAGACCGACCTCGGCAGTCATATGCTGTTTGTCGGTGAGGTCACCGAAAGCAAGGTCCTCAGCAGCAAAGAAAGCTGCACCTACGCCTATTATCAAAAGGCGATCAAACCCCAATAAACACACACCGCCGGTGGGAAACCACCGGCGGTTATTTTTTAAAATTCCAGTTTAACGGACAGTACAATCTAACCTGTCATTGCGAGCCAGTGCTCACACTGGCGTGGCAATCTACAGAAATAACTACACGCTTTAGATTGCCACAACCAGTCTGCGGACTGGTTTCGCAATGACAACGAGGGTTAAGCTGAAATTTGATATCTGCAATAAAACCCGGGCATCGCGCAAAGCGACGCCCGGGTCGTGAGCGTTATTTTTTCCTTAAATTGCCCTTCCAGTCGAAGAACAGCGCCACCACCACATTGATGGCAATATAGCAGATCAGCGTCAGCACTGCCTGCCAGATCAGGCAGGTGAATGCAGCAGATGCCATGTCCATTGCCTGCTCTGCATGAAAGCCCAGGGAAACGAAAAACATAATCAGTGTCAGCACACCGCCCAGTGCGGTATAGCAGATGCCTGCAAGACGCTGGGTGTAACGCCACGCCTTTACGCTTCCCATACCCCACAGAGCGCAAAAACCGATCCGGTGATTTGCCTCCTTGACAGGCTTAAACAGATACCACAGGCCCAATCCCAAAAGAAGCAGCGGCCCCGCAAGCACGCCCAGCCGCAAAAAGAACTCCAGCCGTCCTAAAAATGTATTCAGTTCCGGTATCAGCGCAGCCGGGTCAAAGCCCTCTAACAGCGCCGTAATGGCACCAAAATCCATTCTTTTACTCCCTCAGCTTATTTTTCATCTAAGAAGGTGTTGATCTCATGGATGAAGCTGTTTACATCCTGAAAACGGCGATAAACAGAGGCAAAGCGGATATACGCCACCTCGTCCAAAGGCTTGATGCGTTCCATCACCATCTCGCCGATGCGATCCGTGCTGACCTCCCGCTCCAAGGAGTTCTGGATGGTCTGCTCGATCTCAGTGGTGATGCGATCCAGCTCCGTGGCGGCCACCTGCCGCTTGTCAAAGGCGCGGACCATAGAATTGAGGATCTTATTCCGGTCAAAACCCTGCCGGGAACCATCCCGCTTGACCACGATGATGGGCAGGCTTTCCACGATCTCATAGGTGGTAAAGCGCCGCTGGCATGCCAGGCACTCCCTGCGCCGGCGAATGCTCAGACCATCTTCACTGTGCCGGGAATCCACGACCTTACTTTCCTGATCGCCACAAAACGGACATTTCACGGGAAATCAACTCCCTTTTCTTGGTTGTTTTCCCTTATTATAGCAGAGAAAGCCTCCACTGTCCAGCTTTTTTTCCCCCTTGCCAACGACTGCGTCCTAAGCTACAATAAAAGAAAAGGTCAAAGGAGCTGTCTATGAAAAACAAAGGCTTATTCGCAGTATGGGGCGGCAGTTATATTGTCTGCCTGCTGCTGTCTTTTATTCCTTCCCCCACAACGCTCTTGCAGGCGCTGCTTTCTTTCTGCGGCATTGCTTTTTTTCTGCCGGGTTTTTTACTGCTGTACCGGGGCATCCGCCGCACAGACCGGGCGCTTATGCTGCAGCTGCGGCTGATCAGCGGTCTGAGTCTGCTGCTTACTGTCATCGTGTTGCTGGTAAATGTGCTGAGCATCATCGGCTCCCAGGCGCTGGGCAATGTGCTGTATGTGCTGCTGCTTCTTGTCAGCGCGCCTATGGCCATCAGTATCCACTGGCTACTGAGTCTGTTTCTCTGGGCGTGCCTTTTTGTGGCGACATTTACGAAAAAGCCTTGAGCCGCAACAACTCTACTGGCAGTAGAGCACCGGATTCTACCTTAAGGAGCCTGCGCGTACCGTCTTTCTCCGGGTCAGAGGGTGACTTTTTTATGCAGCGCAGTTATGATTAAGGTGCTGCGGATGCAGCAATTCTTTTTGCGAGGTTTTTATTATGTCTTACAAGATCATCACCGACACCTGCTGCGATTTTCCGGCGCAGATGTATCAGCAGCTTGACCTGGGCGTGGTCAACCTGTCTGTGCGGTTTCAGGGAAAAGAGCTCCAAACCTATGACGACATCTGGCTGAAAGATTTCTATGACGGACTGCGTGCCGGCGAAACGGCTACTACCTCTGCCGTCAATCCCGACGGTTGGGCGCAGGCTATCGAGCCGGTGCTTGCCGGTGGTGAGGATGCCCTGGTGCTTGCTTTTTCCTCAGGTCTGAGCACCACCTACCAGTCTGCGGTGATCGCTGCAGATGAGCTGCAGGAAAAATACCCGGACCGTACAGTGCGGGTGGTGGATACCCTTGCCGCATCTATGGGGCAGGGCCTGCTGGTCTACTATGCCTGTAAGCAGCGTGATGCCGGTATGACTCTGGATCAGCTTACGGACTGGTGCCTGGAAAACCGGAATCATCTGTGCCACTGGTTTACCGTGGACGATCTGATGTACCTCAAGCGCGGCGGCAGAGTCAGCGCAACCACCGCCCTCGTTGGCACTATGCTGCAGATCAAACCGGTGCTCCATGTGGACGATGCCGGTCATCTGATCAATGTTTCCAAGGCCCGGGGCAGAAGAGCCTCCATCGAGGCGCTGGCAAAAAAGCTTGGCGACACCGGTATCCCCGGCGCCAACGATGTTTGCTTTATCTCCCACGGCGACTGCATCGACGATGCCAACTACCTCGCTTCGATCCTGAAAGAAAAGTACGGTGTCAAGGAAATCATTATCAGCTATGTGGGCGCAGTTATCGGCTCTCACTCCGGACCCGGCACCCTGGCGCTGTTCTTCCTGGGCGAGAAAAAGTAATGAATCATAACCACCGGCCGTGCCGGTGGTTTGCACTAGCCCCCTTAGGGCCTATCGCCAGCCGTATAGGCTCATCGAATTATCTTTCGCTTGCGTGTCCTGCCCTACCACCGCAGATGCAGTTATTTGCGCATCGAAGGCTCCCTTGTGCAAAGGGAGCTGTCAGCCGAACGGCTGACTGAGGGATTGTCACTATGAGAGCAACCCCTCCGAGCAAAATCAAAGATTTTGCCCACCTCCCCTTACACAGGGGAGGCTTTCCGCTGCGGCGGGACTG
>JAZNQK010000119.1:0-6301 GCA_045590135.1 Faecousia sp.
CCGGCGGCGAACCGCCGGGGCTTTATGCTTATCAAATGGTTTGTGCTTAATTAGCTCCACAGATCTGCGACATTGTCAAATTCGGTAGCCTTTACGATACCCAGCGCGGCGCAGTCTTCCTTGAAGGAGGACTTCATCGCTGCCAGCTCGCTAGCGGAATATGTGTCGCCGTAGAACTCAATGAGCATATAGCGAATAAAGATGCCTTCTGCCCGGATGTGCTTGAGTGCCTTTGCATCGCCTGCGGCGTCCGTTTCAGCCTTCTCTACCAGGCTCAGCCAGCTGACCAGCATATCCTTGGGCCAGTATGCTGCATTGGCCAATGCGGCACTGTTGCCGGAGTTGATCTGACCGGTGTACTGACCGGACAGTCCGTTCATCCAAGCCTGCAGCTCCTCAAACAGCTGCTGCATCTCGTTGCCGCCCTTGCCGTAGTAATTTGCAAAGAAGCTATTGACTGCTCTCTGATAGCCGCCATCGTTCATTGCATTTACATTCTGACCGGCAACACTGTTCAGGTAAACCTTCAGTGCGGTAAAGCCTGTAGAATAGCTCTGGTTATGCTGACCCTGGATCATCACGATGTCTGCATCACACTCGTAAGCAAAACGCAGGTTTTCCACGCTGGTGGTCCAAGAATCGTGGGGGATCATATAGTGCCTGAAGTTGGTCTCATACAGCCAGTAGTACAGGTGATCGCTGAGGGTTGCCCAGTTGCGCATATTGGTTGCTACATCAGCGTTCTGGGACTCATAGAAGCTATGGGTATAGGATGCGCCAATGGGTGCATAGATCACGCCCAGATTCTCATGGAAGTGAATCTCGCTCAGATTCATAGAAGGTGCGTCCTCGTATGCGTTGTAAGCCATCAAATAGAGGGTAAACTCACGCTTTGCAGTGCCGGCTTCATCTGCCTGCGCCTGCAGTCTTTCCTGAATCTCTGCACTCAGCAGATTCATAAACTCAACAACCGCGCCGTTGTTGGAGCCGTACTTTGCGAGGTCAGCCTTACATGCGTCACAGTTACAGCAGTCTTCGTTATCCATAATGGAGAACTGACCCATGGTGATCGCTGCATTTTCTGCCTTATTCAGCTCATTGAGGATCTGTGTAGCGGCTTCATCTACCATTGCCGCAAGCTCATCTGCGTCGCCCTGTGCATTGTAGCAAAGCTGCGAGGGAGTCTGGAACAATCCACGCTTGGAGTACCACTTGCTGTGACCCTTACCACCCAAAATTACGGATCTGCCGTAAGTGTTGTAAGGCAGGTAGAGCATAGAAGTATGGTTATCCGCGCCGTCCTTCTGCAGGAACTGGTGAGAGAAGTGGGTGTAGCCCAGGAGGTAACGGCCGGAGAGCTCGCCGGCTGTCTCATAGTAGCCACGCCAGTTGCCCATCATATGGTTGGGGATATCGGGCTTTTCGATGATCACCATATCCGGCATGGTTTCGCCGGTCTTGGTAAATACAACGGTGTCTACGCCGTAGACTTCCATACCTACCACGTGCTTCAGGAATGCAAGCACTGCATTCTGCGCACCGGTTTCCTTGCCGGTCATAATGAATACATTGTCATTGCTGGTGACGATGTAATAACCTGCAGTGCCCAAGTCGGTCTCAGGCATGCTAAGCCCTGCAGCTGCGAACGCATTGGCATCGTTGATCACGATGTGCTTGCCGCTGCCGGAGTAGGCTCCGGTAGACAAGGTCACGCCGGTGGCGTTCTTCACGATACCGATCAGGTAGGTGGCGGCAAGCTGGCTCTGGGTATCGCCTGCGGCGACGACCGTATAATCGGAGCTTCCGCCACTTACAAACTTGCGGGTTGCGGCACGCACGGTCACATCGTGGACTGTACCGGCAGCATAGCCGTCATTATAGTCGTTAAATACGACCTGAGATGCGGGAACAGGGGTCTTGGTAGCAGGATCTTCCGCCCAGAAGCCGGTGGCATACCAAGCGCTGAAGTCTGTGCCGGCGTTGCCGAAGGCAGTACGGTCAGCATAGCAGGCCGTATTGGCAGCCGGCTGAGAGGTGCTGCCCAACTGACCGTAGTACTGGTCCGCGCCCACAACATAGAAATTATCAAATTCGCCAACATTGTCGGGGAAGCCTACAGCATAGCCCCAACCGTTATTGTTAGTCAAGGGTTCTGCGTATTCCACGATTACCTTATCGGCTGTCAGATACCATTTGCCCTTATTGAACAGGACGCTGGTGCTGTTGTACCAGGGGTTGGGATCGTTTACATCGGCAAACAGATCCTTGACGGTACAGTTCATATACACATTTTCCAGTGTGCCGCTGCCGTTCATTGCCAGGAAGGAGCCCCTGCCCCAAACGACGGCATCCACGAAGGAGATGTTCTTCAGGGTTGCGGTGTGCTGGCCTGCGCCCTCTGCACCGAAGTTCTCGCCAAAGAAGCCGTGGAGGGCATCGTCGGCACTGGTCTTGGTGCACAGGTTGTAAATGGTGTAACCCTGACCGTCGAAGGTACCGGTGAAGTCGCCCTCGAAGCTATTGCTATAGGGAACGCCAGCCATATCAATGTCGTTATCCAGAGCATAGTATCCATCAGGATGCTCTTTCATTACCGACGGGAACATACTCAACTCGTCCACATTGCTGATGATCATTGTGCAGACAACGATCTTTGCGTGAACAGTAATCTCTTTACTGCCTTTTTCAAAGGTCAGTGTAACTGTCTTCTCTCCTGTCATTTCACTGACTGTTCCGAAGTCCAGTGTGAGGATGCCGTCAGCATAGGACATAGTAGTGAATTTCTTGCCCTCTACAGATGCATCTGTGAGTTTTGCACCCTTTACCTGCGTCTTCTGTGCGCCAAAATCAACCGTGAAGGTGGCTTGGGCTGCTGCAGTATCCACATAGGTCATACCTGCAAGCTCCACGGGCTCGCCAAAGGGCTTATCCAGGTTCACGCCAACCAGTCTGTTGGGAATGGGATAGCCATCCACAACTGTCCAGAATCCGTTTCCATCCCAGGCAGTCAAATCGTTCTTTGCGGCAACGAAGTCCGCGCGGTTTGCATAGCAAGCCGTATTGGTAGCCGACTGAGAGGTGGTGCCCAGCTGACCATAGTACTGATCTGCGCCTACAACATAGAAGTTATCAAATTCGCCAACATTGTCGGGGAAGCCTACAGCATAGCCCCACCCGTTATTGTCGGTCAAGGGTTCTTTGTATTCCACAATGACCTTATCCGCTGTCAGATACCATTTACCCTTATTGAACAATATGCTGGTGCTGTTGTACCAGGGGTTGGGATCGTGTACATCGGCGACCAGATCCTCGATAGTACAGTACACAAACACATTTTCCAGTGTGCCGCTGCCGTTCATTGCCAGGAAAGCACCCTTGCCCCAAACGGTGGCACCCACAAAGGAGATGTTTCTCAAGGTTGCGGAGTGCTGCGGCGCACCCTCTAAGCCAAAGTTCATACCAAAGAAGCCGTGGAGGGCATCGCTGGCGCTGGTCTTGGTGCGCAGGTTGTAAATGGTGTAGCCCCGACCGTCAAAAATACCGGTAAAGGACACATCATTATTATTGGTATAAGTATAGCCGGTATAGTCGATATCGTCACCTAAAATATAGTAACCGGAAGGATATTTCTGCATAATCTCCGGGAAGCGCTGCAGATCCTCTGCGCTGCAAATCGCCATATCACTGGCAAAAATATTGATCTTCACCAGTGCCAGATCGTTACCCTTTGCGAAATTGGCAAAAATCTGACCTTCTTCAACCATATCGCCTAAGGTTGCGGTATCCAGTGTTAACATACCGTCGGCATAGGTGACAGAGGAGAAGTTCTTGCCGTCCACAGAAGCAGACTGGATCAGGAAACCCTCCAGCTCCTCAGCAAAGCAGGACAGGTCTATACGAAAGGTCTCTGCAGTCCGTTTGCTCACCAGTACCTGCTCATCAAGCATCATCTGCTTTGCATAATCCACCTTAATGCTGAGCTTCACGGCATTACTATGGTTGAATACAGAACGCACAGTAATATCCAGCACAGAATCATCGGGTATTTCCTCAGGAATGATAATCAGATTGTTTTCAACCTTTACGCCGAGTTTTTTGGTCGCTGTGGACAGTACCACTTCATCCAGGAAGCCCAGATTTTCGATGGCAACGGTGGTACCGGACAATGTTTCGGCAGCCGCTGTGACTGTGGGCATATAGCTTGCGTGGATGTTGCGGCCTCTGGGATAGGCAACGGCTCCAATGGTCGCCCAGAACGTATTGCCCCAGCCGCCCATGCTTCTGCCGCTTTGAATGAAATCCCTGTATGTGGGATACGCACCGTATCTATCTGCACCGGACTGGCTATCCACCAGATCGTGATAGACATTATCTGCACCAATGATATACAGGCCGCTAAATTTGCCATACTCACCCAAATTGGTCAGCGCATAGCCGGTCTCGCCTACATTGACCATCGGAATGTTGTGCTCTATCAATACCTGCTTTGTTTCCAGTGAACCGTACATATAGGAGAACAAAACGGTGGTGCTGCTGTGACCTCCGCCTGTCTTCAGGTCGGTCAGAGAGACATTGATATAAACATTTTCCATCAGACCGCCGCCTATTTGCGCGATCATAGCGCCGGTTCCGGAATGGTTGGCGTTGATAAAGGCAATATCCTTTATTGTGGCCTCGTTCGCACCCGGTGCGCCGAATGTTTCACCAAACAAGCCGCGACCGAAACGATTTTCGCTGGAGGTGGTAAAATTATAGATCGCGTGTCCGCGGCCGTCAAAAGTGCCTAAGAACGGCTCAGTGACATTGGAGGAATAGGTGCCGCCGCATTGGATGTCATTGCCCAAAATGTAATAGCCATTGGGGTAGCTTTCCGCATACCGGGGGAATCTGTTCAGCTCCGATTCGGAATTGATGACAAAGGTCGCCATCGTACCCTCTGTGACAAACTCCGCCTTTTCCGCAATCACAGACAGCTCCACAGGCTTGCCAATGGAAGGCAGCATCTCGTCATTCAGGTAGAGCGCGCCGTCCTTGATCTCCTTCAGAACGCTTTCTCCGTTAAACAGAACATCGGTCACCTCACCGGCGCCGGCAAAACGAGAGGTACTAAGTACATATCCGGTAGCCTGCTCCACATCCACATTCTTTTTCTCTACCATGCTTCGGTAAATCACCGCATTGATGGCAATCTCCGCATGGTCATACTGTCCTACAATACGGGCTGTACCGGCACTGACACCGACGATCCTGCCATCTTCACTGACGGTGGCAATATCCTGATCCAAGCTGATCCAGGTGATCGTGGGATCTTCTACCTTTACGCCCTTATCGTACACCGTGACAACGGGGATGATCTCGGTAATATCCTTGTCGGTTTTAAACAGTCCCAGCTCTGCTTTGTATGCAAACGCGGACTTTTCCAAATTGGCAATATCAAAGGTAATATCCAAATTGGTCACCTTGATGTTTATTCTCTGTGCCAGGACCATACCGCGGTAGGTGGTGCTGACCGTATAGGCGGTGGTGCCATAGGAAAGAGCCGTAATTTCCGCGCCCCGCTCATTGGGGACCAGGGAGACACTTTCCTCCTGGGCATCGTCACACAGTTCCCAGTTGAAGCTGAGAGGCTCTGTAACCGCCTCGCCGTTATACCGTACTCCCACTTCTACCGTATAGGACTCATTCAGACCCAAGGCGATATCCGGTGTATTCACCATTAAAACAGGCGCCACATAAGAGTTGACGACCTGAACGCTGCAGGAGGCTGAAGTCTCCCCTACTGTCGCTGTGACAACGGTTGTACCCTCCTGCACTGCAGTGACTGTGCCGTTATCCACCGTGGCAACAGAACTGTCTTCCACCGTCCAAACAGGTGTCTCCTGAGAGCCGGTCACCTCTGCGGTTAATACAAAGGTTTCATAAACATCTAATTGCATGCTGGACTTGCTTAAGGAGATCGTGACATTGGCGTCACCCTGCTGTTTACAAGCAGCCAAAGAAATTGCCATTGCCGCGATCAGCATTACACACAGTGCCACAGTGCGCCAATTTCTCTTGGAAATCCGGTTCTTCATTTCCAGTATTCCTCCTTTAATTTCAGAAAGTTCCTTTTTTGAGCATTTTGCTGCGCTCTTCTTGTTTGTAGGGGCGACCTCTGGCTACACGCCGTGTTCATAGGAATAACCACAGGTCGCACCTACTGTTGGGGGGTAGCCCCGGCGGCGAACCGCCGGGGCTTTATGCTTATCAAATGGTTTGTGCTTAATTAGCTCCACAGATCTGCGACATTGTCAAATTCGGT
>JAZNQK010000120.1:0-6133 GCA_045590135.1 Faecousia sp.
TTGAGAATTGAGAATGGAGAATTGAGAATTAAGGTATTTCCTCCGGAAATAATTTAAATAGTTGCCGTAGGCAACACAATAATTCTACATTCTTCATTCTCCATTCTACATTATTTCAGTTTGTCGAGCAGATACATCTGCTCGACAAACTGAAATTTGGCGCATAAAAAGCTGCGGCTATCAAAGATAGCCTCAGCTTTTTTATTCCGCTTTCTCTTTGTTCTCGGCTTCTTCCGGTTCCGGGGAGGTATCTGCCTCAGCTTGCGCTGCTGCCACTATGTTTACATAGAGCTTATTCTTATCGTGGCTGCGGAAAAGCTGCCACAGCAGGATCCCCAAAGCGATCACACAGCTGACTGCTGCCAAAAGCTGGCTCACCCGGAAAGGACCCCACATCAGACTGTCCTTGCGCAGGCCCTCGATGATGGTCCTGCCAAGACCGTACCAAAGCACATAGCCAAGGGCGATCTGCCCATCATATTGGCGCCGTTTGGACAGGAAGTGAAGCATTACAAAGCCTGCTAAATTCCAAACCGATTCATAAAGAAAGGTGGGGTGGTAGCAAGCGCGTACGCCGTCGATGGTGCCGAAGATCTCCATGCGCAAAAGGCTGTCCGTAACTGCGCCGTATGCCTCACGGTTAAAGAAATTACCCCAGCGGCCGATGCTTTGACCAATGAGAAAACCCAGCGCCACCAGATCCAAAACCGCACCCAGCTTGATTTTTTTGACCCGGCAGAAAACGATCACGCCAATAGCCGCGCCGATGACTCCGCCGTAAATGGCAATGCCGCCGTTCCAGATATACAGCACGCTGATGGGATCGGATGCAAATTCGTGCCAGGAGAAGATACAGTAATACGCCCGGGCGCAGATAATGGCAAAGGGCACGATGCACAGCACACCGTCTAAAATATCATCTTCCTTCAAGCCAAACCGCTTGCTGCGCTTTAAGCCGTAGATCACCGCCAGCAGCAAGCCGAGGGCGATGATCACGCCGTAAAAGTGAATGTTCAAAGTCCCGATACTGAACCCCTTTGGGGGATCGAGTTCCAGTCCCAGTCCGGGAAAGCGGATGGGGTTATCCACCAAGATCCATTGCATCACAAAACCTCCTCGCGTGAATTGGGATAGATCACAGACAGGCAGCATCTTTGCTCTGTGACAGTCTCCTGCAAAAATGCAAGCACCTGTTCTGCGTTGATCTGCTGATAAACCAGCGGAAATTCAAAATAGTCAAAGCCGGAGAAATGGTAAGCGCAGATCCGGAAGGCAGTAGCATCAAAGCTGTCCAGATCCCGGATCCGGCGACCCAGGGCGCTGCGCTTCATCCGCAGAAACTCTGTCTCCGGGAGGCCTTGCTCCAGCAAATCGTGCACCTGCTTTAAGATAGCGTCCCGGACTGCTTCCGGGTCCGGGCTGTCGCCGGAGCAGGTAAGCATAGACATACCGTCCACCGTATCATAGCCGCCGCCAAAAGAGCCGTCGATGAGGCCCTGCTCGTACAGCTGCATATACAGCCGGGAGGATTCCCCAAACAGCGCCTCCGCCGCCAGATCGCCCACCGCTTCCTGCATAACTGCCTCTTTGCCCATACCCAAAGGTACGCTCTTGAAGCCAAGCTGGAACATGGGCATCGCAACTTCCATGGTGTCCTCTACCAAATCCTTGGCGCAGGTCATCTCCTCCTGCCACATATCTGCCCGGGGCACTTTCGGTGCAAAGGTATCACCCAGCTGCTGCCGGGCAAGGTCGCAGACCCTTTGCGCATCCACATCACCCACCACACACAGCAACATATTGCTGCCGCGGTAAAATGCCCGGTGACAATCCGTAAGGATCTGCGGTGTAATTTGCGCGATGGATGTACGATCGCCTAAGATGGGTACCCGGATGGGATGGTTTTCATACATCGCCTCCATCAGGTTTTCAAAAACCCGGGTCTCCGGCGCATCCACATTCATATCGATCTCCTGGCCGATGATGCCCTGCTCCTTTTCCACACTTTCCGCAGTGAAATAGGGGGTGGACACAAACTCCAGCAGCAGCGAAAGGCTTTCATAGAAATTTTCCGTACAGGAAAAATAGTAGGCCGTCATATCGTAGCCGGTAAAGGCATTGGGCACAGCACCCAGGGCGGCAAATTCCGCGGTGACATCTCTGCCCGGCATATCAAAAAGCTTGTGCTCCAAAAAATGGGCAACACCGGCAGGCGCGGTATGGTCCTTTGCGTCCAGGGTAAACCGGGTGTGGATTGAGCCGTAATCCGTGACGAAATAGGCAAGGCTTTTGGAAAAGCCCGGACGAGGTACTACCACCACCGGCAGTCCGTTGGGCAGTGTTTCAAAATAGGCAGTTTCCTGCAGCTGCTCGTATATCCGTTTTTCCATCACTGCGCCCCCTTCAAAAAGAATACCGTATGCTTTTCCAGGGTGGCGGCGGCACTCGCCACATCCTCCACACTTACCCGGGACACCGCCTCGGCATAAGCGTCAGGTGTCATACTAAGACCGCTGATGGCAGCGGTGGAATAATAGCTTTCAATAGCGCCGGGGGAGTCGTGGGTAGCGCGAAGACCGGACAAGATCGCCTGCTTGGCAGCAGACAGCTCCTCCTGAGAGATGTTTCCCAAAACACACTGCTCCACCTGCTTCATTATTTCCCCGCACACCATAGCATCCTTATCGCAGTCGATGCCGGCAGAAACGGTAACGATACCCTTGCTGCCGTAGTAGCCGGAGCTGATGTCATAGCACAGCGACAGCTTCTCCCGGATCTGCATAAAGAGCTTGCTGATCATACCGGAGCCCAGGACCGTGTTGCACACCTGCATGGCTGCAAACCGGGGATCGGCAAAGGTGATGGGGGTAACAAAGCCCACAGCCAGTTTGCCCTGTGCTACATCCATTGTCATTTGATGGCTTCCCGGTGTGCCGGCGCGCAGAGGTGTCTGCCCGGGCATCGGCAGTGCTGTCCGATCCGGGAAAATCAACTCCTGCCGCAGCAGCGCGCAGAGCGCTTCCGGCTCTGCTGAGCCGGTGTAGAAGATATGCACACAGCTTTCCCGGAGGACCTTTTGGTAATGGGCAAAAAGCGATTGCGGCGTGATGGCCTTTACCTGCTCCGGTTCACCCAGCCGGGGTGCGCCGAAGGCATCCTCCGGGCAGAGCTTTTTCAGCATCTGGGCGGCGGCATAGGCGCGCTTATCGTTCAGCTGGGATTCAATGGTGAGCAGCAGGTTGCGTTTTTCGCCCTCGACAAAGTCTGCCCGGAAGCAACCGTTTTCCAGGGCAGGTTCCAAAAGCAGCTCCCGGAGAAACCGGAGCATAGGCTGCAACACCGCATCTCCCGGCAGGGCGTATTTATCGTCGATAAAGCTGCAGGTAAGACCTGTGGTATGCACATCACCGATGCGCCGCACCTGTGTCCCCACGGCAGCGCCGTAAAGATCGTCCAGGTGCAAAATAATACTGCGCATATCCGGGTGCTGCGCCGTACCCCGCAGCAGCACCGCCGGCAGCAGGGCATTCAGCGCCGCTTCCTCCGGACACATGGGCCGCAGAAACTGAATGCTGAGCAAGCCTTGCTTAAAACGCTTGTCGGGAAAACACCGTAAGGTAATTCCCGGAAATAATTCGATAGTCTGGATCATAGAAAGCTCCTTTTTTACAGTAGCATTATTATATAACGAAGAAGCGCAAATAGCAACAATGGGGTTTGTTAAAAATATTTTACACCGTTAGAGGTTGTCATTTTCCCTTCTATGCGTTAAAATAGAAAAAACAGAAGCCAATGTCATTGTTTGAAAGTATGCACCCGTGCCCTGGCTCCCTCTTTGAGGGAGCTGGCAAAAATCGGCTTCTCCGATTTTTGCCTGAGGGAGTGTCATGACGATGATTCTGATAACGCAGGACACTCCCCCTGTCAGCTTTGCTGACATCCCCCTCAGAGAGGGGGACAAGAACGCGCTCCCTGATGGAACAGGAATTATTTGATGACATTGCAAAGAAGGAGTTTCTTATGGCGTACTTGGAGATCACCGTAGATACCGCATCCGACAGCATTGAGGATGTGGCTGCCGCCCTCACCGCCGGCGGTTTTGCGGATCTTGTGATCGAGGATCAGGCAGAATTTGCCCAGTTTTTAGATCAGAATCGGGCCTATTGGGACTACATCGATGAAGATCTTCAGGAAAAGCTGCAAGGACTGTCGCATATCAAGCTGTATCTGGAGGAAGAAGATGCCGCAGGTCTTGCCCGGCTGAAGACTTTGGTGCAGCAGCTAAAGGATAAGGGCAGCTTCGGCGCTCTTGATCTGCACATCCAGCTCCTTGCCGATACCAACTGGGAGGAAAGCTGGAAGGACAGTTATCCGCCACAGCCTGTGGGTGAAAAGCTGATGGTGCTGCCGGTCTGGCTGGCAGATGCGCCTGCCCAGGGCAGGCTGCCGGTGATTTTGGATCCGGGTCTGACCTTTGGCACCGGTGCCCATCCCTCCACCCAGATGGTGATGGAATTTATGGAGCGGCTGCCCTTAACGGGAAAAAAGTGTATCGACCTTGGCAGTGGCAGCGGCATTCTCTCCATTGCCGCTCTGCGTTTGGGCGCAGAAAGTGCCATCGGCGTGGATATCGACCCCAAGGCAGAGGACATTGCCCGGCAAAACTGCAGCTACAACGGCTACGGCGCACCGGAATTTACGGCATTCACCGGCAATGTGCTGTCAGACCGAAAGCTGATGGCGCGCCTGTCCAAAGAAAAATACGATCTTGTGCTGGTAAACATCGTGGCAGATGTGATCGTGGCGCTTTCCCCGGTGCTGCCGGAATTTTTGGCAGAGGAGGGCACACTGATCCTGTCCGGTATTTTAGATAATCGCCTTGCGGATGTGAAACATGCGCTGGGCGCTGCAGGCCTGACCGTCACCGCCGTAGGCGAAAAGGAAGAGTGGCGCAGTATCACAGCCAAAAAGGAGTAAACAATGACTATACCATACCGTACCAGACAAATACTGAAACGCGTCGCGCTCTGCGCGCTGGCGGTGCTGCTGATCGCTGCGCTGTTTTTGAGCATCTGGTTTGTCTGGCTGAAGCGATATGTGATCTACACCTCGGAAGGTGCAAAGCTGGATTTCAGCCTTGGTGCTTTCACCCAGGGGCAGGTGGCTGAAAAACCTGCACCGCAGGAGACCGTATCCATATACTATAACGAGGGCGAAAATGCCGTGGAAACCAGCACGGAGCTGACCCAGATGACCGGCTATTATATCGAAGCAGCCGCTATGCAGGAGGATATGGACGCGGTGATCTCTCAGGTGCGACAGCTTGCCGCCGGTACACCGGTGATGGTGGATGTAAAAAATATCTACGGCAGCTTTTATTATTCCTCCAATGTCTGCGACCAGCGCGCATCCTCTGTGGACACAGAAAAAATGGATGAGCTGATCAAGCTGCTGGGCACCAAGGATGTGTACACCATTGCCCGGCTGCCGGCCCTGCGGGACTACTATTACGGCTTGCACCATGTCCCCGACGGATTGCCCCTGCCCGGCGGTTATCTGTGGATGGACGATGACTCCTGCTACTGGCTGGACCCCACCAGCGAGGGCACAGTGACCTATTTGGTGCAGATCGTCACAGAGCTGAAAAACTTAGGCTTTGACGAAGTTGTTTTTTATGACTTCCGGTTCCCGGACACCCAGTCCATTATTTTCGATGGGGATCGGGATGAAGCGCTGAAGCAAACGGCCCAGACCCTTGTAAAGACCTGCTCCAACGACCGGTTTGCGGTTTCCTTTGTGGGCAGCGATGCCGCATTTCCCCTGCCGGAGGGCAGAAGCCGGCTGTATTTAGAAAATGCCGCCGCAGCGGATGCTGCCAATATTGCCATCCAGACAGGACTGACTGACCCGGATATCCGGCTGGTATTCCTCACCGAAAACCATGATACCCGTTTCGACGCATACAGCGTGCTGCGCCCGTTGTCTGCTGCTCACTAGGGTAGAGCAATATATCCGAACACGCCTGAAAGCGGCTTATTTCGGTGCTTTTTGCCCTATTGTGCCTCGAAAGGCACGAAGCATTCCTTCGCCCCAATAGAACAAAAATCATCCAAAATCTTCTCGCTTTCAGGTC
>JAZNQK010000121.1:0-20511 GCA_045590135.1 Faecousia sp.
TGGTGGAGATAAGCGGGATCGAACCGCTGACCTCTTGAATGCCATTCAAGCGCTCTCCCAGCTGAGCTATACCCCCATATTGACTGCGTTGTTGACAGCTTTCGTATTATAGCAATACTGCGATAGTTTGTCAAGGGGGAATTTTGTATTTTACAGGTTTAGCAGGCCTTGATGGCTGCAATCAACGCAGCAACAGAAGTCTCCAAAGGCACAGAAGGCGTGCCCTGCTGCGGCAGATAAGGAATGTGAATAAAGCCTACACGCACAGCTGTGCCGGCAAAATGGTGCAGCATAGAATACAGAAGATCGTTGCAGACAAACGCACCTGCGCTGTTAGAAACCGTGGAGGGGATTTGCAGAGCAGCAATGCGTTCAGCTATTTTTTCTACGGGGACGGTGGTAAAGTAGGCTGCCGGTCCACCTTCCACTACAAACGCACCCCGCGGCTGATTGCCTGCATTGTCCGGGATTCTGGCATCGCGGATATTCACAGCGATCCGCTCCGGTGTAATCCCGGCGCGCCCGCCAGCTTGCCCAATACACAAGATCATATCCGGCTGGATCTCCGTTGCCTTTTCCAGCACTTTTTGCGCGGCAAGACCGAAAACGGTAGGAACTTGCAGTTTACATAACACATAATCTCCGATTTGCTCCGGCAGCAATTTCACCGCCTCCCAGGAGGGATTAATCGTTTCACCACCGAAGGGATCAAAGCCGGTAATCAAAAGTTTCTTCATAAAATGCTCCTTAAATATGCAGAAGGCTCAGCAACGCGACATCCGTAAAAGGCGGATGGGTGTATGCAGCATCCAAAATAGCGTCCATATTGTCGGGATCGTTTTCAATTTCTTTGGAAAACAGCTGTGCGGTTTCTGCGGGCTCGCCGCCCAAACTTGAGACCAACAGACAAGCGGTGATGATGAACTTTACCCGGCAAAGCAGGTCGTAATCGGACACAGCCTGCAGCCAGTGCCGCTGGATCAGATAACGGACCAAAGGACGCAGCGCCTCACTGCAGATGGGGGCTTTTGCCTGCTTTAAAAGCGCCTTCCACCGGGGCGTTAGGATCTCAAGTTCCTTGAAGAAAGCGACCACAGCAGAAATGTCAGCCGCAGTTAAAGGCAAATTTCTGGCTTGTTGCAAGTGCTTTTCGGCATCGAGGACGGCTTCGTCACCACCATCAAGCTCTGATTGGACATAGTGTCCATACAGCAAAAGAACCGCTAAGGTTTGCGGTAGAGGAAAACGGCAGCTATCCAGAAAATCTAAAATAGCGCGGCGACTTTTCAGCAGAGTGTCCATTGCTGCCTGTTCATATTCGCCTTTTTCACCGCCGGAAACAGTGCGCTTTTCCAGTCTGGAGGAGTCGCATTCAAAGATCAGCCGGGCGGCCTCAGGGCAGGACAGCTCCAGTCCCAACTCTGTAAAGCTTCCGTAATCGTGACGCAGCCGGGGAAAATCCCGGCAGGTCTGACACAGGGCGTCGTGCCCCAATTCTGATTGTATCCGGCAAAGGCCGTCCTGACGCCACATAGGACAGCGGCGGTTTTCGATGGTCATAACAGTGCCGTCTTTTGTGTCCTGCAAAACAGCGCGCAGGCGATCTCCCAATTCACCGGGAAGATCGCGATAAAAGCGGGCGGAATCTGCATCTACATCCACGGCCCACTCCTGACAGCAACTGTCCGGACAGCTGCCCGCAAGGCATTGAAAATGGCGGTAGTATTCAGGTTCAAAAATATCCATAGCATTCAAAAAGTGGGAAAGCCCGAGGGCTTTCCCATTGTCTTAGGTTTCATCGGGACGGATGGCATACATAGCCGCAACGGCTTCCTGCAGCTTGACCTTGGAGTCTTGCATTTGCACAGTGAACTGCTCGGCCATGGTCGCAACGGTATCGGAAACAGCCTCGATCTTAACGGTGGCATCTGCCAGAGCGGCATTTGCCTGGGTGTAGATCTGGCTTGCCCGATCCCGGGCAAGACGCTCGGCCCGTTCTGCTCTGCGATAAGCCTCCAGCTCGTCTCCGGAGAGAATGGGGCGGTCATCGCCGTCTGCGGTGCAGCAGGCCAGCTGTTCTTCCAGTTGAGCGATCTTTTCCTTGGCAGCAGCCAGCTCTGCGGCAAGGGCATCGGGATCAATACCGGCAAACTTATCCAGTCGCTCCTGTGCGGTGGCAAGCTGGGTGTTCAGCTGCTCCAGCTGGGACTTGTGAGAGTTGTTCATATATTCAATGTAGTTTACCACATCTTCCCGGCGAAAGCCGGCAAAAGCGGTACGGAAATTCTGAATTTCAGCCATAATGAGCCTCCTTCAAATGCCAGCGCATAAGTAACTACGCCTGTTTTTTAAGATTATAACACACACTTTCCCGGAAAACAACTTTTTTTCCCAAGAATCGGGAAAAGAGACGAAGGAATTTCAAAAAACACCTCTTTACAAAATAAACAAAGCCTGCTATAATAACCAAGCTGTAAGGCAAATGCACCGGTGGCTCAATGGATAGAGCATCGGATTCCGGTTCCGAGGGTTGGGGGTTCGAGTCCCTTCCGGTGTACCAAAAATTCCAGATACCCATTCGGGTGTCTGGAATTTTTTATACACCGAGGGACTCGAACAATTAAATGTAACAGTCCGGCAGGAAGCTGCCTCCGCGTATTCTTGTCGCGGTTATTTCTTCGTAAATATTAGAAAATGTGTAAGAATTTAAAATTGACTTGAATACAGCGGTTGTTATAATGACAGCAGACATAGATTTTTTTCTTGAGAAAGAAGGAACACTATGAAATCAAAAGATGTCAATATGCTGTCCGGATCCATTACCAAAGGCCTTTTGACTATCTCTTTGCCGGTAATGGTGATGAATGTTTTGCAGTCGCTGTTCAGTGTTGTGGATATGTCAGTGCTGAAAACCTATGACACCAGCGGTACGGCTGTTGGCGCGGTTGGCGTGTGCGGTGTGCTGATCACTCTGATCACCGGTCTCGTGGTTGGCATAGCCTCCGGTGCCAATGTTGCCATTGCCCGGCGGATCGGCATGAACGATCGGGAAAGCGTGGATCGGGCAATCGATTCGGCTATGGCTTTTTCCATAGCTGCCGGACTGGCGCTTGCGGCTATCGGCATTGCTTTTGCAGAGGTTTTTCTTGGTTGGGCAAACTGTCCCAAAGAGCTTCTTCCGGAAGCGGCAAAGTACTTCAGGCTGTATTTTACAGGCGTCCCCATTTTGATGGTCTACAATTTCTGCGCGGCGATCATGCGCTCTTCCGGAAATTCCAAAGGTCCTATGATTTATCTGACCGTAGGCGGTGTGATAAAGGTTGTATTTTCCGTGCTATTTATTGCCGTATTTAAGATGGGCGTGGAAGGCGTTGCCTACGCCACGATCCTCTCCTGGACCACATCTGCAGCGATGGGACTGTTCGCCTTGACCCATAGCAACAGCACGGTAAAGCTTTCCCTGCGGCAAATTCGATTCTACAAAAGAGAGTTGGGGGATATTTTGCGTACCGGTGTGCCTGCCGGATTGCAGCAAAGCCTGTATTCCATTGCCAATGTGCTGATCAGTGCTACAGTAAACTCCTACGGCGCAGCAGCTACCACAGGTATCTCCATAGCCAACATCTATGACGGCATCCTTTACCAGATCTCTGTAGCCACGGCTTTGGCGGTTATGCCCTATGTAAGCCAAAATGTGGGCTGCGGCAATATTAAACGAGCGACCCAGTCCGTGTGGAGAGGCATTCTGATCACCATAAGTTTGGGCGCATCCATTGGTGCGCTGTCTGCAATCTTCTCCGGCCCGCTTTCGTCCATTATGTCCGATGACCCTCAGGTCATAGCATATTCTCAGCAGAAAATGATCCTGGTTTCCAGTACATACTTTATCTGCGGCATTAATGAGATATTTGGCGCGGCTCTGCGGGGTATGGGAAAGCCCATCGTACCGACCGTATCTACGCTGATCTTTATGTGCGCCATCCGCTTCCCCTGGGTGTGGTTTGTATTCCCGCTGTTCCCCAATCTTACATTTTTGTATCTGATCTGGCCCATTGGCTGGGTTCTTTCCATCGTCACATTGCTTTTTACCTATGTGCCCACAGTCAAAAAACTGTATCGCACTGCTCACAGATATGAATTAGCTTGATTGTTTTTAAAGGACGCGTTGCAAAACGCGTCCTTTTTATTGTAATTGTAAAAGAATACCACCGGCAGTGCCGGTGGTTCTAAAAAGCTTTAGCTATGCTAAGTCCCGCCGCAGCGGTAAGCCTCCCCTGTGTAAGGGGAGGTGGGCAAAATCTTTGATTTTGCTCGGAGGGGTTGATCTCATAGGGACAATCCCTCAGTCAGCCGTTCGGCTGACAGCTCCCTTTGCACAAGGGAGCCTTCGGTGCGCAAATAACCGCATCTGCGGTGGTAGGGTAGGGCACGCAAGCGAAAGTTCATTCGATGAGCCTATAGGCTCGGCTGGTAATAGACCCTAAGGGGGTCTGTGCATACCACCGGCACGGCCGATGGTTATGATTTCGTGCATATTACTCCGCCTTATATACCACCTTGCCATCCACAATAGTGATATATGCTTCGCCACCGACGGTGCTCAGGGGATCGGCGGTCCAAATGACCACATCCGCATCCTTGCCCGGCTCTAAGCTGCCCACCCGGTCGCCGACACCGATGCTGGTGGCGGGGTTGATGGTGATGGCCTTCCAGGCAGTCTCCGGATCCAATCCTGCATTCACAGCAAGACCGGCGCACATAGGCAGATACTGCAGCGGAATCACCGGGGAATCGGTGATAATGCTCACCTTGACACCTGCTTCGTGAAGGATCTTGGGGGTGGTAAAGCTCTTGTTCTTCAGCTCGATCTTGCTCTTATTGCCCAAAGTGGGGCCTACGAAAGCAGGCAGACCTTCCTTGGCAAGCTCGTCGGCGATCAGTGCGCCGTCAGTGCAGTGATCCAAGGTGAGCTTCACGCCAAATTCCTTTGCAATACGGATAGAGGTGAAGATATCGTCGGCGCGATGGGCGTGGGCCTTCAAGGGGATCTCGCCCTCGATCACCGGGATCATCGCCTCTAACTTCATATCAAAGCCGGGATGCTTGCCGTTCTTTTTATCCTCTGCGTAGCGCTTTGCCTTAAACAGCAGCTCCCGGAGCAAAGAGGCGGTGCCCATACGGGTCATAGGACTCTTTTTGCTGCCCTGTCCGTAGCACCGCTTGGGATTTTCACCGAAGGCGCACTTCATAGCCACCGGGTGCTTCAGGATCATATCATCTACTCGCTTGCCGCACAGCTTCAGCGCTACAAAAGTACCACCCACCACATTGGCGCTGCCGGGGCCGGTGCAGGCGGTGGTCACGCCACCGCGAATAGCGTTGTCAAAGGCTTCGTCCATGGGGTTGATGGAATCGATGGCACGCAGTTGCGGAGTAATAGGATCCACGATCTCGTTGTAATCCATACCTTCCCAGCCCATAGCCTCGTTATCCAGACCAATGTGACAGTGAGCATCCACACAGCCGGGGGTCACCAGTCTGCCGCCGGCATCGATGCGCTGTACATTAGCGGGAACATCCAGCTCCTTGCCTACAGCGGCGATCTTGCCGTTGTCATCAATGAGTACGCAGCCCTTTTCCAGATCAGCGCCTGCCATAGTTTTAATGTGTCCGTTGTAAATCAGCAGCATATGTATCTCTCCTTTTTGTTGGTTAAAATCAATATAGCACATCCAAATAAAAATGGCAAGCAGAACACCCGGCTGCATAACAGTCGGGTGTTCTGCTTTTACGGTATTCTTTCCTGCCGGGGGGACCTGCCGGTCCACTTTCGGTATACTCGGGCCAGATGGCTGGAGTCGGTAAAATGGTAAAGTTGGGCAATTTCCGCAACAGACAGATCCGTGGAGGAAAGCATATGGCTCACACCGCTGATCTTGCGCTGCATAATATAATCGTGGGCGGATTTTCCTAAATGTCGGCGGAAAAGCGCGTTTAAGTAGGTTGGATGATAGGAAAAATGCTCTGCCAGAGATGCCACAGTAAGGGCCTCGGTCAAATTGGCATCTATGTATCGGCAGATGTTGCGCATCTTAGCAGAGGGCGTAGGATCGATCCGGCTGCTGGCTTGACTTCGGATAACGGCATTCACCGCCAGAGCCAGAAGCAGATCTTCCTGCTTTTGGTGAAGGGGTTTTGCAAAGATGCTTTCATCGATGATCTGCTCTAAAAGCTGCGCCGCTTCCGGGCAGGATGCAACAAATGGCCGATTTAGCTGAGGGGTGTCAGCAAATGTGCATATGTCATTCCGGCCATCCACAGTAAAGAAAAAGTTTGCCACCTGATTGGGGCTCAGGGGCTTGGTAATATAGGGCGTGCCTGGACGCAAAAAGCAAATATCTCCACTGCGCAGGATATAGGTGCGGCCATCGAGTATGATTTCGCAAGCACCTGCCCGAAAATACAGAAGACGATAGGAAAAAGACTGCTTTTTCTTACCCATTTCCGAAGGAGTCAGAGGTACCGTGGCCAGGGCGATGGACTGCAAATGCAGGCATGCATCTTTGTAAAAGGACATATCAAAACCTCTTCCAATCAAAATATTGGATTTATACTGTTACTGGTTGCAAATTTACTATACAAAAAGTCGCACATTTAGTATAACAGAAAAAGAAAACAAAAGCAATTTCTAAAAATTTATCCATACACGGAGGAATTTGATATGCAAGAGAATATTTTATACATACCGAAAGAATTGCCGGTATATGGCCACTTTGATGTGGTAGTGGTCGGCGGTGGCACAGCCGGTGCTGCTGCGGCTATCTCTGCAGCGGAGGAAGGCTTAAAAACACTGGTGTTGGAAAGAAATGGCAGTATGGGCGGCACCCAGACCAATGGCTTTGCTGTGCCCACAATGTATAATGGTATTGAGAACAACCCCCTGACACCTGTGGACAATGAGATCAACAGCCGTTTGGCGCAGATGGGGGCTTATGAGCTGCGCCCTAACAACGACGGGTATTTTAATCCCATTTATATGCAAATGGTTCTGGAACAGCTGCTGGTGGAAAAGGGAGGAAAGATTCTTTATTTCACCCCGGTAGTAGATGTGGTAATGGAAGAGAAGAAACTAAAATATGCAGTAATCTATAACAATGGTGGCTTGCAAGCGGTTTTTGCAGACTGTTTTATCGACGCCTCCGGGGATGCTGAAGTTTGCCGTATGAGCGGTGCGGAACTTACCGGCGGTAACAGTGAGGGGCTAAACCAGCATGCAACCCTTCGGTTTGAAGTGGCAAATGTGGATTATGAGCGCTTTAAGGCACAGTGCCGGCGTCTGCGGGAGGAAGGCTCCAGCTTCCGCGTTTTTATAGAGGAGGAAGCGAAAAAGGGAAATCTGGATCCGGAGTATGCCACCACCTGCCAGGCATTTCCGGTGCTGGGTAAGCCTGACTGCATAAGCTTTAACGGACCCTGGGTAGGAGAACGCAGCTGCAATGTTGCAGATCCGGAGGTTATTTCTGAAAAAATGGTTGTTGGCAGGAAGCAGATCTACGGAGTGTTCAACACCTATAAAAAATGCGCAGAAGGCTTTGAAAATGCCTACATCAGTGCCATTGCCCAGACGCTTGGCATTCGGGAATCCCGCCGTGTGGTGGCCGAGTACACCCTCACTGTTGACGATATTTTTAACCATGCGAAATTCTCCGATGGCATCGGTGCCAGCAACTACCATCTGGATGCCCATGGGGAAGCTAATTTCAGCGCAGGATTTATGGCATACAAGCCTATTGATCCTGCGGAGCATTACTATGAGATACCCTTCCGCAGTCTGGTCCCCAAGGGAATTGACAATCTGTTGGTGGTTGGCCGCTGTGCCGGCACGGATTTTCTGGCACAGTCTACCACACGAATCCAGCATACCTGCCGTTACATGGGCGAAGCTGCCGGTATTGCCTGCCGGTTTGCAATTGAAGGTAAAACCGCTTTCCGGAATATAGACGGCAAATTGGTTCGCCGGCGTATGGCAGAAAAGGGCGCGATTGTTCTGCAAAAGGAATATTAAGAAAAACACCCGGCTGAAATCAGCCGGGCGTTTTTCTGCATTACATATACATGGGGAACTTCTGACAAATGTCTGCAACGGTAGCCTTGACCTCATCGGCAGTGCCTTCGAAATCCTTGGCGGTCAGGGCAATGCAGTGGGCGATGCGCTTCATCTCCTCAGCGCCTAAGCCGCGGGTGGTAACAGCGGCAGTGCCGATGCGGACACCGCTGGTAACAGAGGGCTTAGCGGGATCGCCGGGGATAGCATTCTTGTTCAGGGTGATGTGGTTGGCATCGCAGCGCTCCTGCAGCTCCTTACCGGAGATGTTCATAGGCCGCAGGTCGGTGAGCATCAGGTGGTTGTCGGTGCCGCCGGTGACCAGGTCGAAGCCTTCTTCCAGCAGCGCCTTAGCCATTACCTGTGCGTTGGAGACCACATTTTGTGCATAGGTCTTAAATTCGGGAGCCATTGCTTCCTTCAGGCAGACCGCCTTGGCAGCGATCACATGCTCCAGAGGACCGCCCTGGGTGCCGGGGAAAACAGCGGAGTTGATCTTCTTGGCATACTCTTCCTTGCCCATAATGAGACCGCCTCTGGGACCGCGGAGGGTCTTATGGGTGGTGGTGGTGACGATGTCGGCATAGGGGACAGGGCTCATATGCGCGCCGCCTGCCACCAGACCGGCAATGTGTGCCATATCCACCATAAAGATCGCGCCGACTTCGTGGGCGATATCCGCAAAGACCTTGAAATCGATGGCGCGGGGGTATGCGGAAGCACCGGCGATGATCAGCTTAGGCTGATTCTTCTTGGCAAGATCGCGAATCTCATCGTAGTCGATGAGACCGGTCTCATGGTTGACATCATAGGACACAACATTGTAGTACTTGCCGGAAATGTTGGCAGGGCTGCCGTGGGTCAAATGACCGCCGTTGGCAAGGCTCATACCCATCAATGTGTCGCCGGGCTGCAGGAAAGCAAGCTCCACAGCCATATTTGCCTGCGCGCCGGAGTGTGGCTGCACATTGGCAAACTCTGCGCCGAACAGAGCCTTGGCTCTGTCGATACACAGCTGCTCGATCTCATCCACAATATGGCAACCGCCGTAGTAACGCTTGCCGGGCAGACCCTCAGCATACTTGTTGGTGAGAATGGAACCCATAGCGGCGATGACAGCAGGGGAGGCAAAGTTTTCGGAAGCGATCAGCTCCAGACCGTCCTTCTGTCGGGTAAACTCCCGGTCCATCATAGCGGCCAGCTCGGGGTCAAAGTTAGAAACAAAACCAATAGAATCGATAGGCTTCTGCAGCATAGTAAAATCCCTCTTTCTATAAAATATAACAAAAAATGCAGTCCCCTATGAGGACTGCTCCTACAGAAAAGCGCAAAGCTTTCCCAATTAAGCGTCTCTGTCCTTTTGCCTGAGAGATTCGGCTTTTGCCTTGCACCTTCGGCACACAACTCAATGTGTTCTCCAGAGAGTCCTCCGCTTTTCGGTCCTATCTCAAAAAAAGATACCTGAGACTGTTAATCCTTCGGTGGGCGTAGCCGCTTTCCCGAGAAGCTTCATAGGGTATTTTGTTGTTCGAGAGACAGTATACATCATTTGTGCTCGCTTGTCAACGGCATAAATAAAAAATACAAATCTTACCGTTAAATTCCGGTTTATGGGGATGCTGGTTAGAGGAACAATCCAATGGCCCCCTTGTGTAAAGGGGGCTGGCAAATTGCCGATATTAGGCAATTTGTCTGGGGGATTGCGTTACGGATTCACCTGCAGCTGATGGGAGTGCTGTAAATTCTGCACCACAATCCCTCAGTCAAAAATCAAATAGATTTTTGACAGCTCCCTTTACACAAGGGAGCCTTTGCGCATTATCCAACTGCCCGATAAACTGAAATTTGACGCACAAAAGTAATACCGGGTGCACCTTTTGGTGCGCCCGGTGATGATTACAACAGGGGGATTGCGTTTTCCTGGCAGATGCGAAGGGTGTCAGCGTCCCACAGACCGCTTTGCACCTCGCCGATATGGGCGCAGCCGATGAGCAGCATACAAAGTCTTGACTGACCGATACCGCCGCCTACCGTCAAGGGCAGCTCGTTATTCAGAAGCATTTTGTGGAAGGGAAGCTCCCGGCGCGCATCGCAGCCGGCGGCAGTCAATTGCCGGTCCATTGCCGCGGGATCTACGCGGATACCCATGGAGGATATCTCAAAAGCGCAGTCCAAAAGATCGTTCCAGAACAGCAGGTCGCCGTTTAGTGTCCAGTCGTCATAGTCCGGTGCCCGGTTGCCGTGGGAGATACCGGAGCGCAGCTTGCCGCCAATGCCAATGATAAAGGCAGTCTTGTGCTCTTTCAGGAACAGATACTCCCGCTGCTCCGGGGTCTTATCCGGATACAGATCCTCCAGCTCCTGGGCGGTGACAAAGGTCACCTGCCGCTTCAGTCTGGCAGTGATCTGCGGGAATGCGATCTTCAACGATTCGCTGACATCGCAGATGGTGTTGGCGATATCCGTGACAGTCTTTTTCAGATATGTAAGGGTGCGGTCCTCTTCAGCGATGATCCGCTCCCAGTCCCACTGGTCCACATACACCGAGTGGATGTTGTCCAGCTCCTCATCCCGGCGGATAGCGTTCATATCGGTGTACAGTCCCTCGTGCATACCGAAGCCGTATCTTTTCAGGGCAAGCCGCTTCCACTTAGCAAGGGAGTGGACCACCTGGGCATCGCTGCCGATGGCGGGAATATCAAAGCTGACGGCCCGTTCCTTGCCGGAAAGATCATCGTTAAGACCGGAGGTGGATGCCACAAACAACGGAGCGGACACTCGCTTTAAGTGCAGCGTTTCCGTAAACTCCGTCTGAAAAAGACGCTTGGTCAGGGCAATGGCCCGCTGCAGATCATAGCTGCACAGGGGCGGCTTGTAGCCTTCAGGCAAATATACACGGTTCATAGGAGCGACCTCCTTGGAAAAATTTCTCTTAGTATACTATATACAGTAAGGTAAGTCAATTACCGCTGATATTCAAATTCCAGATCGTAGATACTTACAGTATCGCCGTCCTGAATGCCCATTTCCTCCAGCCGGGTGAAAAGACCGCTTTTGCGCAGCTGCAGGTCAAAATAGTTTCTGGATTCGTAGTCGTCAAAATTGATACTGCTGACCAGTCGTTCTACCCAAACACCGCTGACCACCCAGGTGTTGCCAAGATGGTCGATCTCCATAGCGCTGGGGTCGCTGGGCGCTTCGATGACCTCCACATATTCCGGCTCATAAATGGTCACAGGGGGCAGTGTGCGCAGTTTTTCTGCGATCACACGCATCAGATTTTTCGTGCCCTGGGTAGTGCCGGCGGAGATCTCATACAGCTGGCAGCCCTTTGCCTCCACATGGGCGCGCAAACGCGCTAAGTTATCGCTGTCCGGGGGCAAAAGATCACACTTGTTGGCAGCAACGATCATGGGCCGGTCACCCAGATCCACGCTGTAATGATGCAGTTCTTCGCAGATGGCATCAAAATCCTCCACAGGATCTCTGCCCTCACAGCCAGATACATCCACAATGTGCACCAGCAGCCGGCAGCGGTCAATATGCCGCAGGAAATCGTGACCCAAGCCTGCGCCCTCTGCCGCGCCTTCAATGATGCCGGGAATATCAGCCATAACAAAGGAAACGCCCTCATCCACATAAATGACGCCCAAATTGGGGAATAGGGTAGTGAAATGGTAGTTTGCGATCTTGGGACGGGCATTGGAGGTGACAGACAGCAGGGTGGACTTGCCCACATTGGGGAAACCCACCAGCCCCACATCCGCCAAAAGCTTCAGTTCCAAAATGACATCCCGCTCCTGTCCGGGCAGACCCGGCTTTGCAAATCGGGGGACCTGCCGGGTGGGGGTGGCGTAGTGGGAGTTGCCCCAGCCGCCGCGGCCGCCCCGGGCGATGATGAAATCCTCGCCGGTGGACATATCCACGATGATCTGATTGCTTTCCGCATCCCGGACCACAGTGCCCCGGGGAACATGGATGATCAGACTTTCGCCACGCTTGCCGCTCATATTTCTGCCTTGACCGTTCTGACCGGCCTGGGCAGCATACTTGCGCTTATAGCGGAAGTCTAAAAGTGTGGTCATATTGTCGGCAACACGCAGAATCACGCTGCCGCCGTGACCGCCGTCACCGCCGTCCGGACCGCCGGAAGCCACATACTTTTCCCGATGGAAGGCAACGGCACCGTCGCCGCCCCGACCGCCAATGACGGTGATCCGCACTTTATCAACAAACATAGGACATCCTCCTTTGTTCAGCACTTTTTAAGTTGGGTTGATTTTAGTTAACAGTGGACAGTTGACAGTGGACAGTTAAGGTGTCGGCTTTGCCGACTATTAAATCTGTTTTGCGAAGCAAAACCCCGAAATTTTCAACTATCAACTTTCAACTGTCAACTGGGCAAAAACAAGGAAAAAGGCTGCTGCATTAGTTTGCAGCAGCCTGATAAGGTTATTCCTCGGATTACTGAGCAGCGTAAACGGAGCACTGCCGGCGATCCTTACCCTTGCGCTCGAACTTGACAGTACCGTCGATCAGAGCGAACAGAGTGTCATCACTGCCGATGCCCACATTGACACCGGGATGGATGTGAGTGCCTCTCTGGCGAACCAGAATGTTGCCAGCCAGAACGAACTGACCGTCAGCACGCTTTACGCCCAGGCGCTTTGCCTCGGAATCACGGCCGTCCTTGGTGGAACCGCCGCCCTTATGGTGCGCGAAAAACTGAATACCAATCTTCAGCATGGTGTTACACCTCCAAAACTTCGATATAATCTGGATATTGCTCCCGCAAATTGACGAGGGTCAGCAGCATTCCGGAAAGGACTGCCTGCACGCTTTCCTCTTCATCGCAGGAGGTGGGGAGGGTCAGGGTGATACGAGCGTCCGCATCCTTGACCCGAACCTTGGCTTTGGCACCGCAAATATCATTGATGGTAGCCTCTGCCATAGTGACAACAGCGGAGATGGCGGCACAGACGATGTCGGAGCCTTCCTCTGCGTAGCCGCTGTGTCCGGCAACAGTGAATCCTGTGATCCTGTCACCTTCCGTAAAGAATTCGCATCTGGTCATAATTACAGAGCGATCTTGGTGATCTCAACCTTGGTGTAAGGCTGACGGTGGCCGATCTTCTTCTTCTCGTTCTTCTTAGCCTTGTACTTGAAGACATCGATCTTCTTGCCCTTGCCATTCTTGATGACCTTGGCCTCGACGGATGCGCCCTCCACAACGGGAGCGCCGATCTTGGAGTTCTCACCGTCCAGCACAGCCAGGACCTGATCGAACTTCACGACAGCTTCAGCTTCCTCGTTCAGCTTCTCGATGAACAGAACATCACCCTCGCTGACGGTATACTGCTTGCCGCCGGTCACGATAACTGCTTTCATTTGTTTCACCTACTTTATAATGTGTAGTCTCGCTCTGAAGGCGCAGGCGTTTAGGCGCACTGACTTAAGCCCATTCGATGCGGCTGGACCATTTTAACAGAGTGTGCAGAAAAAGTCAAGCCTTTTTCACAACTTTTTCTTGCCTTTTCTGCCGGTTTTGCTATACTATTTGTGAAAGATAAATTCCGGTTTAACGCGCTGTCGCGCAAATTGAGAATTGAGAATGGAGAATTGAGAATAAAGGTATTTCCTCCGGAAATCATTTAAATAGTTGCCGTAGGCAACACAATAATTCTACATTCTTCATTCTCCATTCTACATTATTTCAGTTTGTCGAGCAGATACATCTGCTCGACAAACTGAAATTTGGCATCCGTAGGAACGATACCGGGCACAATCAGGATGCGTAACGATTACAGACCAAGTTTGTGCGAATTGTCACCGGCGACATGCCGGCAGAAATTTGAAAGGAGCAGACTATGAAACGCTTATTCATTATCCTATTGTCCCTTTGTCTGCTTCTTGCAGGTTGCAGCGGAAGATATACCGCGCAAGATACCGTTTTTATAATGGATACAGTGATGCAGCTGCAGGTCTGGGCAGACACTGCAAAGGATGCAGAAGCGGCTCTGGGTGCAGTAAATGGCATTTTGTACACATTGGAGCAAGACTGGTCAGTTACGGACCCGGATTCGGTCATCAGCCGGTTAAACAGGGGACAGAGCGTGGATTTGACGCAAGCGCAAGCTGCGCTTTTGCAGACAGCCGAAAATTTCTCTGCGCGCACGCAAGGCGATTTTGATCCGAAGCTCGGCGGCGTGATCGCCCTTTGGGGCTTTTATGATGACCGGCATCGCATTCCAACCAATGATGAAATTGCCGCAGCACCGGAAAAATGGGACTTGGGCGCCCTGGTGAAGGGCTATGCCGGCGATCTGGCAGTGGAAAAATTGGAGCAGCTGGATGTTGACCGGGCAATATTAAACTTAGGTGGCAATATCCAAACCTATGGAGAAAAGCCGGGCGGCGCACCCTGGCAGATCGGCATTCAAGATCCCAATGGCGGCGACTATGTGGGTATGCTCAGTGTCACCGGCACGATGGCAGTGGTGACCTCGGGAGACTATCAGCGATTCTTTGAAGAAAACGGCAAACGCTATCACCATATCCTGGACCCGGAAACCGGCTGCCCGGCAGACACAGGTTTGCGCAGTGTAACAGTGATCGCTGAAAGCGGCGCGACGGCCGATGCATTGTCTACAGCGCTTTTTGTGATGGGTTTGGAAAAAGCAGCGCAATTTTGGCGGCAAAGTGACGATTTTGAGGCGGTATTTCTGGATGCCGACGGCAAGGTCTATGCCACGGCCGGGACGATCCTCAGCGGCTGTGAATATGAGGTGATCACCCGATGAAAACCAAATATTGGATCGCATTGATCGTAAGCATCGTGGTGCTGTGCAGCGTGTTAAGCCTTTGCTTTTTGTGGCCCCGGGAAGCGGCAGCAGCAGAAGTTTGGTCTAACGGTAAGCTGCTGTATACTTTAGACCTGCATACAGCACAAAGCATTACCGTTGAGACGGCAATGGGCACGAATACCGTCACCGTGGAAAACGGTCACATCGGCGTGACGGCTGCGGACTGCCCGGATAAGCATTGTATGAACCGGGGAATGTGCAGCGGCGGCGCGCAGATCGTGTGCCTGCCCAATCGGCTGGTGATCCGCTTTGTCCAGAGCCAAAGCATAGATGGTGTAGCCGGGTGAATATCAAACAAAAAAGAAAAAAGTCATCCCGGTTGGGATGACTTTCTTTATTTGGTGGACGATATAGGACTCGATATGCATTTTTCTCCCGCCGGGAGAAAAATAAATGTTCCGCTGCGACGGTGCGCAGCGGGCAATGCTCACCCGCGTTGCATTTACATCTGTTTGAGTCCTGCGTCCATAGAGAAAAAGAAAACCACACCGGACGGTGTGGTTTTCTTTTTCTGGTGGACGATATAGGACTCGAACCTATGACCTTCCGCACGTCAAGCGGATGCTCTAGCCAGCTGAGCTAATCGTCCAGACGCAGGAGTCATTATAACTGCCGACTTCCGGTTTGTCAAGGGATTTTTTAAATTTTGGCAAAATTTCGATACCTGTCACACCGCTTAAAACTGATTGCTGTAATTCTCCTATCTTCCGGTGCGGGGGCAGTCGGCATCCTTGCAGCGAAGACAATCTGCCTTGTCGTGGCTTTTCAGGCAGCACAGAAGATAGATGCACTCGTCGCAGCAGCATTCGTATTCCGGATGCATACCGTTTCCAAGGCAGTCTTTTCCGCAATTTCCGGGTGTCAGAACTGTGCCGGTGATGTCGATGATCATAATATCACTCCTATGTGAGCATTATATAATGCAAAAGTCTATATGTAAAGATATGATTTGCGATACCATCTCATTAGTACATAACTGATGGGAGCGTGCGTATGATTAAACTTAATGTGTTGGAATTGCTGGAAAAGCAGGGTAAGACAAAATACTGGCTGTATAAGCAGCTGGGTATGAGCTATCAGAATTTCAGCAGAATGATCAATAATGAAACAAAGTCCATTCAATACGAAAATATTGAGGCAATGTGCCAGCTGCTGAATTGCACGCCCAATGATCTGCTGATCATAACGGAGAAATAATAATGTTTTTAAACAAATCAAAGGACGCACCGCAATAATGTTTGCGGAACGGTCATTGCAGTGCGCCGTAAGGAAATGGGAAAGTCTCAACGCCAGATAGCGGATATGCTGCAACTTGCCGGACTGGATTTGGACAAGAATGCGGTGCAGCGAATAGAGGCAGGGAAGCGGTTTGTTACAGACATTGAGCTGATTGTCCTTGCCAAGGTGCTGGGTCTTACCTATGAGCAGCTGCTGGGCTGTTAACAATACTATATAAAAAACCGGACGGGAATTTTGTCGAAATTCCGTCCGGTTTTTGTTTTGGTTGTACCAAAGACAACCCCCGGCTCTGTAGCCGGAGGTTTTGACTTTTGCAGCTTGGTGAGAAAGCCTCCCTCTTTGAGGGAGGTGGATGCGCGTAAGCGCAGACGGAGGGAGTGTCGTATCGTTCGAAGGACACTCCCCCAGTCACGGTAAAACCGCGACAGCCCCCTCAAGGAGGGGGCCAAAGGAACGATTTACCCCTTGGGCAGGAGCGTTGGATTTATAAAATCAGTGGCAATGTCCGCCGCAGCCATGGCTTCCGCAGCCGTGATCGCCGCAGGAATGCTCTTCGTCATGGTGATCGTGATGGTTGCACCGGACAAAGGGATCAAATTCCAAACAGCCGGCGAGAAAAGCCGCAACAGCCTCGTCGGCATCACCCTGCACACCGCCGAACACGCGGATACCCGCCTGAGCCAGCGCCATCTGGGCACCGCCACCGATACCGCCGCAGATCAGCTCCTCAACGCCCTCCAGCGCCAAAAGGCCTGCCAGCGCGCCGTGACCGGTGCCGTTGGTGTCGATGACCTGAGAAGCCACAACAGCGCCGTTTTCCACTGTGTAGAGCTTAAACTGGGCGGTGTGACCGAAGTGCTGAAAAATATTTCCGTTTTCATAGGTAACTGCGATTTTCATAAATATATACTCCTTATATAAATATTATCTTTCAGAAAGGGTCTTGCGTTTTTGCCGGCGTACCCGGTTGATGTGACGCTCAAAGTCGCCATCGTCCAGGATCGACGATAAAACCAGCTGGATATAGGTGGGAACGGTGCAGGAATAAAAGCCTACGCTTTTCTCAAAAGCCGGCAAAAGCGGCTTAGGCAGCACCATATAGCCCACACGCAAAGAGGTAGACACGGTTTTGGAAAAGGAATTCATATAGATCACATTTTCCTTGCCGGACAGGGAAAAGAGCGTCTCTTCCGGCTTCCGGGACACGGAAAATTCCGATTCAAAATCGTCCTCTACAAGGATCTTTCCGTCCTCTGCCCACCGCAGATACTCATGCCGCTTGGAGGCGGAGGCGGTAACACCGCTGGGAAAGCTCCGGTAGGGGGTGATGTGCAGCACATCGGCATCACTTGCCCACAGGGCGGCGCTTTCGATACCGTCATTGCCCAGTGGAAGCAGCTCCGGCACAGCGCCGGAGGCCTCGTAAACCTGCCGGATCATATGGTAGGAGGGCGATTCAATGCCGTAGCGGCGTTCTCGTCCCAGCATAGATACGATCAGGCTGTACAGATACTCTGCGCCGGAGCCGATGATGATCTGCTCCAATTCCGCGTGGATACCCCGGCTACGGGCAAGATACCTGCGGATCGCCTGGCGCAGCTGCACACAGCCGGCGTTTGGGCTGCGCTGCAAAATGGCGTGACTGTAGTCGCTGATAACGCTGCGCATGGTCCGGGTCAGTACAGAAAAGGGGAAATCCGGCGTGTCGGATGGCACCTGTGCTGCCGCTGCGGCTATAGTCACCTCCGCAGCAGAGGAGGCAAAGCCGTCATCGGTGCGAAAACACACAAAATAGCCGCTGCGCTGCCGGGATTCAATATACCCCTCGTCGCAAAGCAGGGCGTAGGCGTGCTCCACCGTAACGGTGCTGACCCCGGCCTCTGCCGCCAGAACCCGCTTGGAGGGCAGCTTGCTGCCGAAAGGGTAGACCCCGCTGACGATACTGCCGCGCATCTGAGCGTACAGCTGCAGATAGGCAGGCGCATATTCTCTTTTGGAAGGCTTGTTGTCCATCTGATCATACCGTTTCTTTTAGAATTTACGCTTTTATATACCCAGATCATTATATACCCTTTTTCAGAAAAAGCAACCCCACCTGTCACGGATATGGCGATCCGCGTCCCCAAGGCTCCCCTTGTCAGGGGAGCTGGCATTTGTGAGGAACGAACAAATGACTGAGGGGTAGTCGTTCTCTCCTTCCGACAAAAATCAAAGTTTTTTGCCACCGCCTGCGGGCGACTGCGTTTAGCTTACCCGCATCAGAGGGAGGCATAGGCGATCAGATTCTCCCTCTTGCAATATTCGCCCCTTTGCGATAAAATATATTTTGGATTTTTGTCGAAAGGATCGTGAGAAAAATGAAGCGATTTTTCCATATAATCATACTTACGCTGTGCATTGCGCTGCTTACCGGCTGTAAGCCGGCAGACGCAGACGATACCCAGCCGCAGACCACTGCACCGGAAACCACGGCATCTCAGGCCTGCGCGGTGGAGTTTGTGGTACTGGGGAAAACCGTCAGCACCCAGACGGTGATACCGGGAGACATCCCTCACGATGTAGAGTTGGAAATTGCCGGGATCACCATGTTCGGCTGGGTGGACGATACCGGTGAGCGGATAGAGCCTTTCGCTACCGCGGTGGAAAAAGATACGATCTACACCGCCTTGCTGTACCCCACCTTGCATGCACATAAACCTTTTTTGTTCGCAGATGAAAATAATTGCCTGCGCCCGGACGATGCACTGCTCCGGACAGAGATGTTTGATGCTGTATATGCCATCGTAGATCCGGAGACAAAGGGCTACATACCCCCTAATAATATCAGTGCGGATATGGCTGTGACCGGGGAGATGCTCAGTGAGTTCTTATATACCTTCTTCCCGGAACCGATGGTGCAAAATGCTGTGGACAGCAGCGCCGAAAGCGTCACCCGGGCGCAGTTTGCAGTCTGCCTGCTGCGGCTGCTGTCTTTTGATGAAGGGGAAACGCTGACTGTGGCGCAGGACGCCGTGATAAGCGCGGATGTATTAGGCAGAGCGGACAGCGCTTATTTACTGGAAGCGTCCGTTGCCCATATGCCGGATGATGAGGGCACTGTGTGGGACACTGTTTGCTATGAGCCCGGCTTTGTGAATATCGACGGCTGGCTGTATTATGTCACAGAGGAAAAAACTTTTTTGCGAAATAATTCGGTAAACGGCATCCCTTTTGACGAAAACGGCCGTTATACCAGCGGCGATCCGGAGCTGGACGAGATCGTCGCAGGCGTGCTGGACGGCATCATCGACGCAAAGCCGGAGGCAGAGCGTATGGATTGGCTATATGCAGCCTTTGAATACTCCCGGGACAGCTTTGCCTACATTGGGCGCAATAACCATAAAGGTATCGGCGAGACCGACTGGGGCGTCGAGGAAGCCAAAACGATGTTTGTTGATGGGCGGGGCAATTGCTACAATTATGCTGCTGCGTTTTGGGCACTTGCCCGGGGTCTTGGCTATGATGTGCAGGTAATGAGCGGTGTAGTGCTCAAGGACAGGCAGGACCACGGCTGGGTCTTTATGGACCTGGACGGCGTGCGTTATTTGTGCGACCCGGAGTGGGAAATGGTCTACCGCTATGAGCGTGACGACTACACTAAGGATATGTTTATGCTGACCATGGCAGAAATCGGCTGGTGGAACTACGACTGGACGCCGTAAATTCCTCTCGTCGTGTCACCCTGAACGAAGTGAAGGATCTCAAAGTGCCTGTCATCCTGAGCGACAGCGAAGGATCTCATTGGACGAAGGAGATTCTTGTCATTGCGAACCAGTGCTCACACTGGTGTGGCAATCCGTAATACCCATTACCGCAAAAAAGGAAAACGGATTACCGCGTCGCGCAAGACGCTCCTCGTAATGACAGGGGAAAAACGGATTCTCACGACCAATCTGCGGACTGGTCTCAGAATGACATTCTTGTCATTGCGAACCGGTGCTCACACTGGTACGGCAATCCGTAATACCCATTACCGCAAAAAAAGGGAAAACGGATTACCGCGTCGCGCAAGACACTCCTCGTAATGACAGGGGAAAAACGGATTCTCACGACCAGTCTGCGGACTGGTCTCAGAATGACATTCTTGTCATTGCGAACCAGTGCTCACACTGGTGTGGCAATCCGTAATACCCATTACCGCAAAAAAAGAAAACGGATTACCGCGTCGCGCAAGACGCTCCTCGTAATGACAGGGGAAAAACGGATTCTCACGACCAATCTGCGGACTGGTCTCAGAATGACATTCTTGTCATTGCGAACCAGTGC
>JAZNQK010000122.1:0-7752 GCA_045590135.1 Faecousia sp.
CACTCCCATCAGCTGCAGGTGAATCCGTAACGCAATCCCCCAGACAAATTGCCTAATATCGGCAATTTGCCAGCCCCCTTTACACAAGGGGGCCATTGGATTGTTCCTCTAACCAGCATTCCCACAAACCGGAATTTGTCGGGGAGCGTGGAATGCAAAAGGGGGATGCCGGTCGGCATCCCCCCGCTGTACATTATATCAGTTCTTATTTGCCGGGCCATTATCGTCCCAGCCGGTGCCTGTGTTGAACGCATTCTGATAGGAGATCCCACCGGATCGCGCCACAACACCGTTGGCAGTAACCGTCGGTGTTACCTTCAATGTACCGATGCCAACCTTCTCCAGCCCGCTTACGGTAACATACAGCCATCTGTTCAGGGTCGCGCCGGTTGCCCACTTTGCGCTGAACAGATCTGCTTTCAGCTCGCCGTCTGTATCCTTCCAGCCGAAGCTGACGGTGCGCAGGAAGTTATCTCTCCAGGTGAGGTCTGTGCTGATCTCCAGATTGGTGCCGTCCGATTGAATCAGCGCGTAGGCATCCGAATCGATCGCTGCACAGGTATCATCGGTGTAGAAATGGAACTTGAACCAGAACTTTTCCCTTCCGGTACCTGCATTTTCTGCAGCGCTCTTCAGCTCCAGCTTGTAGTCAAAGAATCGGTAGCCGCCGTTTTGGGAGTCGTATACCGGCAGGTCCGGATTGTTGCTTAGGAACAGGTCCTCTCCCCTGTCAACCAGCAGCATACCTTCGTTGCCAATACTGCTGTCTACCACGAAGCCCGCTGCAACCTCCGGCAGGTTTGCCCGGAAGGCTGTCGCTGTCAGGGTCTTGCCATTCAGATCCAAGGTAATGCCGTCCGTCACCAGCAGCTCGTCAACAGCAATATCCTCCACCAGGGTAATGGTCTTATCCCCGGCAAGAGCAGCCGCGACAGCATCTTCAAACTCGTAGTAGGCTCTGTTACCGACCTGATAGGCGGCAACACCCAGATTGGCATTTACCTCATTGATAGCAGCCACCAGTGTATCATAATTCTTGATTTGGCTCTTCTGTCGGGCCGTCATTGCCTGGTAAGACTCCCACAAATCATCCAGCAGCTGCATATCCTCCCGCGCGATCACATCCGGAATAGCAGCAATCTTCAGCACCAGGAGCTGCGCCTCCTGCTCCTCCAGCATATACAGGTCCTGAACCATAGACTTTCCCGTCAGACTCAGAGCCTCGTAGGCTGTCCGGGTAGCAGTGATTTCATCCTCGGTTTCCGGGGTGATCGTATAACCAATGGCGAGAATCTTCGCATCTACGGCTGCCGCCGCAGTCTTATCATCATCACCAATATGCAAGGGGTACATATTCAGCTCCGTGCCCCAGGTGTAGTAGAGATTGCCGTCTGCGCCCAAAGCATAGTAGTTCAAAACAGGCAGGGGCAAACGCTCGTTGTCGCTGACATTTGCGGTATTGATGCGGCGCATACCGCCATCATCTTCAAAGGATACATAGAGATTGCCGTTTCCATCAAAGCAGAAAGGCCTGGGGAAGGATCCCTTGCCGCCGCTGGCGACATATTCATTGGCGCCATAGCTCAATTCAGTTTTAAGATTCAGCGTACCGGTCTGCTTATCGAAAGTAAAGCTAAACAGGGTCTGAGATACCATTCCCCAGATCTTGCCGGATCCATCGGGATCTGCCGCAACACCGGCAATGTAATCAATAGCAATGCTTGCGTCGATCCCCAGCGCTGTTTTATACGGCTCCTGTCTCAGATCAAACTCATACTTTTTGTCGGCATTTACATCATAGGCAAACAGCACCGCAGACAGTCCTTCCATACTTCCGGAGCCGCTGCCACCGCTTGTATAAGTCGTACCAAATACAACACCGTCGTGATATGTCAGGGAGTTGATGGACTGATTCTCAATAAAGTTCTCTTTCACCACAGTCGCATCGCCGTTGGCAACATCCACCCAGGCAAAACAGCCGCCATAACCTGTATAAGGCGTGGTGCCGGCAAAAACCTTGCCGCCGCCAGCAGTCATAGCGTGGACACGGGCCTGGTTATAGCCTGACTTCATTTCCAGCAGCTGTTCGTTCTCACCATCGGGGTTGATGCGAGTGATGCTGGCGTTGTTATAGTTACCGGTATAGGTAACACCGTCCAGGAATGTAAAGGCATCGGTCTGGGCAGCGTTGGACTCAAAATTGGTCAGTTCCCCGGTGAGGGTATCATACACCGCGCACTTAGGGGTGTTGAAAGCGCCGATGTACAAATTTCCATTTCCGTCATTTACCAAGGGACGCGCCTGAATTGCGGTGCCATAGTTAGCATCCACCATATCCAGGCAGATCTTCGTTTCGCCGGTCTGCAAATTGTACAAGCGCGGCATTCCGTCTGAAACATAGTATGTAACGATGCTCTTACCCGGGAACTGCGGATCATCCAGCTCCACGATGCTGTGCTTGCCGCAGCGCAGAGGCTTGGGATTTACCCAGCCTGTAAGATCTGCGTGCGCCAGCCGGATCTTTACATTATCTGTAACAACGGTAGTATCTGTAACGCCTGTAACATCCAGCGCATAGATACCCTTACCGGTGATATTAAAATAGATATAGGTTTTTCCGTCGATTTCCACTTCTTCGGTGAAGTCAAACTCCACACCGGCATTGATACCCAACTGCGTATTCAGGTCTACAAAGTCCATCGTCCGGGTATCCGCCGCTATGATGAATTTTTGGCTAACATTACTTCCCATCAGCAGCAGATTGCCAGCTAACGCAACACCGTTAAACTGTCTGTGGTCTGCATTCAGCTTGACAGTCTCATCAGAGCCGGAGGACAGATCCAATCGGTCTTCCACTGCACCGGTCTTGGCATTGACCTTAATGATCTGACTGGTAAAGCCATTTACGCCATCCACATCGCCGGTGATGCCGGCATAGATATAATCCCCCTGGGTGGTGATGGCGCTTACTGTATGGCAATCGTCATGGAAAGGACCGTAGGACTGAAAGCTTCCGGTGGCGATCTCATAGCGACCAATCGCACCGTTGGGGAAAATACCAAAATACAGGCAGCCATCTGCATAGTGCATATAACAGGCATCCTGCGCACCGTCCAACACATTGCCCAAATCCAGCATTTTTTCACCGATCCGGGTCACAGGGTCATAGCGGAACAGGTAGCGGCTCTCGCCTACGCACCACAAAGTTCCATCCACCACCGTAATACCACGGGTAATGGAATGGGGCACTTTTATCTCATCCATCAGAAGATTATGGTCCAAATCAAAGGCCAATACGGTATTGCCCTTAAGGGGTAACAACAGGTAATCGTTTCCATTTACCTTTGCAGTCGTGCCGTAATAAGGCGCTGCCGCCAGAATCTTGATGGGGCCGGAATCCACGGTCACAGCAGTGGGACTGTTCTGCTGCTGGGTGCTCTGGGTCTGATCACCGGGTGTCATAGTCAGCGTTTTCAAACGCATCTGGCAACTCTTATCGCTGTATACAGAATGCCGGTATGCTTCCAGCACTAAAATGTATTCCGTATCGCTGCCGAAATTCCAGGTGCCAAATGTTGCTGTAGCCGCAACATTACCGGTGTTTTCCAGATTGGTAAGGTTGGCCATACCAACACGGTTCTCATAGCTGATGGCAGCCCCGATATCAGCAGTATCAGCCGGGAGGATATAAGCCGCGACTGTACCGCTCATGATAGAATTGGTGTGATCCAATTTCAAAGTATATACGCCGGTGCCGGGGGTCTTGATCTTAAAAGCGATCCACTCCGTTTCATTGGCATAAAGGCGCAGACCGTCACTTTTGAAATACTTTGAGCCGGCAATGTTATAATCCTTCACGCACCAACCATTTGCTTCATAATTGGCTGCAATCAGTTCCTGCATATCCGAAAGATTTGCATTATTTTGGTACCCGCTTAAAAAATTGTAGGTCCTTATGCTTGCAGCTGCAGTTGCCGATGTAGGCATCAAAGTGAACAGCACACACAGCAAAAGCGCCATTGAAATGATGCGTTTGCTCATTTTTTTCATATTATTCTCCTTCAAAAACAGCATATGTAGGCAAAATCCATACTGTAAGTATATAAAAGAGAGTTATCCTTGTCAAACAACCTATAAGATACAAATCTGCATATTCCGGTTTATACGCTGACACACAAGTCGGCAATTAAAAAGGGTGCTGCCATTCAGGCAGCACCCTTTCGGATTGATTGTTTTTCTTATAGCAGTATTAACCGCGCAGGGGGCAGTTGACTACGCACTTTTCGCCGGTGACCGGACGGAACTTCAGCACGGGGTCCATCTGACGCAGAGCGTCTGCCAGATTTTCCTCGGTGACCTTATCCGGACAGGGAACATCGGTGTAGTTACCGGTGTACATATTACCCTCTTCAGTGACCAGAGAGAACTTGGTTGCCCAGTCGCAGCGGTTAGCGTCCACAGGCAGGTAGGTGACCTTCTTGCCGTTCAGGGTCAGCTCGGTCAGAGAGTCCTTGCGCAGTGCGCAGGTGGGACAAGCGGTCAGGCACTTCTCGCAGCCGCTGCAGGCAGCTGCCAGGCCGGCCTTGACTTCGTCAGCTTCCAGATCGGCGTTTGTAACGATGGCCACAAAACGCTGGTGAATACCGTACTCTTCGGTGTAAACAGAGCCGTTCAGCGCCATCTGACCGATACCGGCAGCAACAGCTTCCAAAGCATTAGAGGAAGCACCGTTGAACTGGCCTCTGGGGCTGCCAACAGCAGAGCCTGCGCCGGTGAGATTATGAGAGTAAACAGCCTCGTAGCCCATTGCATTCAGAGCGCGGCAGACAGAGTATGCCAAATGGCCGGTCAAACGGTTGACCTCATACTGGGTAAAGACATAAGGACCAACTGCTTCTGCAGGAGGCTGACCCACACGCTCAACAGGTGTCTCGGGATAGTGCATACCCATCACGATGACGCTCTTGGCGTCCTTCAGCAGATCGGTAGCGCCCTGGATCTTGCGCTCGTGCTCGGTAACGATGGGATCAAAGGGCATCATACGGGGATTCTTATCGATTGCGGTGAAGATCTTCTCGCCCTTACGGATCTGGCGCAGCTGATCTGCCAGACTATCGATGGTGGCAGCAGAAGCAACACCAAACAGGTCAGCACCCTTCTCCTTGGCAAAAGTGCTCAGCTGCTTTTTGAGATCAGGCATAGCGTCCATCTGCATCAGATCGGTAACCGCCATATCCTTCACAGGTGCGCTGGTAAGTACCAAAGAGGTACGCACGAAGGTGTTCTCGGTATTGGCAACACCGCACAGAGCGCGGAAGGGCTCGTGATCCATAGTGGTCTTGGGCAGTGCGCTGTAACCGAAGGTCTCCAGCTCACGGCACATATCCAGCTCGGTGAAGTCCACATTGAACTCGGCAATGCGGCCATAGCTGTCCAGCACATCCAGACGGCTCTTGTGGTTACTGTCGAATTCCTCGATGTGGTCCATAGAACCGGCATGATCGATGTTGGTACCGGCAGGGATCTGATAACGGGAGGTCAGCAGGATCGCGCCAACGCCATCGGGCAGAGCCTCCTTGATGCTGATGTTGGCATTTGCCAGGGATTCTGCAGAGATGAAGTGCACGCTGTCCAAGTCCCAGGTGCGGGCATGAACAAGCAGCTTATCGTAGACCTGACGGTGTACAGGCAAATCAGAGGGAGTCACATGGCGCTTCCGGCGAGCAGTCTTCTTACAGTAGTCCTTATCCCAATTGCGCAGATGCTTGGGCAGACACACCTTCAGGCATACACCAAACTCGCCGCCACGGGCACCGTACTTGTCGATATAGTCCAGCAGGACCTTTTCATTGACCACCTCGGGAATAGGCAGATCCAGGTCGATATCAAAATGCTCTGCCCAGGCGCAGCGCCACAGGTTCTTATTGCAGAACACATGGTGCTTACCCTCGACGACCACATCCTTGGTGCCGTTAACTTCCTTCTTATAGGCATTGGTGGGACAGTTGCGGACGCACTCGCCGCACATATCACACAGCTTCTTGCCGCTGTACAGAGGGGTGGGGGTCAGCTCTGCCTCGGTGATGATGGAGATAAAACGGTTACGGGCACCGTACTCCGGGGTGATACACAGACCGTTCCAGCCCAGCTCGCCCAGACCGGCGCAGACACCGGCATAGATATGGCTCATATCCGGTGCAAAAACGGCATCCATATCCTTGTAGCCGCGGTAGCGCCAGATATTGGAGCTGGCGATGGGCACAGTCTTATAACCCAGATCGTCCAGCATACGGCCGATCTTGAAGGACAGCACATCCAGCTTATCATTCATAATGTACTGTACACGGTAGGGGCCCAGGATCTGCGGATGAATCTCGCCGTCCAGCTCGATGGCAGCATCCGGATGGTGCACTGCGCAAACCACCACAGACTTAGCGGTAGGCAGGATGCCCTTGGGGCTCATTTTAATAGGAGCATTTTCAAAACGCTCGATATTGGCAATGCCTACCAAGTCAGCACCCAGTTTGTAGGCAAGCTCTTTGACTTGCAGGGTCAAGCTGTTTTCCATAATGATTCCTCCCAAAAATGTTCATAGGATGCGTTCATTTTATCAAGGAATGTAAAAAAATAGGAGGGGCAATAGCATCTCACTTTCGTAAAAAAACATCAGAATATAACTGAATATTGACAAAAAAATTACGAATGGTATACTAATTTTGAGGTGACCGCCATGAAACTGAACGCCCTGGCACATAGTTCCATTAATCAATTGAATCTGATCAGCCTGCGGCTCGAGAACTGCACGGTAAAGGCACGCCATCAATACGATATGCAGCCGGTACCGGCGGAGCGGTTTGTTTATATCACCCGGGGCAAGGTCTGCTTTAACCTGCCCAAGGGCAAGCTTTGGGCAGACGCCTGGGATATGGTGTATCTGCCCGGAAATACTACTTACCAGTCTGTATGGCAAGAGGATTCTGACTTTATGGTCGTAGATCTTCTGCTCCACGACAGCGAAGGGCAAGTCATTCATTTTGAGGATACTCCCAGCGTGCTGTTTCACGATACCCATCATATTTATAACGGTATGCTTAAGAAGCTGGCAAGCATTATAGATACCAGCGAGCCCTTTGTTTGGCTGGAGCGGCTGTCGCTGACCTTTAAGCTTCTTTATGAAATGGCCAGAGATACCAACAAGGAAGATCTTGATGAGCAGTTCGAACGGATCAAGCTCGCTGTTACATATTTGGACAGTAATTATACCGAGAATTTTTCTGTTAACGATCTTGCGAAAATGTGCAGTTTTTCCATCGCCACCTTCCGCAGGATCTTTGTCCGGTATAAGGGAATGTCGCCGGTGGAATACCGCAACCGGCTGCGAATGCAAAAGGCTTCTGAGCTGCTGAAAAGCGGAAAGTACACCGTCAGCGAAGCCGCAGAGGCGGTAGGCATTCAGGATATCAAGTATTTCAGCAAACTGTTTAAGCGGTACACGGGGTTCAACCCCAGCTTTATCCGCAAAAGCGGCTTATAGATAATGAACGGACTCGTTGAGGCGCACTTCCTTATGGAGTGTGCCTCAACAAGTCCTTTTTTCATTTTACAAAACGGCAAACTGAAATAATGTAGAATGGAGAATGAAGAATGTAGAATTATTGTGTTGCCTACGGCAACTATTTAAATGATTTCCGGAGGAAATACCTTGCTTTAATTCTCAATTCTCCATTCTCAATTCTCAATTTGCGCGACAGC
>JAZNQK010000123.1:0-14489 GCA_045590135.1 Faecousia sp.
ACGATCCGACTTTGGTGCTCGTGGTGATCGTGGCCGCAGCAGCACTCGTCTTCTTCGTGATGGTGGTGATGGTGCTCGTGGTGATCGTGGCCGCAGCAGCACTCGCCCTCTTCGTGATGGTGGTGATGGTGCTCGTGATGCTCCTGCTTCAGCTGCGCCATAGCAGCTGCCAATGTGGCATTGCCCTCCATTGCATCCACGATCTGCTTACCTTCCAGCTCGTCCCAGGGTGTGGTGATCACAGTTGCCTTATCATTATGCTCCCGCAGCATTGCAATGGCTGCATCCAGCTTTTCCTGGGAAATTCCGTCGGTGCGGGACAGGATAATGGTGGAAGCCGTCTCGATCTGGTCATTATAGAACTCACCGAAGTTTTTCATATAGATCTTGACCTTGCCCGCATCCACGACCGCAACGGTAGTGCCCAGGGTCACATCCTCGCTGACTACCTTATTCACCGCGCCGATCACATCGGAAAGCTTACCCACGCCGGAGGGCTCAATAATGATCCGCCGGGGATGGTAGTCGTTAATTACCTGAGTCAAAGCCTTGCCGAAATCGCCCACAAGGCTGCAGCAGATGCAGCCGGAGTTCATCTCAGTGATCTGAACACCTGCCTCCTGCAAAAAGCCGCTGTCAATGCCGATCTGACCAAATTCATTTTCAATGATCACGATCTGCTGACCTGCATAGGCCTCCCGGATCAGCTTTTTGATGAGTGTTGTTTTTCCCGCGCCGAGAAAACCGGAGAATATATCGATCTTTGTCATTTGTAAAACACCTTCTGTTATTTTCTTTTCTTTGCAATTATACCACTGTGTTTCCGGAAAAACAAGATAAAAATACCTGAGCATTCGCCCGGATTCTCTTGTTTTCGCGCTTAAGTTGGAAGTATGGTTTATATGGCGGACATTCCCCCGAATGCGACAAACCGCCACGCCGCCGCTGCGTATCTCCCACGCAGCGGCGGCGTATCTTAACTGACCGGGATCAGCAGCATCTGCTGATGCAGGTCGGCGTCGTCAGCAATATCATTGGCGCGGCAAATGGCTTCCACGGTAGAGCCGCTCTCCTTTGCTATCTCCCAAAGGCTCTGCTCACCTGCTCTTCGCAGGATCAGGCTGGGACGCTGCGGGTCCGGCTCCTGCTCAGGTCCCATTTCAATGCCTGAGAGCATCGGGATGCCTTGTGTCGCAAGCGTTTCCTGAGACAGGGTCATATCGCAGGAAACATAGAATGAATCCGCCGTTTCATTAAGCAGCGGTGTTGTGCTGGCACCGGCGCGCAGGCGCACATCGCTTTGCGGCGCTGCACTTAGCTGCTGCTCCATCTGCCAGCGCAGCTGCGTTGGCTGAAGCTGTCCTTCCGGATCCATACTAAGAATATGATACACGCCTGTCAGCTCCGCGCGGACCCGGTCCTGTTCCCGGCTGCACCGCGGATGATCCGGATAGAAGGCAATATCCACGATCCTGCCGATGTCGGTATTTATGCTTTGCTGGGCCGGTAAACTTATGCTGTCCTTATCCAGGATCGCCGGCAGCTGCAGCTGCTGCATTTGGGGCACTGTCTCTCTTATGGGACTGTATGCATCCTGGGCAAGCAGCAGCTTCTCATCGGCATATATGGTATATTGCCCGGTCAGACCGGCTTTCAAACGGAGTCTTCCCTCGGGATCTGTATCAAGCTCCAGCCCGGTGATGGCAAAGCAGATATCCGCTGTGGCATCCTCCGGGTATTCACCGGACAGATTTGCATACTGGGAAATGGGTATCTCCAAATCACAATTATGAAGCATTCCGTCCTGTGCCGCATACAAAATGTGCAGCGCGCCAACGCCCCGGAATACCACCTTATCCGTCAGGACCTTTTTATCGATCAGCTCGCAGCGCAGATCGTAGCGGATCAGATCCTGGATCGCCGGAGCGCCAACCGGCAGCGTCAACTCCTCATCCATTACAAAAGGCTTCTCCCCGGCCTCCTTCAAAAGTCTGACCGGATATGTATTGGCGAGTATACAAACATCCCCGGGAAGCTCGCTTGGAGTATAAACCTCTGCCCGGGCATCCACCCAAGCCTGCGCCAATGTGTTCAATACAGCGCGTAGCATCAGCTTTCTTGCCGATAAAGTGCGCGCATCCACACTGCGCAAACAGCACTGCACCTGCATGACCCCCTCCCGGGAATCACTGCTGTGGAAAAAGCTCTGCTGGAACGGGATCCACGCCTGGGCGCATTTGGGCGAGTCTTCCTCCTCCGGCGCATACAGCACCCAAACCAACACACCGCAATTTACGCGCATAGAATCAGCCTGCCACTCTTTGCTGCGTACCAGTGGCTGTCCCCACACCCCAAGAACTCTGCCGATATCCGGCATACCGTCCTGCAGGCGCAGCTCTAAGGTCTGCTCCTGTTCCATCACCTGATTTAGAGTAGGATCAAGATATGAAAAATTGGATTTTTGAAACTGTGTTTCCAAGCGGATCACTCCTTGTTGCAGATTATTACTAAATCATATTCATCTGCGGACAAGTTTATGCCTTATATTTTGCCGCTGTGGAAAATCCTATCAAGATAAGACCAAAACCGATACAATGGGCCAAAAATCCACTCTCCAACCACAATCCCACCAAGATCCCTGCACCCAACGCCAACGCACAGCAGCCTAAAAGCTGATTGTGTCTGCACATAAAAACACCCCCTGCAAAAACCTATGCAGGGGGTGTTTGATTTATCCGTCCATTGCTGCCTTACAGGATGCAAGGACCTGAGAAAGAATAGGCACGCACACGGTGGCACCATAGCCGCCGTTTTCCACAGTCACGATAAATGCCAGCGGATAATCTTCGTCTGCAACAAAACCGGCAAACATTGCATTGGGGCGCTTATCGCCACCCACCTCAGCGGTACCGGACTTGGCGCATACCACCAGGCCCGGAAAATTCTCGGAGCCGTACTTTTCTTCCACATTGTTCATCATATAATCCCGGAGGGTCTGCGCTGTTTCCTTGGACATCAGACGCTCGGTCTTGTTGGCAGATGCTTCATAGGTGGTGCTGCCATCCACAGTGATCTCCTCCACCAGATAAGGCTCTACACCCTTACCGCCTGCAGCGACCGTGCCCAGGAATGTCATAAACCGGCAAGGATTAATGGCATCGGTATGCTGACCGATGCTTGCCCAGGCAACACTGGCCGCAGAGGATTCAGAAAGATCAAAATTACCCGGTGATGTGGCGATCCCATCCAGATGCACGCTGTCCACTACGCCGAACAGTTCCACATACCGCTGCAATGTCTTTGCACCCAGCTTCTGAGAAAGCTGCGCAAAGGCACAGTTGCAGGAGTTGGAAAACGCTGTTTTCAGGTCCTGCATTCCGTGTACGCTTTCACAGGTGATCTTCTCGCCTGCTACCTCATACGCTCCGCTGCACTGGAATGATTGCAGCTGCACATCCGGAATGGTCTCCAAGGCAGCTGCCAGCGTCACGATCTTAAAAATCGAACCGGGAACATATGTGGACTGGACAAAGCGGTTCAAGTACACACCGGTATACTGTCCGGTGGTATCGCCCTTAATATCCGGTACATTTTCCGGGTCGTAAGTCGGTGCTGTGACAGCACACAAAAGCTCACCTGTTTTATAATTATAAACACCGATCGTGCCTTTATAGTTCCCCATAGCTGTCAACGCAGTCTTTTGCACGCTGGCAGACAGCGTCAGCTTCGCAACACCACCATTATCGCCGTAGGAATAGACGCCGTTCAGCATATCAAATCCTGCAAGCTGCGCAGCGTAATTGCTCAGCATAAGGGCATCGATACTGCCACTGCGGTCACCCAGCCAGTGCAAAGTAGCTTTGCGCAAAAGGGAATCTTGGGTATAGACGCGATTATTGTCCAGCTGCAGAAGCATCGTACCGTCTCGGTCCGTGATTACACCGCAGCCGATATTGCCACCGTTATAAACATGGGGAGAGCCGGGAAAGATCGCCCAGTCATCCGCTTTTATGGCATATTCGCCCACAAAAAACAGCATTCCTGCCAGCAAAAGGATCGCGATCAGAAACACGATGCCTGCACGGCCTGCAATTCTATTCATTCACCTTGCCCCCTTTCAGGCGCACTGCAAAGCTGGCATTCTGCCGGGTATCCGCCGCTTTGATAAAAGCAAGCATACCCCAGGACGCCATCATACTGGAGCCGCCGTTGGACACAAACGGAAATGTCACACCGGTCAAGGGCACCACATCCACTGTTCCCAATGCATTCAAAATTGCCTGGATCAAAAGGATGCCGGCTGCCGTACAGCTGCTGATGGTATAAAAGCTGCCTCTGCCCATAACAGATGTGCGCACTGCAAAAAGCCCCAGTGTCACCACAGACGCGATCAGCAGCACAAACATAATAAGACCCCACTCCTCGCTGAGGGTCGCCATAACCAGGTCAGAATCCGCTGCAAACATATTTTTCAGCCAACCCTGTCCCGCGCCCAAACCCAGCAGACCGCCGGAAGCCATACACATCAGTGCACGGGTCTGTTGATAGCCGCCGTCCAGCGGTGCTTCCCAGATATGCCGCCAGGATGCAAAGCGCTGCAGTGCATGGGGCGCGATCTTCAGTGCCACGACACCGGCAAAGCCCAGCGCCGCGATAGCAAGTGCCAGTGTGCCGACACTGCCGGAGCGCATATAGGCAATGATCAAAAAGCCGCAGAAGAATATCAGTGCCGTACCGAAATCGTTCATCAGCGCCAAGCATCCGCACAAAATGGCAGAATAGCCAATAAACAGGATCAAATTCCGTTTGGTCATAATTTTATCCATAGTGGCAGCACCGGCACAGACAAAGCACACCTTGGCAAACTCTGACGGCTGCACGGACAGCGGTCCGATCACCAGCCAGTTCTTTGCGCCGTAGTATTCTTTGCCAAACAAAAGAGTGATCAGCAAAAATCCAATACCGCCAAGAAATGCAAGGTAGCGGATCTTCTTCATCCTTTCCAGATCCCGCAGCGCCCAGCCGATCACTAAAAAAACAGCCAGGCCCAGCACCAGTGCAATCAGCTGCTTGATCGCTTCTCCGGGATTGACGCTGCAGATCGCCGCCATTCCCATTGTACACAGGAAGAAAGCTATGGTCTCCACCTCAAAGGAGGTCCTTTGGATGCACACATAAAACAGCAGCAGCAGCCATTGGCAAAGCACGATGCCGCCAAAGCCGATCAGTATAGACTGGGCAAACTGGGTATCAGCGTCCAGCACAAAAGCCAGCGCACACAAAAATTGAAACAGCGTCAAAAGCAGCACATTGGCAAAGCTGGTAAGCACGGAGCTTGCTTTTGTGCGAAGCTGCGCCAGCTTCTGTTCCTGCCGCTGGGAGATCGGCTGCAGAACCATTTCCACACCGCCAATACAGATCACATCCTCCGGCTGAAGCGCCTGAATACGGATCCGCTTTCCGTTGACAAACACACCGTCCTTGGAATCTGCATCGGATATGGTCCAGCTGCCGTCATCATAGCGGGTCAAAACACCGTGGTTCCTGGACACTGTGGGAAAATCAATAACAATATCGCTGCGCTTACTTCTGCCGATAACATTTTCCCAATGGGTAATAGGCAGCTCCTTACCGTCCTTCAGCCGCAGCCACGCCCAGATCTCCGGTTCCCGGCGGAAAGTAAGCAAGGGCCGGATACACCGCGCCAAAAGAAGCAGCACCAACACAGGTGATGCCCAGCGCATAATGGCAATGAATACATTCAGATATGTCCCCTGGGCATCTTGAATCGCAGACAGAAAATCCATATTGGTACTCCTTTCTTATTTTTCAGAAAGCTGCCGCAGCAACCGGATCTCATTGGCATAGCCGGGAAGATCGTTGGGGGTCTCCATGATCATAGGCTTGTCCTTCAAGGCAGGATGATTTACGATCCTTCGGAAAGTGTCGATGCCCAAGGTACCCGTGCCGATACATTCGTGGCGGTCTTTATGGCTGGCAAAGGGATTTTTCGAATCATTCAGGTGCAGCGCCTTGAGCTTATCCAAACCAATGATCCGGTCAAACTGAGAAAGCACGCCATCCAAATCCTTTACAATATCATAGCCACCATCAAAAATATGACAGGTATCCAGGCAGACTCCTACTTGATCACTGCCTGTTCCATCTATAATCATTTTAATTTCTTCAAACTTGCCGCCGATCTCACTACCCTTGCCTGCCATAGTTTCCAGCAGGACCGTCACCGGGTAGCCGGGCTGCAAGGCTGCTTTTAAAGCATCACAGATCTGACTGATACCGGTATCCGTTCCCTGGGAAACATGACTGCCTGGATGGAAATTGTAGTAATTACCGGGAAGATAGCGCATCCTTTTCAGATCATCTGCCAGCACCGATGCTGCAAAGGCACGCCCATCCGGGTCAGCGGTACACAGATTCATGGTATAAGCGCCGTGAGCCACCAATGGACCAAAACTCTCTTTCGATAAAAGCTGCATCGCGGCCGCTGCATCTGATGGGTCGATTTGTTTTGCGCGGCTGCCTCTGGGATTACGGGTGAAGAAGGCAAAGGTATTCGCCCCGATATCCATTGCAGTCTTTACTGTTGCAAGAAATCCGTCTGATGCACTCAGGTGGCATCCCAAATACAGCATCATGATCACATCCTTTTGTGCATCATAGCATATTTTTCTGCAAAAAGCAATTTCCCCATTCCTTAATTTTCAAGACTGTGTTATAATGAGAAAAAATCCTGCGGAGGTGTATATTATGCCGAAATCCGACAATCAAAAGCTGAAGATCCTTTATATTTTGGACTATCTGGAGAAAAACTCCCATCAGGACCATCCTGTAAAGACCGGTGAGCTGATCTCTATGCTGGACCGGCAGCACCGGATCAAGTGTGACAGAAAGACCGTATACTCAGACATTGCCGCTTTGCAGGAATACGGCATCGATATTATTTCCGTCGCAGGCAAGAACGGCGGCTACTATGTGGCATCTCCCAGAAACTTCCAGCTTCCGGAGCTGAAGCTGCTCATCGACGCTGTCCAGTCCAGCCGGTACTTAACAGAAAAGAAATCCCGGGAGCTGATCGAAAAGCTTTGCAATCAGTGCAACGAGCACGATGCCATGCTGATGCGGCGCAATGTGCTGGTGTCCGGTCGGGTCAAGAGTATGAATGAGTCCATCCTCTACAATGTGGATACCATTCAGGATGCCATCTCCAGGGGTAAGCAGATCGCTTTCCGCTATTTCGACTGGAACATCAGCGCTCAACGCGCTTACCGGGAAAAAGAATACCTGGCAAGCCCATACGGACTTTGCCAGGATCACGAAAACTGTTATTTGCTTGCCTTATCCCAGCGCCACGGGGTAACTGCCTATCGGGTGGACCGGATGAGTGACATCCGTGTGACGGATGAAAACCGGCTGCCCTGTCCGGAGCTGACGGGAAAGGCTCTGGTAGAGCACGCCAATCAGCTGTTTCAGATGTATGCAGGCGATGAAGTGAATGTGAAGCTGCGTTTCCACAGGAGCCTTATCAATGTGGTCATTGACCGATTCGGTAAGGATATTATGCTCATCCCCGACGGCGAAGAGTATTTCAACTTTACTGTGCCTGTGGCGGTTTCTCCCATGTTCTTAAGCTGGGTCATCGGCTTTGGTGATAAAGCAAGGATCCTATATCCCCAATCCGTGATCGAGCAATGCAAGCAGCTTTGCAGCGCGGCTATGCAGCAGTATGAAGGTTAACACTGTTTAGAATATTCTGCCAGGTGGCTGCAAGGTCACCAGCGGCAGTATAAGGTGCCATTACGCTGACTGTGTAATGATAATTTCCGTCATCTAAAACCACGATTCTTCCGATATGATCTTCGTTTTCTCCGGCTGATGACCATACACTTTCATAGCGCACTATTTCGCCCTGACGGGTGTGCATAACTGTAAGCGCATCTCTGGAAAAACCGGTGGTCTGTCGAAAAGTCCGGTCCAGGTCTCCTCCGGGAAGGGTCTGTACGCTCACGGTATAGCCATCACACAAATATATCTTTCCCGCATCCTCGGATTCCATCACCGCTGCGGAAGCCTCCTCCGGCAGCTCAAGCAATATCTGTGCGGCTGCAGAGATATCCGTCTGCACACCCGGATCGCCCAGGGTCTCAAAGGTTGGCTGAGAACAGCCGGTCAAAAGAAGCAGCAATGCTGCAGCAATTATGATTTTTTTCACTGTGATCCCTCCAGAAAGGCTAAGATATGGACATCGTACTTATTTACCTGCTAATAATCAATGCGTTGGGCTTTATACTTATGCTTACGGACAAGCATAAAGCCAAAAATAATCTTTGGCGGATCCCGGAGCGGACCTTCTTTGTTATTGCATTTGTTGGAGGCAGTGTCGGCTGTCTTTTGGGAATGTATGCTGTACGGCACAAGACAAAACATGTGTCCTTTACGGCAGGGATACCGGTGATTCTGGCACTGCAAATTATTCTTTTAATTATATTGGCACAGAAATAAATTCTCCCGGAGCATGGAGAAATGTTCTTAGCGAACATTTCTGCATGCTCCGGGAGCTTTGTTATAAGGCGTTTATGAGTGCTTCTGCGCAGAGGATGCCGTCCACAGCAGCGGACATAATGCCGCCGGCGTAGCCTGCGCCCTCACCTGCCGGGAATAAGCCTGCCAAGCCCACAGACTGCTTGCTTTCATCCCGGACGATCCGCACAGGAGAAGAGCTTCTTGTCTCCGGGGCAGTCAACACGCTCTCCGGTGCAGAAAAACCGGAAAGGTTTTCTTCCAGTTGGGGGATCGCTTTCTCCAGCGCCCGGGTCAATTTTTCCGGCAGCACATTATGCAGGTCGCACCAGGTCACACCGGGTCGGTATGTGGGCTGCACGTTGCCGGGACCGGTACTGGGTCGGTGCTGCAAAAAGTCACCCACCAGCTGGGCAGGCGCTTGATAGCCGCCCACGCGGAAAGCCGCCTGTTCAATGCTTCTTTGCCAGTACATTCCCGCAAGCGGTCCGTCTCCGGGCACATCTGCAGGATTCACCGTGACCAGCAACGCGGCATTGGCATTCTCTCCTGCGCGGTCTGCATAGCTCATTCCGTTGGTGACAACGCCGCCGGCTTCTGACGCAGCTGCCACCACATATCCGCCGGGACACATACAAAAGGTATACACTGTTTCATTATCCAGGTGCTTTACCAGCTTGTAGTCTGCCGGAGGCAGCGCAGGATCATTGCAGCCATACTGGGAAAGATCGACCCTGCTTTGAAGATGCTCGATGCGGACGCCCATGGCAAAGGGTTTTGCCTCCATCGCTATGCTCCGGCTGAGCAGCATTTCAAAGGTATCCCGGGCGCTGTGTCCGATAGCCAATATCACCCTATCGCAGTCCAGACGCTCCTCGCCATTCAGCTGCAAACCGGAAACCATACCGTTTTCAGCATAGATGTCCGTGACCTGGGTGTCAAAGCGGATCTCGCCGCCTAAGGAAATGATCCGCCGGCGAATATTTTGCACCACATCCACAAGCACATCGGTGCCGATGTGGGGTTTGGCATCGAAAAGGATCTGCTCCGGTGCGCCGGCAAAAACCAACTGCTCCAGCACCCAGCCGATCCGGGGATTGTTCACACCGGTATTGAGCTTGCCGTCGGAAAAGGTACCTGCACCGCCCTCACCGAATTGAACATTGGTTTTTTCGTCCAGCTCTCCGGTTGCAAAAAAGTGCTCTACCTTTTCTTTCCGGGTAAGCGCATCTGCTCCCCGTTCCAATATGACAGGACGAAGGCCTGCCTGTGCCAGTATCAGTCCGGCAAACATACCCGCCGGACCAAAGCCGACCACAACGGGTCTGTACTTTGCTTCCGGTGCAGACTTGGGTGCTTTATAATAGCTTACGGGCGCAATGGCTGCCCGGCGGCAACGGCTCTGCTTTAATATTTTTTGTTCGTTTCCGTCTATTTTTACATCTACGGTATAGACGATCTTCACATCAGGCTTTTTCCTGGCATCGATGCTGCGGCGCACGATCCGCAGCTGGCGCAATTTGGAATTGGGAATCTTCAAAAGCTGCGCCGCTTCAAAATGCAACTGAGATACATTATGCTCCGGCGGCAGGGCGATTTCTCGAATTCGGATCATAGCGTTTCCTTTCCGGCGCTGCTGCCTGCCAGGAAGCCGGAGCTCCACGCCCACTGCAAATTGTAACCGCCGCAGTCACCGTCAATGTCCAGCACCTCGCCGCAGGCATAAAGACCCGGTACAGTGCGGCTTTCCATCGTTTCCGGGTCAAAGCCATCGGTGCGCACACCGCCGGCAGTGACCTGCGCGCTGTCCATTCCCAAGGGCTCAGTCAGGGAAATTTCAAAAGCTTTTACCGTTTGGCAAAGGCTTTCCATATCCTGCTGGGAAAGCTGCGCGATCTGCTGACCGCCGCTGATACCGGCGGCTTTGGTCAGCACTCTGCCAAGACGGTTATGAAGGATTCCGGTAAACAGCTCTTCCACCGGCAGCTGGGTACACACGCGCCGGGTCAGCTCCTCTTTCAGCCGGGAGATATCCCATTGGGGCAAAAAGTCCAGCTTGCACACCCACCGGCCGGGCAAGGTGCAAACATCTCTGGATATTTCAAAGATTACAGGGCCGGACAGGCCATAATCGGTAAACTGCACTTCACCGCTGCTGCGCAGCCACAAAGTGTCATTATGCCAAATCTGCGCCCGGCAATTTGCCCGGACACCCTTCAAAGCGGCAACGCCGTTCCAGCCGGTCTTCAGCTGCACCAGTGCAGGACGCAGCCGGGTGGATCTATGACCCAAACTTCCCAGCAGCTTATAGCCGGACATAGAGCCGCCCAATTTTGTGCCCGCCAGGCCGCCGCAGGCAATGATCAGCTTATCGCAGCTAATCGTTTCGTCGTCAGAGGTTACCGCAAAGCCTGCCTCCGTACGGCGCACCTTACGCACCTCAAAGCCGGTACGCAGGGTAATATTCGGTTTATTTAATGCAAAGCGCAGCACATCCACCACGGAATTTGCCTGATCGGAATAGGGGTACACTCTGCCGCTTGCTTCCGTGACTGTGTAAAGACCAAGGGCTGAAAACCATTTTAATGTCCTGTCAACATCCATTTTTTCCAGTGCATACCGGACAAATTCCGGCGCATCGCCGTGGTAACGGTTTTCAGACAGATTCCGGTTGGTGAGATTACATCTGCCGTTGCCGGTGGCAAGCAGCTTCTTGCCTACCCTCGCCTGCCGTTCCAGCAGCAGCACCTGCACATTGGGATTTTCCGCTGCTGCCAAAGCCGCTGCCATTCCCGATGCGCCGCCGCCGATAATACCGACTGTCATCTTATCACCTGCTTTCTTTCACCATTATATATGAAAGCTTTTCAGGAAACAAGAAAAACTTCCTTGCAAACGCAAATTATAATGGTATAATACCTTTGGTGATGATATGGACCGAAGCAATATTGAAAAAATCGCCCAGTCACCGGAGGATAAGCTGCTGCTGGCAAAGGTATGGGATAAAATTACGCTGGGCAGCCGGAAAAACATTGTTTCGTATACCGCCTTCCTCTCCCCACGGGAATTGGAGCTATGCAGATTTCTGTTTGGCAATACCGAAGGACTTGTGCGTTTTGGCGGCTATACCGAGGCAGAAAGAAAAATGCTTATTTATCTTCCGGATTATCTGGACGAGGAACATTTATATAGTGAGGACAGTCCTGTAAAGTGTCTGCGCGCAACTTTTTATCAGGGCGACACACCCAGCCATCGGGACTTTTTAGGGGCGCTGATGGGTGCAGGAATCAGCAGAGAATGTGTCGGCGATATCTGCGTGGGCTGCGGCAGCTGCGACTTTTTTGTGACTGCCGAGATCATGCCCTACCTTTTGCAAAATTTCACAGCTGCAGGACGGACGCATTTACATTTGGAGCAAATCGCATTGCGGGATGTCAGCGTGCCGGCTCCCCAAACAAAACAGATCCGCGACACTCTGGCATCCGTGCGGTTGGACAGTGTTATATCCTCCGGTTTTCGTATAGGGCGCAGCGCAGCGGCGCAATATGTCACTGTGGGCAAGGCATCCATAAACGGTCTGCCCTGTGAAAAGCCGGATAAGACTGTAGAAGAAGGCAGCACCGTCAGCGTGCGCGGCCTTGGAAAAATTAAGCTTGCCACCGTCGGCGGCGAAACAAAGAAAGGCAGGATCAGCGTTCTCATTGAGCGCTATCTATGAGGTGATAATATGAAAATGGACGATGTGATCGCAAGGATCAACGAACTGGCAAAAAAGGCAAAAACTGAAGGACTGACTGCAGAGGAGACCGTTGAACGGGATAAGCTGCGCAGGATCTACATTGATTCTGTGAAGGCGAGTCTTACCGGTCAGCTGGACAATACCTACATTGTGGAACCGGACGGCACAAAGAGAAAATTGAAGAAAAACGGCTAAATAATACCGGATACACGCATTTACCGTGTATCCGGTATTTATGTTTTTTGTGGGTTATCTTACCCGGATTGCGAACCTGTGACATCGGTCACTGGTTCGCAATGACAAGGGGGTACAATGACAGATGGGCATCAGTTCTGAGAGCGGGAGAATTTTAAGGGCGTAGTGCCCTTGATTTTTTTGAAAACAGATGCAAAGTAATTGCTGTCTGCATAGCCGCAACGGTTGGCAACCTCTGTTACTGTGAAGTCGCCTGCTGTGAGCAGCTGGGCGGCATTGTGGATACGCACATTGGTAATATACTCATTGAGTCCCATACCGGTGACCGCCTTGAACTTCCGGCACAAACAGCTTTCACTGAGCCCGAAGCGGCGGCTCAAAGCACTCAAGGAAAGTTCCTGACCGTAATTGCTTCTGATGTGTTCTGTGATGGCGCTGATCTGTTTTTCTGACTCTGTTTCCGGAAGGGTTTCTGCGGTCTTGTATCGGCAGAGCAGGGTCAGCAGTTCCATAATGTACAGGCCTGTCAACATCTGTCGGTAGCCATCGATGCGCTTTTCTTCCTTTTCCAGTTTGTGCAGAAGCTCCTCCACCTGATAGCGTTTATTGGGACTGATGCGGATCAGCTTGATTCTGCCCAATTCCTCTAAAACATCCCGATATTCAGCGGCCACGATACTGTCCTCAAAGCTGATAAGAATACGCTCATTTTGCAAGCAGCTTTCCGAATCGGTTTTATGGATCACTTCTCTGGGCACGAAAATAAAATCACCGGTATGCAGATGGAAAATATCATCGCCCACAAAATATTTGGTCTCACCGCTCACCAGATAATACAGCTCATGTTGATAATGAAAATGGGTCTGCGATACCTTGCGACGGTTCGTTACCTTATCATAGGATATGGGGGGATCTTTATACTGAACGATCATATTTTTCGCCTCCACAGTCAGCGTATCACACCGGACAGATACAGTCAAGCAAGATTTTCCTGTTTTTTATGGTTTTAAGCAAAAAATTCAAGGAAAACAAGATATTTTTGCGATACACTGTAACCATAGAACCCAAATAATATTAATTTTGGAGGAATGACTATGTTTAACAAAACACAGCGTACTGAAAGAGTTATTCAGTTCGGCGAAGGCGGCTTCCTGCGCGGCTTCGCTGACTGGATCATTCAGCTGACCAACGAGGCCACCGATTTTGACGCTTCCGTTGTTGTGGTGCAGCCCATTGAGCAGGGTATGTGCGCCAAGCTGGAGGAGCAGAACTGCGTGTATACCCACATTATGCGGGGTATGAAGAATGGCGTTCCCACTGTGGAAAAGAAGATCGTAGATGTGATCTCCCGCACTGTTGAGCCTTTCAAGGATTGGAATGCTTATCTGAAGCTGGCTGAGAATCCCGACTTCCGTTTCGTGATCTCCAACACTACCGAGTCCGGCATCTGCTTTAACGGTGAGGACAAAGCAGAGAACGCTCCCAATGTCACCTTCCCTGCCAAGGTCGCTCTGCTGCTGAAGAAGCGGTTTGAGCTGGGACTGAAGGGTTTCATCTTCCTGCCTTGTGAGCTGATCGACAAGAACGGCGCAACCCTGAAGCAGTACATTATCGACTACGCAAAGCTGTGGGGCTGGAGTGCAGATTTCTGCGCCTGGGTGGAAAATGACAACATTTTCTGTAACACCCTGGTTGACCGTATCGTTACCGGCTATCCCAGAGGCGAGAACATCGATCTGGGCTACGAGGACAATATGCTCAACACCAGCGAGCTGTTCCACCTGTGGGTCATCGAAGGCCCCCAGTGCATCCTGCAGGAGCTGCCCCTGGACAAGACCGGCCTGAATATCATCGTCACCGACGATCTTTCCATGTACCGCACCCGGAAGGTGCGCATCCTCAACGGTGCCCACACCTCCATGATCCCCTACGCCATGCTGGAGGGCTTTGATACGGTCAAATCCTGCATGGACGATGACCACATGCGGGCGTACCTGCGTAAGTGCATGTTTGAGGA
>JAZNQK010000124.1:0-10533 GCA_045590135.1 Faecousia sp.
TGCACCGACAAACTGAAATAATGTAGAATGGAGAATGTAGAATTATTGTGTTGCCTACGGCAACTATTTAAATCATTTCCGGAGGAAATACCTTGATTCTCAATTCTCCATTCTCAATTCTCAATTTGCGCGACAGCGCGTTAAACCGGAATTTGTGTTATTATACCACACAGCCGTGGGGTTGACAAGGTTATGCGCGCGTGGTATGCTTTAGAAAAGTGCATATCTTCAGGGCAGGGTGTGATTCCCGACCGGCGGTGATAGTCCGCGAGCGCTCACGCGCTGAATCGGTGCGATTCCGATACCGACAGTAAAGTCTGGATGGAAGAAGATCAGGCAAGGTGTATATTCTTTGCGCCCTGAGGCTATGCTCAGGGCGCATTCTTTTATAGTGGAGGATTCACATTATGGAGCTTTTAGAACAGATCCGGAACAACCTACAGTTTATCGGAATCTGCATATTGATCGTGGCTGCTCTTGGCTTTTTATCCAAGCTGGCAGAGCGTTTTCTGATCAAAGCGCGCGCCGTATCCCCTGCCCGGCGGATCAGTATCATCGGTATCTGCGCCGCCATTGCCGCGGTGCTGCATATGCTGGACTTCCCACTGCTCTTCCTGGCACCGGAATTTTATAAGTTAGACTTTTCCGAGCTGCCGGTAATGCTCTGCGGTTTCTATCTCGGGCCCTCCGCTGCTGTAATTTGCGAAGCGGTAAAGATCCTGCTCAAGCTCCTGATGAAGGGCACCAGCACCGCCTTTGTGGGAGATTTTGCCAACTTTGCCGTTGGCTGCAGCCTGGTGCTTCCTGCCGTCATCGTGTATCATACCAAAAAAAGCAAAGCAAGCGCCCTTTGGGGTCTGATCGCCGGTACTGCTGTATTGACCGTCTTTGGCAGCGCCTTCAACGCCATCTATTTACTGCCCAAATTCTCCCAGCTGTTCGGTCTGCCTTTGGACAATATCATTGGTATGGGTGCTGCCATTAACGGCGGTATTTCCTCTGTTTCCACTTTTGTCCTCTTGGCAGTCGCACCTTTGAATCTCATAAAAGGCATCAGCGTGTCTGTGCTGACGCTGCTGCTTTATAAAAAGGTGGCAAGGCCTTTATTTGGTATAGAAAGATAGCATACGCGGCGGGAGCAAGCCCCCGTCCTACCATATTGCGTATAATAAAAAGCAGCTGCGATGCATCCAATGTCACTAAGTTAAGAGAAAAATTTCATTCCGAGCCAGTGCGCACACTGGTGTGGGAATCTCTAAAACCGGAGTTGGTCCGGGAGATTGCCACACCAGTGACACGGTCACTGGTTCGCAATGACACTAACTTAATGGCAGTGTGCGACGCAGCTGCTTTTTTATTTTACACTTCCACAAAATCCTCTTCTGTTGCTTCGCCTTCGTCGGTGTCTGCATCGATCACCGGCGCTTCTGCGGCTCCCGGCTGAGTGGCTGCTTGCCGGGGCGGCATACCCTCGTCCTTATTCCGGCAGGCAAATACCATAAACGGCTCTGCCACCGGGAACAAAATGCTCAGGACCAAATACAGCGTAGCGTCTGACTGGGCACAGGACCGGTACAGATCATACAGCGCAATGTAGTAGAACACAGCGCTTAGAATGCTGATCACACCAAGGGCAAAGACCGTCAATACAAACAGCATACCGGAAAGCATTGCAGAAGAATCCATTGCTCCCATTGCAGATGCAACACCGGCGGTGATACCCATGGGAAGTGCCAGCACTATGGACGCAATGGACAGACCCAGCAGCACCTTACGGCGCTTTTTCACCTTGCTTTTTGCCACATACTGATACTGATCGGAAATGCTTCCTAAGATCCAAAGATTGCCCACAGGAATCCAGGCAAGCCAGGGGCTGTAGATCCCGCGCCGCTTGGCGATAGAATACAGTCCCAAAGACCGGAAAATATAGCACACCAGTGCAAAGGCAAGATACGCTATGTAAATGATCAGAATGATTGCAAGAACGCCGCCTATCACAGCCATTCCTGCACCGGCGAGACCAGACCCAAAATCCGGCGTAACAGCAAAATCGTTTCCGTAGCCATAAGAATAGTCGTACATGATCATTCCTCCTCTCAAGGATATTTAGATATTATCACAAAAAATCACAGATTGCAACGAAAAAACACCGAAACAGTTGTTTCGGTGTTTTTTCGTATATTTTACATTTTGTCCGGGGCGGAGAAGCCAAGCAGATCGATACAGGTCTCCAGGATGCCCTTTGCCAGGGCGATCAGAGCAATATAGCCTGCTTGCAAAGACTTATCCTCTTCCGTAAGGATCCGGGTCTCGTGGTAGAACTTATTGACACAGCCGGCAAGCTCATAGATATAGGCGCAGACCAAATTGGGCGCAGCCGCATTCAGAGCAGCCTCCATGGAAGGAGCAAATTTGGTGATGGACAGCATCAATTCCTTGGCGCATTCATTGGCAGGCGCCTGAACAGGAAGGTTTTCCCATTCTCCGTACTTGGCAAGAATGCTCTTGATCCGCACGATAGTGTACAGAATGTAAGGACCGGTATTACCCTCAAAAGCCGCAAAGCGATCCATATCAAAGACATAGTCCTTGGTAGGCTGGTTGGAAAGGTCGCCGTACTTCAGCGCTGCCATGGCGATCTTCCTGGTGGTATCCTCCACTTCCCCGTCAGCAACGATCTTGTTCTCCACGACCTTCGCCCGGACAAAGTCGGTCATTTCCTTAATGAGCCGCTCTAAGCGCATTACGCCGCCCTCCCGAGTCTTGAAGGGCTTGCCGTCAGCGCCGTTCATTGTACCAAAACCCAAGTGATCCAAGGGGAATTCTTCCGGCACGATGCCGCTTTTCTTTGCGGCACGGAACACCTGCTCAAAGTGCAGGCTCTGGCGCTTATCGGTGATGTAGAACATCCGGTCCGCCTTGAAATCGCGCATACGCTGGATCATGGTAGCAAGGTCTGTGGTGGCATAAATGGCGGAGCCATCGGACTTGACAAGGATACACGGTGGGATCTCTTTCTTGTCGTCGTCACGCTGAACCGGGATCACCCACGCGCCCTCAGACTGCACAGCGATCCCCCGTTTTTTCATATCGTCGACCATAGCAGGGATATAGGGATCCGCGTCGCTTTCACCCAGCCATGCCTCAAAGTGCACATTCAACTCATCATAGATCTTGCGCATATCCGCAAGGGAAAGACGCATAATGTGCTCCCACAAAGCCCGATAGCCCCGGCGGCCGCTCTGCAGCTCAAAGGTAGCTGTATGGGCCTGCTCTGCAAAAGCCTCGTCCTCTTTTTTCTTTGCAGCCGCTGCAGGATAAATCTCCTCCAGCTCCGAGATAGTAAAGGGCGCTTCCTGCGGATACTCGCCGGTATAGCTTTCATCAAAATAGCAAAGCTGAGGCTGACGGCAGCGCAGCTCGGTGATGATCAGACCCATCTGCAGACCCCAATCGCCCAAATGGATATCACCAATGGTGTTGTAGCCGAAGAATTTGAAGAGCCGCTTGATGCTCTCGCCGATGATAGCTGAGCGTAAATGGCCAATATGCAAGGGCTTTGCCACATTGGGTCCGCCGTAGTCTACCACCACAGTCTGTCCTGTGCCCAGCTTTTCCACGCCGAAATCCTCTGCGGTGCGCATTTCCTCCAGATACGCCTGCAGAAACGCGTCGCTGACATTCAGGTTGATAAAGCCGGGCATCACTGCCTCGCACTTGGAAAAGTCTGCCTTGTCCAGTTTTTCCGCCACCGCATTGGCGATCTGAATAGGGGCACACTTATATGCCTTTGCGGCAGAGAGCGCGCCGTTGCACTGATACTGGCAAAGGTCCGGTCGATTGGACACAGTCACCTTGCCGTAAGCAGCGTCATAGCCGGCATCGACGAATGCCTGCTGCATTTTATTGGTAATGATATCTAAGATTTTTTTCATCGTTATTCTCCTTCGTTTTTGGAGATTGCCACACCAGTGTGCGCACCGGTTCGCAATGACAACTTAAATTACTGCTGTTTATTCTGTGCCATCCACTGGAGGTAATCGTCGTAAGTGCCATAGCGGTCGACAATGGTGCCGTCCGGCTGGAAGGCGATAACGCGGTTACAGGTGGAGGTGAGCATTTCGTGATCGTGGGAGGCAAGCAGTACTACACCGTTAAAGGCTTCCAGGCCCTTGTTTACAGCCTGGATGGATTCCATATCCAGATGGTTGGTGGGCTGATCCAGCAACACCACATTGGCACCGCTAAGCATCATTTTAGAGAGCATACACCGAACCTTTTCGCCGCCGGACAGAACATTTACCTGCTTGAATACATCTTCGTTGCTAAACAGCATTCTGCCTAAGAAGCCGCGCAGGTACACATCGTCTTTTTTGACAGAATACTGCCGCAGCCAATCCACCAGCTCCATAGTATTACCGTCGAAATATTCAGAATTATCCTTAGGCAGGTAGCTGCGGATCGTAGAGATGCCCCACTTGACACTTCCCTCATCCGGCTCCAGCTCGCCCATCAGCACCTGGAACAGCGCCGTCTGTGCCAGCTCGTTTTCGCCCACAAAGGCGATCTTATCGTTCTTTCCCACAGAGAAATAGACCTTGTCCAGCAGCTTGACACCGTCCACGGTGACGGACACATCGTTGACAGTCAGAATATCCTTACCCAGCTCCCGCTCCGGCATAAAGCCCACGAAGGGATACCGGCGGGTGGAACAGGGCATTTCCTCAACGGTCAGCTTATCCAGCAGCTTTCTGCGGGCGGTAGCCTGCTTTGCCTTGGACTTGTTGGCGGAGAAACGCTGAATGAACAGCTGCAGCTCTTCGATCTTTTCCTGATTGCGCTTATTTTTGTTGCGGATCATTGCCTGGACCATCTGAGAGGATTCGTACCAGAAATCGTAGTTGCCCACATACATCTTGATCTTGCCGTAGTCGATATCCACGGTGTGGGTACAGACGGTGTTCAGGAAGTGTCGGTCGTGGGACACGGCGATGACCATTCCCGGGAAGTCCAGCAAAAAGTCTTCCAGCCAGTTGATGGCTTCAATATCTAAGTTGTTGGTTGGCTCGTCCAGCATTACAATGTCGGGGTTGCCGAAAAGCGCCTGGGCAAGCAAAACCTTCACTTTCAGTCGGGGGTCGACGGTGCTCATCAGATCATAATGCAGCTCTGTGCCGATGCCCAGACCCTGCAGCAGGCGGGATGCATCGCTCTCTGCCTCCCAGCCGCCCATTTCCGCAAATTCCGCTTCCAGCTCGGATGCACGCATACCGTCTTCATCGGAAAAGTCCGGCTTTTCGTAAATGGCATCCTTTTCCTTCATCACATCATACAGATGCTGGTTGCCCATAATGACGGTATCCATTACCGTAAAGTCGTCATAGGCGTTCTGATTCTGCTTCAACACGGACACACGCTTATCCGGATCAATATGAATGTCGCCGGAGGTAGACTCCAGCTCCCCGGTCAAAAGCCGCAGAAATGTGGATTTGCCGGCGCCGTTTGCACCGATGATACCATAGCAGTTGCCCGGCAGAAATTGCAGGTCCACATGCTGAAACAGCCACTGTCCGCCAAATTGCATACCTAAATTACTAACTGTGATCATATTTAACTCCCTCGCAGGCACATAATTATACATTTTAATCATAGCACATAATTGTGAATAATAAAAGAACTTTTTTCCAAAGGGTTGCAATTTTAATTTTCTGCGGTATAATATTAGCACTCAACCAATTCGAGTGCTAAAAGGAGATGTGTATTATGCGCAAAAAACAATTCAAGGCAGAATCCAAGCGGTTGCTGGATCTGATGATCAACTCCATCTACACCCATCGGGAGATCTTCCTGCGGGAGATCATTTCCAACGCCTCCGACGCTATGGACAAGCTGGCCTACACCGCCCTTACCGACGACAAGGTGGGTCTTTCCCGGGAGGATCTTGCCATCACCATCACCCGGGGCGACGGTATGCTCACCGTATCTGACAACGGCATCGGCATGACCAAAGAGGAGATGGAGGAAAACTTAGGCACTATCGCCAAGTCCGGCTCTCTGGGCTTTAAGCAGGCAATGGAAAAGACGGAAGATATCGATATCATCGGACAGTTTGGCGTTGGCTTCTACTCTGCTTTTATGGTGGCAGATTCCGTTACTGTTATTTCTAAAAAATACGGTCAGGATACCGCCTGGAAGTGGGTCTCTGACGGAGCAGACGGCTACTACATTGAAGAGGCTGACCGTAGCAGCGTAGGCACGGATATCATTATGACCCTTAAGGCTGATACGCAGGAGGAGAAGTACTCTCAGTTTCTTGAGGAATATCAGCTGCGCAGCCTGATCAAAAAATATTCTGATTACATCCGTTATCCCATCCGGATGGAGGTCACAAAGTCCCGGAAAAAGGCAGACTCCCCTGAGGACAAGCCGGAATATGAGCAATATACCGAGTTGGAGACACTGAACTCCATGGTGCCATTGTGGCAGCGCAGCAAAAAGGATGTTTCCGAAGAAGAGTATGACAGCTTCTACCGGGAGCAGTTTTTTGACTACAACAAGCCTCTGGGCGTGATCCACACCAGTGCTGAGGGCAGCGTTTCTTACAAGGCACTGCTGTATATTCCCGGCAAGGCACCCTATAATTTCTACACCAAGGACTATAAGCGTGGCCTGCAGCTGTATTCGTCCGGCGTGATGATCATGGACTCCTGCGAGGACCTGCTGCCGGAGTACTACAGCTTTGTGCGCGGTGTGGTGGACAGCCAGGATCTGTCTTTAAACATCAGCCGCGAGATGCTGCAGCATGACCGCCAGCTTTCCATCATTGCCAAAAACATCGAAAAGAAAATCAAATCTGAGCTCACCGGAATGCTCAATAACGACCGGGAAAAGTATGAGCAGTTTTATGCCGCCTTCTCCCGAAGCCTGAAATACGGTGCGGTGGCTGAGTACGGCATCCACAAGGACGCTGTGCAGGACCTGCTGCTGTTCTGGAGTCATAAGCAGGGCAAGCTTGTCACATTGAAGGAATATGTGGAGGCTATGCCCGAGGGCCAGGAGAAGATCTACTATATCCCCGGCGAAAGCAAGGATCGGCTCAGCAAGCTGCCTCAGGTGCAGACTCTGGCAGGTAAGGGTTACGATGTGCTGCTGTTTACTGACGAGGTGGATGAGTTCATCCCTCAGATGCTGACAGATTACGAACAAAAGCGTTTCTGCAACGCCGCTACCGAGGATTTGGGGCTGCAGACCGAGGATGAAAAGAAGACAATGGAAGAAAAGGCTGAGGCGTTGAAGGGCTTTTTGACCTTTGTTAAGGATTCTCTCGGTGAGCAGGTCAAGGAGGTTAAGCTTTCCGGTAATCTGGGCGAGCATCCTGTGATATTGACTCCCGGCTCGGGTATGAGCTTTGAAATGGAGAAATATATGCGCCGGGTCAATCCGGACGCCGACTTCCCTTCTGTACGGATCTTAGAGCTGAATCCGGAACACGATGCGGTCAAAGCCTTACAGCGGATGATGACAGAAGATCCCATAAAAGCAAAGGATCTTGCCCAGATCCTCTACTGCCAGGGACTTTTGATGGCGGATCTGCCTTTGGAAGATCCCACAGCCTACACAAGGCTTGTGTGCAGTTTGATGGTATAAGCAACGGCGGGAGCAAGCCCCCGCCCTACGCAGCAAAAAAGTGTTGCCTTATGATAAGGCAACACCCACTTCCTTATTCCTGAATGCCTTGCAGCTGCACGGTTTCCAGCACTTGCTGGCCAAAGGCTGTCAAGGCGATGCTGCCCTGGACCGGATAAGCGGCATAGGCAGACATATCCACACCCTGTAAGGGCTTATCGTAATCAATGCTGATAATGCCCTTTGCCTCTAAGTTTACCAAAACCTTGGTGTAAACTTCAGAGGACTGGTCATCATCTTCCAAAAAGACCGGCAGCATATCGTAAGCCTTTCTCGCCACCGGCAAAAACGGGATCTGTCCCAATCTTTCCAAAAATTGCAGCTCCGGCGCACTCAGCGTCAGACTTGCACCGCAGCCGCCGCAGCTGCCGCAATTACCGCCGCAGGTATTTGCCATTGTAAAATCCCCTTTCAAAATACCGTATAGGAGTGAGAATTATGTCTTTGATCACTGTAACCAATGAAAATTTTGACGAACTGACCCGCAACAACACCGTTTTGCTGGATTTCTGGGCAGAGTGGTGCGGACCTTGCCGTATGGTCGCACCCGTCGTGGAAGAGATCGCCAAAGATCACACTGACCTGGTCGTCGGCAAGGTGGATGTGGACACGCAGATGGCGCTTGCCACCCGGTTCGGTATCACCAGCATTCCCACCTTGATCCTGCTGGAAAACGGTCAGGTCAAGGCGCAGAGCCTCGGCTACCGTCCCAAGGAAGACTTGGAGCGAGTCTTGGGTCTTTGATATTATACTGCCCCAAAGTAAAAAGCGCAACCATATTTCGATGGATAAGCCCTCCCTGCCGCTAATATAGTGGTAAGGGAGGGATCTTTTATGAAAATCAAGTGGAAACCGTTTATCATCAGCCTTGTCATTCCATTAGGGGTGGGCGCTCTCGCCGGGATCCTCAGCGGCAGCGGTATGCGTGAGTATTCGCAAATGAATCAGCCGCCTCTATCTCCGCCGGGATGGGTGTTCCCGATTGTTTGGAGCGCGCTATATTTGCTGATGGGCTATGCTTCCTATCGGGTATATACCGCCGATGCTGACAAAGCACAAAAGCGCAATGCGCTGATATTGTACGGCATACAGTTATTCCTTAATTTCCTTTGGCCCTTGGTATTTTTCGGTCTTGGCTGGTATCTGACCGCATTTTGGCTGCTTTTACTGCTTTGGATCGCTATTTTTCTGACCATCCGCGCCTTCTCATCCATCGATGAACGCGCCGGGGATCTGCTGCTGCCGTATATTCTGTGGGTCAGCTTTGCAGGGTATTTGAATTTAGGTGTATATTTGTTGAATTAACCTCTTTTCAAAAGACGATTATCGTGGTATATTAAATACAGAAAAAATTACCAAGGAGGATATTATTATGGCAAACAAATATGCTGGCACACAGACCGAAAAAAACCTGATGGCTGCCTTTTCCGGTGAGTCCGAGGCAAGAAATAAGTACACCTATTTTGCATCCAAGGCAAAGAAGGAGGGCTTTGAGCAGATCGCTGCCCTGTTTCTGAAAACTGCCGACAACGAAAAGGAGCACGCTAAGCTCTGGTTTAAGGAGCTGAATGGTATCGGCGATACCGCCGAAAACTTAGGTGCTGCCGCCGCAGGCGAAAACTACGAATGGACCGATATGTACGCAGGCTTTGCCAAGACTGCCGAGGAAGAAGGTTTCCCGGAGCTGGCTGCCAAGTTCCGTTTGGTCGCTGCGATTGAAAAGCATCACGAGGAGCGTTACCGTGCGCTGCTGAAGAATGTGGAGACCGCACAGGTCTTTGCTAAGAGCGAGGTCAAGGTTTGGGAGTGCCGCAACTGCGGTCATCTGATAGTCGGTACGCAGGTGCCTGAGGTCTGCCCCACCTGTGACCATCCCCAGAGCTATTTCGAAGTCCACGCTGAAAACTATTGATACAATAAATAAAAGGCTCCCCTTGTCAGGGGAGCTGGCAAAAATCTGTTTGATTTTTGACTGAGGGGTAGTTTTCTCTCCCCCAGTCTGTCCTTCGGACATCCGGCCCCCTCGTCAGAGGGGGCCTTATTATTGCTAAGTCCAGTAAATTTTCCAATAAGGATAAAAGCCGGCGGATCTGTTTTATTTCATTGCCTTTTCTTCCCGTAAAACTTCTTTCAAGGTACGCCAGCTGAGAAATGCTTCGCTTCTTTTCAGCTTTCTTTTCCCGTTACCCCACATAATGGATGCGGAAACGCCCACCGCCAGCGCCACCAGTGCGCAAGCGCAAAGGATCTTCAGCAGCTTTGCAGTTATGTAAGGCAAAATCTCTGCCGGCAATACCGGCGCGATCATTTGCGCATACATAGGATACGCTCCCGCAGCTGCCAGTAATGCAGCGCCCAAAAAGCCTAACACAGTCAGTACCTTCCAGAAGGTCACTATGCGCCGCTTTTCCCGTTTATATTCCTTTTTTAAGCTTTTCAGCTGCTCTTGCCTTTGATCCATCGTTTCTTCTCCCCTCGCCGTATTGTACCGTCTGACCTCATTATAACGGATATCGTGTTATTTTCAAGAAGAATTTTTCCATTTTTATCCTATTAAAAAGCCTTGACAGAATTTGCCCTTAGTGTTATAATGACCTGCGCAACGGTGCCCTGCACCTGCTTTTACGGGCCCTTAGCTCAGTTGGTTAGAGCCTCCGGCTCATAACCGGATAGTCCCGGGTTCGAATCCCTGAGGGCCCACCAAGAACAACAGGCTCTCGCCTTTTTATATATAGGGGTATAGCTCAATTGGTAGAGCGGCGGTCTCCAAAACCGTAGGCTCAGGGTTCAAGTCCTTGTGCCCCTGCCAAGAAACAGTCAGTAAATCTTACGATTACTGACTGTTTT